>NZ_WVRF01000002.1:0-462717 GCF_013110775.1 Ruegeria sp. HKCCD7296
AGACGATCTACGCCTATATCTACAGCTCCGAAGGCCAATCCGAACAACTGGCGCGCCATCTGCCGAGCCGACGCAAGAAACGCCGACCACGTTACGCCAGACGGCCCAGAGGTCAGGTTTTCCCACCGGATCGGTCCATTCACCAGCGCCCAGAATGTGTAAAAACACGCGAAGAATTCGGTGATTGGGAAGGCGATCTGATGATCTTCGAGCGTCACACTGGCAAAATGAATGTCGCCTCGTTGGTCGAGCGAAAGACCCGGTTCGCTGTTCTGTTCCGCAACAACGACCGCAGTTCAATGCATTTCATGAACAAACTGATGGATGTGATGGAACCCCTGCCCCAACCAGCACGACGCTCGATTACATTTGATCGGGGCTTTGAATTCCGAGAGTGGCGAAAGCTTAAATCCGGCATTGGCACGGAGAGTTGGTTTTGTGATCCGCAGGCACCGTGGCAGAAGGGATCGGTCGAGAATCTGAACAAGCGGGCCCGCCGATATCTTCCGCGCGACACCCAGCTCGCGGCGCTCTCAAATCGCAAAATGAAGGCGATTTGCGACCGCCTGAACGGAACCCCCAGAAAGTGCCTCGGATGGCAAACTCCAACCGAGGCATTCAGAGATGAATTGATGAAACTGAGATAGCGGAAAACGTCGCAACGACCCTTGAGACTTCTGCATGCACTTGCGACCATCTCGTCAAGAAGTTGTCGTAAGCTCTTGGTTTAAAAGACTCTCAGCTCAACCCAGTGCGTACCCCGCGCCGCGTACGGTCCGCACAGGATCTTCACCGCCATGTTGCGTCAACGCTTTGCGCAGCCGTCCAATGTGGACATCAACAGTTCGGGTATCTACATAGATGTCGCGGCCCCAAACGCGGTCCAATAACTGTTCGCGGCTCCAGACCCTGCCCGGCTTTTCCATGAAGGTGCTAAGCAAACGAAACTCGGTTGGACCGAGTTTCAAAGGTTTGCTGTCTCTGCTGACTTTGTGTGTCTCAGAATCCAGAACGATGTCGTCAAACTCCAGACGTATCCCAACCGTTGCCGGACGAACCCGGCGAAGCTGTGTGCGAACGCGCGCCATCAATTCGACAACAGAGTACGGTTTCACCACGTAGTCGTCCGCACCGGTTTCCAGACCACGCACTTTGTCGACTTCTTCAGTGCGCGCCGACAGCATGATAATCGGGATCGAACGTGTCTCGGGCCTGCTTTTAAGGCGGCGGCAAACTTCGATGCCGCTGAGGTTCGGCATCATCCAATCCAGAACGATGATGTCGGGGCAATCTTCATCCACCAGCAACATGGCCTCGTCGCCGCTGGCGGCTTTCGAGACGCGAAACCCTTCTGCTTCGAGGTTGTAGGCCAGCACTTCGCGTTGGGCCAGTTCATCCTCAACCACCAGAACTGTCGGTTGATCTGCGGACATCTCTGTCGTCTCCTACACGGTTTGCGACGTGGTGTCGGCCTTGGGCCGTGCCTCGGTTGGGCGTTCTCCGGTGACCAGATAGACCACCTGTTCGGCAATCGAGGTGACGTGATCGCCCATGCGTTCGATGTTCTTGGCGATGAAATGCAGGTGCATACAGGACGAGATATTGCGCGGATCCTCGGCCATGAAGGTCAAGAATTCGCGGAACAGACCGTTATACATCTGATCAACTTCTTCATCGCGGTTGATAACGTCGGTGGCAAGTTCGGCATCGCGCTGAATATAGGCATCCAGCGCATCGCGCAGCATGCGTTCAACTTCGCGCGCCATGCGGCGAAGGGCTGCAGCGCTGCCATTGATCTCGCCTGCATCAACCAGAACCGTGGTGCGCTTTGCGATATTCTTGGCATAGTCGCCGATCCGCTCAAGATTGCCCGAGACTTTCAGAACAGACAGCACCAACCGCAAGTCGCTGGCTGTGGGCGCACGCAGTGCGATCAGGCGCGCGGTTTCCTCGTCGATGATATCTTCCAGTGCATCAATGGCCTTGTCACCCTGCCGCACTTCTTGCGCCAGTTCCACATCACGGGTCTCGAGAGAGCGCGCGGCGCTCATGATGGCGGCTTCAACCAAGCCACCCATCTTCATGATATGCGCTTGGATCGCTTCCAGATCGCGGTCGAACGCAGACGCTATGTGTTGTTCGGTCAAATCGGACATTTCTGAATACCTGTGCTCAGCCGATACGGCCGGTGATGTAGCTTTCCGTGCGCGGATCTACGGGGTTGGTGAAGATCTGGCCGGTTTCTCCGAACTCGACCAGATTGCCCAGATGGAAGAAGGCGGTTTTCTGGCTGACCCGCGCAGCCTGCTGCATCGAGTGGGTCACGATAACCACCGAATAGCGCGAGCGCAGTTCGTCGATCAGCTCTTCGACTTGTGCGGTCGCAATCGGGTCCAACGCCGAGCATGGCTCGTCCATCAACAGAACTTCGGGTTCAGTCGCAACGGCGCGGGCGATGCACAGACGCTGTTGCTGACCACCCGACAGACCTGTTCCGGGCGCGTCCAGGCGGTCTTTAACCTCATCCCAGATCGCGCCGCGACGAAGGGATTTTTCAACGATTTCATCCAGTTCCGCTTTGTTCTTTGCAAGGCCGTGAATGCGCGGGCCATAAGCCACGTTGTCATAGATCGACTTGGGGAACGGGTTTGGCTTTTGGAACACCATGCCCACCTTGGCGCGCAACTGAACCGGGTCGACGCGCTTGTCATAGATGTCTTCGCCGTCCAGCAGGATATCGCCTTCGACCCGGCAGATGTCGATGGTGTCATTCATCCGGTTCAGACACCGCAGAAACGTGGATTTGCCACAGCCCGACGGGCCGATAAAGGCGGTCACAGTCTTGTCTTCAATCGCAACATCCACGTCTTTGATGGCATGGGTGTCGCCGTAATAGACCTGAACCTTTTTGGCGTTGATCTTGATGTCTTTGGAGTCCACGGCTCTCTCCACTCGTGTCATATCGTTCATTGGTGCCCCCTCTTACCAGCGGCGTTCAAAGCGGCGGCGCAGGATGATTGCGATGATATTCATGGTCAGCAGGAACATCAAAAGGATGATAATACCGCCCCATGCTTTCTCGTAGAACCCAACATCGGCACGCGCGGCCCAGGTGTAGATCTGCGCGGGCATGGCCGAGTTCGGCTCGGTAAAGCCAGCTACGAAGCCATCGGGATATCCGCGCGCCACAAAGCCTACCATGCCGATCAGAAGCAATGGTGCGGTCTCGCCCAGGGCTTGCGCCAGACCAATGATGGTGCCGGTCAGAATACCCGGTGCGGCCAGAGGCAAGACGTGGTGGAACACGGCCTGCATTTTCGAGGCCCCTACCCCCAACGCCGCGTCACGGATCGACGGGGGAACTGCCTTCAGCGAGGCTCGTGTCGAGATGATGATTGTCGGCAACGTCATCAGGGTCAGCACCAGACCACCGACCAAGGGCGCCGATTGCGGCAGATGCATAAACTGGATGAACACGGCCAGACCCAGAATACCGAACACAATCGACGGAACAGCGGCGAGGTTAGAGATATTCACCTCAATCAGGTCCGTAAACCGGTTCTGCGGTGCGAATTCCTCAAGGTAAATCGAAGCCGCGACACCGATGGGCAATGACAGCGCCAAAACCACCAGCATCATGAAGAACGAACCAACAACCGAAGCGCCGATGCCCGCCCCTCCGGGGTTGTCCACGCCCGAGTCTGCACCTGTAATGAAGGGCCAGTTAAATGCCTGTTTGATGATACCTGCCTCTTTCAGAGCATCGACCAGATCCAGGTCGCTAAGCTGCAGGAAGCGGCTGTCTTGCAGGGTGTCACGCGAAACGCGACCCTTGAAGTATCCGTCAACCCGGCTTGAGGCGGCCAGATCGAACTGTACCGCTTCCCCCAGTTTGTCTGGGTTGTCCGCGTAAAAGGTGCGGATCGTGCCACCCACTTTACCCAAAAGACGCTCAATCGCGTCCTGATCGAAATCGACGGTGACACCGCTTTCGGTCAACTGATCGTTCAGCGCACCGATAAACAGGTCGGAATAGGCTTTGGTCTTGAACAGAGTACCTTCTGCTTCGTCGCGTTGTGCCGGCGACAGAGTGAACTCGACGCTCACGACGGTACGCTGAAAGGCCGGGATGCCCTGCGACAAGATCGAAGCGAACAGCACGATCAGAAAGAAAAGCCCGGTCGCGATTGCAACGATACCATACGCGCGGAAACGCTTCTCTGCATTCGCACGCTTCTTTGTACGCGCGTCCGTGGCCATCAACGAAGACGCGTGACGGTCTGCGTTCGGGGTGTCCATGCTTGCGTCGGTCATTCGTACTGCTCCCGATACTTACGCACGATGTAGAGGGCAAAAACGTTGAGCCCCAGCGTGAGGATGAAAAGGGTCATGCCAAGGGCAAAGGCGACAAGCGCCTCGGGCGAGGCGAAGTCCGCGTCGCCGGTCAACTGGCTGACGATTTTGGCGGTGACGGTTGTCATCGCTTCAAAAGGATTGAGGCTGAGCCGGGCGGCGGCCCCTGCCCCCAAAACCACGATCATGGTTTCACCGATGGCGCGCGATGCCGCCAGCAGGATCGCACCCACGATACCGGGCAATGCGGCTGGCAGAACAACTTGGCGAATGGTCTCGGATTGGGTCGCACCCAAACCGTAAGATCCGTCGCGCATCGCCTGAGGTACCGCGTTGATGATGTCGTCAGACAGAGACGAAACAAATGGGATCAGCATGATCCCCATCACAATACCGGCGGTCATTACGGCTGTACCTGCCTTCATCCAGCCCAAACCGTTATCGCCGAACACGTCCAGCAAAAGCGGGCCGACAGTCAACAGGGCAAACAGACCGTAAACGATGGTCGGGATCCCGGCCAGAACCTCAAGCAGCGGCTTTGCGACAGAGCGCACGCGGGATGAGGCGTATTCGCTGAGGTAAATCGCGGCAAACAGTCCGATAGGAACAGCCACCAGCAGAGCCACCAGCGAGATATAGAACGTGCCCCACAGCAGAGGGATGATCCCCAGATCCGATGCGCCGCCGCGGCCCGAAAAGCTGGGCGCCCAGGTTGTCCCAAAGAAGAAGTCAGACGCGGGATAGAGCTTGAAGAACTCCCACGTGTTGAAAACCAGCGACAGAACGATTCCGATGGTCGTCAGAATCGCGATAGATGCCGCAGCCAGAAGCAGAAAGCGGATCCCCTGCTCGACCACGTTGCGGGCACGGTAGTCGGAATGTGTCTGAAACCAGCTAATTGCGGCTCCAATCAGAGCCACCAGAATGACCGCACCCGTCATGATCGCGTAACCGGTGGAATTCATGGCGCGGTAGCTTTGTGCAGCCCGCAGAACCGGTTGAGTGATATCGGACGTCACCACCTGCCCGGCATCTTTCAGGCGCTGCGTCACGTCGGTTACGTCCGCGCGCGCGTTGCGGGCCTGATCTTCCGAAAGCACGCCGGCGGCCACAGCGTTGTTCAGACCGTCCGCCGTGCGGCGTACTTCAGCCATAACCAGGCTTAGCGACGAGCCTTCTTTGACGGAAGTCTCTGGGATCATTTCGGAAACCTGAGACGACACGTATAGCGGCTGGGCCAGCAGCCAAATGATCAGCAGACCAAAGGCGGGTACAATCGCTTTAAGGGCTACATTTGCGCCGTAGTAAGTTGGCAGCGAATGCAGGTTCCGGCTGTCTCCGCCGGCGCTTTGCAAGGCGCGTGCGCGTCCTGACACATAACCGACTGCGGCGATCGCAAGCACGATCAGAAAGAGCCATAGTATCGGCATGACACCCCCGTAAGGTCTTGGCTGGGAATTTCGGAAAACACAGTTGGGGGCGGCATCAGTTGCCGCCCCCGGTCATTCAAGCCAAAGGCGGGATTAGCTGCCCGAACCCATGGTAACTTCGTTTGCGATGGCGTCCTGGGTCTTGGCCAGCTCAGGATCTGCAACCAGGCCGTAGTTGGCCAGAGGGCCGGAACCGCCTGCGATTTCATCAGCAGTAAAGAACTGTGCGTATTCTTTCAGGCCAGGGATCACGCCGATATGCGCTTTCTTGACGTAGAAGAACAGCGGACGCGACACAGGGTATTCACCCGACGCGATGGTCTCGGTCGACGGTGCGATACCGCCCATGGTGGCCACTTTCAGCTTGTCGGTGTTGTTCTCATAGAACGCCAGACCGAACACGCCGATGCCGTTGGGGTTGGTGTCGATACGCGCCAGAGTTTCGGTGTAGTCACCGTCGATGTCGACCGACTTACCGTCGGTGCGGACGTCCAGGCATGCGTCTTCTGCGTCATCTTCGCTCATGCCGCCTGCAACCATGGCTTCCATCGCGCCAGTGGCTTCGCAACCTTCCAGCAGAACCTTGTCTTCGAACACTTCACGGGTGCCGTGCTTGGTGCCCGGGATGAACATCGCGATTTCAACGTCCGGCAGATCGGCGTTGAACTCGGCCCAGCTGTTGAAGCTGTTGTCGACCAGTGCGCCGTCTTTCATGACTTTTGAACCGATGGCGTTGTAGATGTCAGCAGGCTCGAACGCGGTGAAGGCGGGGCCGGATTGCTGGCTGGCAAATACGATGCCATCATAACCGATGCGGACTTCCATGATGTCGGTCACGCCGTTTTCGGCACAGGCTTTGATTTCTTTTTCGCGGATTTTACGCGATGCGTTTGCAACGTCGATGGTGTTTTCGCCAACACCCTCACAGAAACGCTTCAGACCGGCCGAAGAGCCGCCGGATTCTACAACCGGGGTCGGGAAGTCGGTGTTTTCACCGAACAGTTCAGCAACAATCGAAGCATAAGGCAGAACGGTCGACGAACCGGCAACCTGTACGTTGTCACGGGCAGCAGCAGTGGTTGCCGAGACGGCAGCAATCGCCAGCGCAGAAGCCGACAGTTTGACAAAGGACATTTCAGTCTCCCTGAAAAGGTATGTTTGATCACCCCCATGATGATCCTGCGCGAACCCCTAGGCCGCATGCGTAAGCCTTTTGTGACAAGTGTGTAACGGTTTTATGACAACCTGCGTTTTGTAACGCTTTACGTGTCATAAAGTGATCCGACTGGGCGAAGCGGCGGTTTTTAAAGTCCGCTCTGGCAACGCGTCACCGTGGCAAAATCACCGTAAAAACAGAGCCTTTTCCCAACTCGCTCTCAACTCTTAGCCGTCCCCGGTGCCGGTTGACGATGTGTTTGACAATGGCAAGCCCAAGCCCTGTTCCCCCCAGTTGCCGGGATCTGTGGCTGTCCGCGCGATAGAATCGCTCTGTCAGACGTGGCAGATGAATCGGATCTATGCCGGGGCCTTTGTCGATGACCTGAACCCGCACCGACGGCCCCCTCAGCGCAGTGTCTCGTTCCATGGACAAAACGCGTACTGTCACGTTGCCGCCGCTGCCCCCGTATTTTATGCCGTTTTCGACGAGGTTGGTGAAAACCTGACGCAACTGGTCGCTGTCGCCGGTGACCGACACCGGTCCGTCCTGCGCTTCGAGTACCAAGGCCACGCCTGCGTCCTCGGCCAGAGGGCGCACTGAGTTCAGAATGGATTGTAACAGCCCCGTTAGTTCTAGCTGTTCAATGGGTCGGACGCGTTCTTCGCTTTCGACCCGATTGAGAGACAGAAGATCGCCAACCAATCGGTTCATTCTGTTGGCTTCATCCGTCATGATCTGAAGAAACCTCTCCCGCGCGCCTGGATCATCGCGCGCCGGGCCACGTAAGGTTTCGATAAAGCCCATCAACGCGGTCAGCGGGGTGCGCAACTCGTGGCTGACATTGGCCACAAAATCCCGCCGCATCTGGCTGGCGTGTTCCAGATGGGTGATGTCCTGAAATGAGGCCAAAACAGCCCCACCTGATACCGCGCCAACACCGTTCATATAGCGGCAATCAACCTCAAACGTCGTATCCTGCGCGCCGTCATTGGACAGGTGGCGCGTCTTTTTTGTGCTTTTGGTTTGGAGGCTTTGTTCAATGGCTTCCAATACCTGCGGTTGCCGCAGGATCGTGGCGAAGTGGCGTCCGACGATATTCTGACCAAGCAGAGTCTTTGCATCGGTATTGGCGGCAATGATCCGTTCCGTCTGATCCACCATCAGCGCGGGCATCGGAATCGCTTGGACAAATTCGTCTAACAGCTCGGTGGACATGACTTAAAACTCAATTGGCCCGAACGTCTTACGAGACAGGTTTTAAAGTTTTGCGAAACTTGCGCATGTTTTCCTGATAGTGAAGTGCGCTGAGTGTGATGCGTTGCGCCGATGCCTCGTCCAACTGTCGCACAACTTTGCCCGGCGCACCCATGACCAGCGAATTGTCTGGAATTTCTTTGCCCTCGGTGATCAGGGCCCCTGCCCCAATCAGACAATTTCGCCCGATCTTTGCGCCGTTCAAAATGATCGCGCCCATACCGATCAGTGAGTTGTCTCCAATTGTACAACCATGAAGCATGACCTTATGCCCGATCGTGCAGTTTGCCCCGATGGTCAAAGGAAAGCCCGCATCGATATGCATGACGCAATTCTCCTGCACGTTGCTTCCCGCGCCTACGCGGATTTCTTCGTGATCGGCGCGTATCGTACAGCCAAACCAAACCGAGGCACCCTGCTCCAACACCACTTTGCCAATCAGGTTGGCGTCGGGCGCGACCCATGTGTCCTCGTGTAAGTCCGGTGCGTGATCTCCCAAGGCGTAAACGGTCATGACAGGCCCTCGAACTCATTTTGCAATTTGCGCACATGCTGTTGCAGCTTTGGTTGCTGGATACGGCGCATTCGCTCGGCGCTGACAATGGTCTTCAGCTTTTCTTCGGTTGCCTCAAGATCATCATTAATCAGGACATAGTCGTAATAGCCCCAGTGGCTGATCTCATCCCAGCTTTTGAGCATGCGCTTGCCAATGACGTCATCGCTGTCCTGACCACGTGTCTCAAGACGGCGGCGCAGTTCGGGGATCGACGGTGGTAGAATGAAGATCGACAGGGCATGTTTGCCAAGGTCAGAGTTTCTGATCTGCACCTCACCTTGCCAATCAACGTCGAACAGAACATCCTTGCCAGTGTTGATCGAATTGCGCACGGGTTCTGCCGGTGAACCGTAGAAGTTTCCGAAAACATGGGCGTGCTCCAGCATCTGCCCTTCGGCCACTTGTTGCTTGAACTCGTCCTCTGACAGAAAGAAATACTCGCGCCCATGTTCTTCACCGGGACGCGGTGCGCGGGTCGTGGCCGAGATCGAGAATTCCAGATCTGTGTCCCAGGCCATCAGCCGTTTGGCCAACGTGGATTTGCCTGCCCCGGACGGAGAAGACAGGATGATTAAAAGGCCGCGGCGATCCGCCATGTCAGATGTTCCCATTCTTATTCTACGTTCTGCACTTGCTCGCGCATTTGATCGATCACCGCTTTTAGCTCAAGCCCAACAGCTGTCAGATCCGAGCTTTGGGCTTTGGAACACAGTGTGTTGGCTTCGCGGTTGAACTCCTGCATCAGGAAATCCAGCTTGCGGCCGACGGCACTGTTTTTCCCCAACAGATCGCGCGCGGCTTTGACATGTGCTGTTAATCGGTCGATTTCTTCCGTGATATCGGCCTTAACTGCGATCAGGGCCAATTCCTGCGCAACTCGTTCCGGGTCGGCGCCTTGTGAATTGTCCAGCACCCGCGCCAGATTTTCCCGCAAGGCCTGTGCCATATTATCCCTGCGATGTTCGGCCAGTTCTGCCGCTTTCGCGGTCAGCGTGGCGACCTGATCCAGTTGCGTGTTCAGAACCGCTGCCAACGCGGCGCCCTCTGTTCGGCGCATATCCAAGAACGCGTCGACAAGAGCGTCAAATTCAGCCGTGAGGTGGGCAACCAGTGGCCCCGGATCATCTGAATCCGATCCCGCATCCAGCATTCCCTTTAACGCCAACAGGTCTGAGGCCCGCGATGGGGCCAGAGTTATGCCACGCGCCGAGGCCATCTGTTCTGCCTGCTCAAGAGCGGTCAGCGCAGCGTTCATGGCTGTCTCGTTCAGAGCCAGTTCTGAGGCCGAGTCCTCGCGGTTCAGGCGCATCGACAGAGTAACATTCCCGCGGCTGAGGGATTTGGACAGTTTTGCCCGCAGCGCGGCCTCAAGCCCGGTCAGCCAATCCGGCACGCGCAGGCGCATGTCGAGCCCCTTGCCGTTCACACTGCGCAGTTCCCACGTCCAGCTATGTGGCCCGTGCTGCCCCTGTGCCGAGGCAAACCCGGTCATGGATCTGATCATACCCGCCCCTTCATTTGGCCCTGATGCGTCTCACTCATGTCGCACCTAATGCCATTGAACGGTGCAGGGCAAGTATTTGCTGAAAGCGCAATTGTTTGGTTCGAGTTAACCATTCGTTAAAGAATTGCTCCAAAATTGATTTAACCCGAGTCAAACTACCCAGAGCAATGGTTTGCAGGCTGCCGCTGCTCCCGATGTGTTGCATTTTAGAAAAATGGCAGCCTTTTGGCGTAAGGGTAAAGAAGATGAAAACCTTTTTCGGGATTGGTTCCGGGTCAGAATTTGGAAAGATCGTCGCAATGGATCGCTTTGACAATGGGCGCAGCCTTTCGCCGATCCGCCAGGCCGAGGCGTATTGGACCGCATTACTGAATCGTGACAGTGTCCCGATGCGGTCCCAGATTGACCCGCGCGGTCTGGAAAATATCCTGGAATACACGTTTATACTCGAGCGCATTGCGCCTGGCTTGGCCCGTTTTCGTCTAGCCGGAAGCCATTTGAACGCGCTTGCGGGTATGGAAGTGCGGGGTATGCCGTTGACTGCGTTCTTCCAGCCTGATGACCGCGCAGGCATTAAGGATGTTCTGGAACAAGTGTTCGCGGCCCCTGCTGTTGCCGAGTTGGGCATGACTTCGGGTGGAGTACTTGGTCGCACGCCTATGCAAGCCCGAATGATATTGCTGCCGCTGAAAAGTGATCTGGGCGATGTCAGCCGCGTTCTGGGCGTCATGATCGCTGACGGGGCAATTGGAAAAACGCCGCGGCGGTTTTCAATCTCGGATACGCGGATCAAAATGGTGTCTGACATTCACGTCCAAATCCCAGTGAAACCAACGCCGGCCCATGGGTTTGCGGAAGTCGAGGGAAAATTCAAACACCCTGCCAAGCATTTGCGATTGATCGTGTCACGGGACGATTAGCGTTTCCTGAAACGAAAAACAGCGGACCAAAGGCCCGCTGTTTAAATCTGTTTTTACGCGCTTAACTAGCGACGCGCTTGCTGCCGTTGCGGCGCAGATTTGTCAGTTCTTCTGCCACCAGGAAGGCCAGTTCCAGCGACTGTGACGCGTTCAGGCGCGGGTCGCAGGCGGTGTGATAGCGATCTGACAGATCTTCTTCGGTCACCGCGCGCACGCCGCCGGTGCATTCGGTCACATCCAGACCGGTCATCTCAAAATGCACGCCACCGGGGATGGTGCCTTCGGCCTGATGTACGCCAAAGAAGTCGCGCACCTCACGCAAGACTGAGTCGAACGGACGGGTCTTGTAACCGGTCGCCGATTTGATCGTGTTGCCGTGCATCGGATCACAAACCCAAGTGACCTTGGCCCCTTCTTCCTTCACAGCTTTGACCAGACGCGGCAGGTGCTCACCTGCTTTACCCGCACCAAAGCGCGCGATCAGGGTCAGGCGACCCTCTTCGTTTTCGGGGTTCAGTTTGGACATCAGAACCTTAAGGTCTTCCACGGTCGTTGTCGGACCACATTTCAGACCAATCGGGTTCAAAACTCCGCTGCAGAATTCAACATGCGCACCGTCGGGCTGACGTGTACGGTCGCCGATCCAGATCATGTGACCAGAACCAGCCAGCCAGTTGCCCGAGGTCGAATCCAGGCGCGTCAGCGCCTCTTCATATTCCAGCAGCAGCCCTTCGTGGCTGGTATAGAATTCGACGGTCGAGAATTCATGTGTGGTATCTGCCGTGATCCCGGCCGCTTCCATGAAGTCGATGGTGTCCTGAATACGATCGGCAATCTCGGAGTACTTCTGCACGTCCTGTTCATCTGTGAACCCAAGGGTCCACGAATGAACGCGGCTCATGTCCGCGAATCCACCGGTCGAAAAAGCCCGCAGCAGGTTCAGAGTGGCAGCAGCCTGTGTATAGGCTTGCAGCATCTTCTGAGGATTCGGGATGCGCGCTTCTGGTGTGAATGCCAATTCGTTGATGATGTCACCACGATAGCTGGGCAGTTCCACACCATCCACAACTTCGGTTGGTGCACTGCGCGGCTTGGCGAACTGACCGGCCATGCGGCCGACTTTGATCACCGGGACTTTTGCGCCATAGGTCAGAACCATTGCCATCTGCAGCATCACCTTAAAGGTGTCACGGATCGCATCCGCGCTGAATTGTTCAAAGCTTTCAGCACAATCCCCACCTTGCAGCAGGAAGGCCTCGCCGCGACCGGCGGCACCCAGATGTTGTTTGAGACGCCGCGCCTCACCGGCAAAGACCAGCGGGGGATACTGTGAAAGCTGGGCCTCGACCTTGGCCAGAGCGGCCGAGTCGGTATAGTCTGGCATCTGAACCCGGGGCTTGTTGCGCCAGTTCGATTTTTGCCATTCGGTCATAGCTTTGATCTCCGCTGAAGTGTTCAGGTGGCCTCTATACAAAATGCTTTGAAGAGTGACCATATCCCATTTGCGCCTCTTGACGGCGCAAACAAGCTTTGATCATGGTGAACTCTAAATATGTCGCTGGATAAGGCTGTATTCAGTGCCAAAGTAAGGACAACCCGCCATGCAAGTGCAACGCCAGGCAGTCACAGTGGAAAACGCTGAGGCCATCCCGCGCCATTATGTTTTTGTTCTTCTGGACAAGTTCTCGTTGCTATCATTTGCTTCGGCTCTTGATAGTTTGCGGATCGCAAACCGTATGGCAGACCAGGAATTGTATACTTGGACACTGTCTGGAGAAGGCGGCGGCACGGTCAAATGCTCGGCTGGAACCGAGTTCAAACTCGACACGGATCTAGAAGAACTGCAGCGCGATGATGTCGTCCTCATCTGCGGAGGCGTAAACGTTCAAACAGCGACCACAAAACGCGTCCTGAACTGGGTTCGTCGCGAGGCGCGGCGCGGCCTTCGAATCGGTGGTCTGTGTACTGCCGCGTATACGCTTGCCAAGGCAGGGTTGCTGGACAACAAGAAGGCGACGATTCACTGGGAAAACTCTGACAGTTTTATCGAGGAATTCGATGAGGTCGAACTGACGAAATCGGTTTTTCAGGTTGACGGCAACCGCATGACAACTGCTGGCGGCACATCCTCGATAGACTTGTCGCTTAAACTGATTGCGGATGATTTTGGCGAAGAATTGGCCAATGCCGTAGCGGACCAGATGATCTATTCGTCCATCCGTACTGATCAGGACACGCAACGTTTGTCGACACCGACGCGGATCGGCGTGCGACATCCAAAGCTGAGCCAGGTCATTTTGATGATGGAAAAAAACATCGAAGAGCCAATCTCGCCTTCTATTTTGGCCAAAGATGTCGGCATGTCGACCCGCCAGCTAGAGCGTCTATTCCGCAGGTATCTCAGCCGTTCCCCTAAACGCTACTACATGGAACTGCGACTGCACAAAGCGCGGAATCTTCTTATGCAGACGGATATGAGCGTCATCAACGTTGCGCTTGCATGTGGGTTCGCCAGCCCTTCGCATTTCTCGAAATGCTACAGGGCACATTATAATACGACACCCTACCGGGAACGTGGCGCGCAGAGCACGCGATTGTCGGTTTAGCCCTGCGGGGTCATGCGGTACACCGCGCCCTGCCCGACTGAAATGAACCAGATCGAACCATCCGGTGCTTCAACGATATCGCGCACACGTTCGGTTTCCGGCCCTTTGATCTGTTCGACCTCACGCAGAGACTTTCCGGCAAGTCGCGCGATATAGTCGAATTTCAGAGACCCGACAAAGATATTCCCCTTCCATTGGGGCCAGAGTTTGCCGGAATACACCAACAAACCCGAAGGCGCGATGGACGGATCCCAATACAACTCGGGCTGCTCCATGCCGGCTTTGGACGTACCTTCGCCAATTTTTTGGCCGGAATAATGCGTGCCGTAAGAAATGACCGGCCACCCGTAATTGCGGCCCGCGCGGGGTTGGTTGATCTCATCGCCTCCGCGAGCGCCGTGTTCCGAAACCCACAGCCTCCCCTGCGCGTCCAGTGCAGCTCCCTGCGGGTTGCGGTGGCCGAAGGACCAGATTTCAGGTTTGATGTTTGATTGCCCGACAAAAGGGTTGTCTACAGGGATCGATCCATTCCGGTTTATCCGAATGACCGACCCCATCGGAGAAGACCGGTCCTGTGCGTTGTCGGGCTGGCCGCGATCGCCAATGGTTACAAAAAACGTTCCATCCTGTGCTTCGACGATGCGGCTGCCAAAATGCCGCCCGCCGGAACCGCCGGGTGTTGCTTCGTAGATCACCCGAACGTTGGTCAGACGTTTACCGTTCTCCGACAGCCGCCCAACGGCAATGGCAGTGCCAGCGCCCCCGTTTTGAGGCTTTGAGAAGCTCAGAAATACCTCGCGGCTTTGTCGAAAATCGCGTGGAACCGTCACATCAAGCAACCCACCTTGCCCTCTGGCGGCAACTTTCGGAACGCCCCGCACAGTGGTCGCCTTACCATTCTGAACAAACAGCAAATCTCCGTCCCGCTCGGTGATCAGGAACGCCCCATCCGGCAAGACTCCGACGGCCCAGGGCGTATCGAGACCGCTTACCATCTTGGTCAGTTCAATGCCTCCGGCGGACGTTGACAGGGTTTGTGCGGCAACTGAGAACGCATTGAGCGTGAAAAACAGAAGTGTAACAATGCGAAGCATGTCGGCCCCTTTCGGCGGCAATCACGGAAGAGTTTCTAACAAAACAGTTAGTTTCCCAAACGGTAAAAACACGTTTGCGTTAGGACTTTTCTTTTCCAAACAGCTTGCCTAGGGTCGAGGCCAGAACAAAGACGTTCAATACAGGGAGTAAACATATGAAAAAGCTGCTGACTGCTACTGCAGCCACCGCCTTGCTTGCGGGAACCGCCATGGCCGAGGATGTGAAGCTGGGCGTGCTGTTTGGCTTTACCGGCCCAATCGAATCGCTGGCACCGGCAATGGGCTCTGGCGCCGAAATGGCGATGGCCGAAGTCACCGAGTCCGGCAAGCTGCTGGATGGTGCAACCGTCACCGGAATGCGTGCCGATACAGGCTGTATCGACAACGGTCTGGCCACCTCGAACGGTGAGCGCATGATTGCGGATGGTGTCGCCGGTATCATCGGTGGTGACTGCTCGGGCGTGACCGGTGCGATCCTGCAGAACGTCGCGATTCCGAATGGTATGGTTATGATCTCGCCGTCGGCCACCTCGCCCGGCCTGTCGACCATGGAGGATAACGGCCTGTTCTTCCGCACCGCTCCGTCGGATGCGCGTGAAGGTCAGGTTATGGCGGACATCCTGAATGACCGCGGCATCAGCTCGATTGCTCTGACCTACACCAACAACGACTATGGCAAGGGTCTCGCGGACGCGATTCAGTCGTCTTTCGAGGCATCGGGCGGCGAAGTGACGATTGTTGCGGCACACGAAGACGGTAAGGCCGACTATTCGGCTGAAGTGGGCGCGCTGGCCTCGGCCGGTGGTGACATTCTGGTCGTTGCAGGCTATCTGGACCAGGGTGGTCTGGGCATCATCCAGTCTGCACTGGACAGCGGTGCCTTTGATACATTCGGCCTGCCAGGCGGTATGATCGGTGACTCGCTGCCTGCAAATGTTGGCCCCGACCTGAATGGTTCGTTCGGTCAGATCGCCGGATCCGGCGGTGAAGGTGCCGAGAAGTACTTTGCCATGGCAGAAGCCGCTGGCTTCGACGGCTCGTCACCTTACTCGCCCGAAAGCTATGACGCGGCCGCGCTGTTCATGCTGGCGATGCAGGCCGCAGGGTCAACCAACCCGGCCGATTATGGTTCAAAAGTCTTGGACGTCGCTAACGCTCCGGGTGAAAAGATCTATCCGGGTGAGCTGGCCAAGGGTTTGGAACTGCTGGCTGCTGGTCAAGACATCGACTATGTCGGCGCGTCTGGCGTTGAGCTGATCGGCCCCGGTGAAAGCGCGGGTTCCTATCGCGAAATCGAAGTGACCGACGGCGAAAACAAGACCGTCAACTTCCGTTGATCCAACGTTAAAAACCATAAAAACAAGCAGCCCGGTCCTTGTGTCCGGGCTGTTTCAATGACAAAAGGCTGCACCTCGTTTCACGGGGCAAAGGCAAGGGGATAACATGATCGTCGTCGAAGACGTGCATAAGCATTTCGGCGGGTTTCACGCGGTGGACGGGGCATCGCTGGAAATCCAAAAAGGGTCGATCACCGGCCTGATCGGGCCGAACGGTGCAGGAAAAACCACTCTGTTCAATGTGATCGCGGGCGTTTTGCCGCCAACCAGCGGCAAGGTCTTTATGGATGGTGAGGATATCACCGGCCTGCCCCCTCATGAGTTGTTTCACAAAGGTCTGTTGCGCACCTTCCAGATCGCGCATGAGTTTTCATCGATGAGCTGTCGCGAGAACCTGATGATGGTGCCCGGTGCGCAATCGGGTGAATCGCTGTGGAACACCTGGTTTGGCCGAAAGCGCATCGCGGATGAAGAACGCGCGCTGCGTGCTAAGGCAGACGAGGTGCTAGAGTTTCTGACCATCGAGCATCTGGCCGATCACAAGGCCGGTCAGGTTTCGGGCGGACAGAAGAAACTGCTGGAGCTTGGCCGCACCATGATGGTCGACGCCAAGATCGTGTTCCTGGACGAGGTCGGCGCAGGCGTGAACCGTACCCTGCTGATGACCATTGCCGACACCATCCTGCGCCTGAACAAGGAACGCGGCTACACCTTCGTGGTCATCGAACATGACATGGATTTCATCGGCAAAATCTGCGACCCGGTCATCTGTATGGCCGAGGGCAAGGTTCTGGCCGAAGGCACTTTGGACGAGATCAAGGCAAACGAGCACGTGATCGAAGCTTATCTGGGCACCGGCCTGAAGAATAAAGACAAGCTGGAGGCAGGCGCGTGAGCGACAATCCTTATCACGACGACAAGGGGAACAAGGACGCCTCTATCACCAATACGCACGGGGCTGGTACGATGATGCCAGCGAATTCAGCAAGCGGTGAAGCGCGTTACGTTGGCGGCGGCCCTTTTCTGATCGGCGACACAATGACCGGCGGTTACGGCAAAGGTCCGGACATCCTGCATGACTGCACCATTGCCGTCGACAAGGGTGAGATCGCGGTGATCGTTGGCCCCAACGGTGCGGGCAAGTCCACGGCGATGAAGGCTGTGTTCGGCATGCTGGACGTACGTGCCGGTTCGGTGCGGCTGGACGGTGAAGACATCACCAAGCTGTCACCGCAGGACCGGGTGATCAAAGGTATGGGTTTTGTGCCGCAAACCTCGAATATCTTCACGTCCATGACGGTGGAAGAGAACCTTGAAATGGGTGCGTTCATCCGCCGTGACGATATCACTGAGACAATGGAACAGGTTTATGACCTCTTCCCAATCCTGCGCGACAAACGCAATCAGGCCGCCGGAGAACTGTCGGGCGGTCAACGCCAACAGGTCGCCGTAGGCCGCGCGCTGATGACCCAGCCGAAGGTGCTGATGCTGGACGAACCCACTGCCGGTGTCTCGCCCATCGTGATGGATGAGCTGTTTGATCGGATTATCGAGGTTTCCCGCACCGGGTTGCCAATCCTGATGGTAGAACAGAACGCCCGCCAGGCACTGGAGATTGCGGACAAGGGATATGTGCTGGTTCAGGGACGGAATGCCTATACCGGCACGGGCAAAGAACTGCTGGCCGATCCCGAAGTGCGCAAGAGTTTCTTGGGGGGGTGAGGATGCAATCAATTTACCCAATTGCACTCGCTACCGTTACAGCCAGCCCTGTATTCGCATTCGAAGAAGCAATTGACTACGCGCTCACGCTGGACTGTCGAAGCGTTTCAATATGCGAAATCGCCGATGAATGTAAAAGTATGGCGCGCGCGCTTCAGTTTCCCTTGGTCAGACATGATGGAAATGAAGGTGCCTATTTGGGTCATTCGCCCGCCGAGAATGGCTACTATACAAAAATTCAGCTGCTCGACGAAGGCTTTCACGGGAAACCCAACCACGACTTTTCGACATCAGTACCCGATGATCACGCAGTTGACTTTCGAGGCGGTGACGAGTTCGAACTCGAAAGCGGCGTGCTGTTTCTAGCCTACGTTCCACGCGGATACGAATGGATCGAGCGGAACTTCAAAAATACTAGTCTCTCCGAATTTCTTGTAGAGTTTCAGGGGTGTGAAAGCAACTAATGGACTTCCTCAACGCCCTTGTGGCGCTCTCCAACTTCGTCCTTGTTCCCGCAATCGCCTATGGTAGCCAATTGGCGCTGGGGGCATTGGGGGTAACGCTGATCTATGGCATCCTGCGGTTTTCGAACTTTGCCCATGGCGACACGATGGCTTTTGGCGCGATGATCGCTGTTCTGGTCACGTGGGGCTTACAAGCCGCCGGGGTCAGTTTTGGGCCGCTGCCAACCGCCCTGCTCGCCCTGCCTTTTGCCATTCTGGGCTGCATCGTTCTGGTGTTGATCACCGACCGGCTTGTCTATCGGTTTTACCGGGAACAAAAGGCCAAGCCGGTGATCCTCGTGATCGTCTCGATGGGCGTTATGTTCATCATGAACGGCCTTGTCCGCTTTATCATTGGGCCAGATGATCAGAGGTTCTCGGACGGTGCGCGGTTCATTATCTCGGCGCGCGATTTCAAGGCACTGACTGGGCTGCGTGAGGGGCTTGCGATCAAGACCTCTCAGGGTATCACCGTGATTGTGGCTGTTGTCGCCGTGGCGTTGCTGTTCTGGTTCCTCAACAAGACCCGCACAGGCAAGTCCATGCGAGCCTATTCGGATAACGAGGATCTGGCGTTATTGTCCGGCATCAACCCCGAGCGTGTTGTGATGATCACATGGATCATCGTCGCTGCATTAGCGACTACGGCCGGGGTGCTCTACGGTCTCGACAAGAGCTTTAAACCCTTCGTCTATTTCCAGCTTCTGCTGCCGATATTTGCCTCGGCCATCGTGGGCGGACTTGGTAATCCTCTGGGTGCCATCGCAGGTGGGTTCATCATCGCGTTTTCCGAGGTGACCATCACCTATGCTTGGAAGAAGGTGCTGACCTACCTGGCTCCAGAAAACTTGGAACCCTCAGGCTTGGTCCAGTTCCTGTCCACCGACTACAAATTTGCCGTCAGCTTCGTCATTCTGCTGATTGTGCTTCTGTTTAAGCCCACGGGCCTGTTCAAGGGGAAAGCGGTATGACCGAGTCTGTCAAAAACACGCTGCTTTTTGCTGTTGTCGCCGGTTTGATCCTTCTGACAGGGTTCACTCAGAGCTGGAACACCGCCATCCTGATCCTGAACATGGGGCTGATCTCGGCCATCATGGCCATTGGGGTCAACCTGCAATGGGGCTTTGCGGGCCTATTTAATGTGGGTGTGATGGGCTTCGTCGCGCTCGGCGGTCTGGCCGTGGTTCTGGTATCAACACCGCCCACCCCGGGGGCCTGGAGCGCTGGCGGTTACGGGATTGTATTGTCACTGCTGTTGGGGGCCGCGACCGTTGTGGCTGCTGTTCTGGTGGCGACCAAGATGCCAAAAGGCCGGGCGCAAACCCTTACCATCATCGCTGTTCTGGTCGTGGGCTTCTTTGTCTACCGCGCAGTTTTTGATCCCAATGTTGCAGCTGTCGAAGCCATTGATCCCGCGATTGCAGGCAATATCGGCGGTCTGAACCTTCCGGTTCTGCTGGCCTGGCCTGCCGGTGGATTGCTTGCGGCGGGCGCTGCATGGCTGATCGGCAAGACGGCGTTGGGTCTGCGGTCGGATTACCTGGCCATTGCGACGCTGGGCATTGCCGAGATCATCATCGCCGTCATGAAGAACGAAGACTGGTTGGCCCGGGGTGTGAAAAACGTCTACGGTATCCCGCGCCCGTCTCCTGTCGTCGGTTACGAAGTTGAGTTGCAGCAAGACCCCACGTTCCTGGCCCGTGCAGAGTGGTTTGGACTTGATCCGGTCACGGCCTCTACCCTTTCGGTCAAGTTGGGTTATTCGCTACTGTTCCTGATCGTCTTGCTGGCGCTGCTGTGGATGGCCCAGATGGCGTTGAAAAGCCCGTGGGGCCGTATGATGCGCGCGATCCGCGACAATGAGGTCGCGGCCGAGGCGATGGGCAAGGACGTGACCCGCCGCCATCTGCAAATCTTTGTTCTGGGGTCGGCCATCTGCGGGATCGCAGGGGCGATGATGACAACGCTGGACGGTCAGTTGACGCCAAGCGCCTACCAGCCTCTGCGCTTTACCTTTCTGGTTTGGGTGATGGTGATTGTTGGCGGATCGGGAAACAACTTCGGGTCCGTTCTTGGCGCGTTTCTGATCTGGTTTTTATGGGTTCAGGTTGAACCAATCGGCCTATGGCTGATGAACCTGATCACCGCAGGTATGCCGGATGGAAGTTGGTTGAAAGCGCATCTGGTCGAAAGCGCTGCCCATATGCGCTTGTTCACTATGGGTCTTATCCTGTTGATTGTTCTCAGATTCAGCCCAAGGGGCCTGATCCCCGAAAAATAGGACTTATCCATAACCATTTCGTGAAGCCGCGCCGGCACTTCGGCGCGGTTTCTTGATTCTTGGCGTTTTTTTGAATAAACGGACCCACCGCAGTGTTTTTCTTCTGCGGTCTGTTGCTGGCACTCACACCCGCTCAAGCCGATCTAAAACGATCATTCAAACGTGTTGATAAGAGTAAAAAATGAAAGCACCACGCTTCGGAACTGTTTTCCTACTTTCGGTTGTTGTCGTTACAACAGCCGCCTGCATCCCCAGACCAGAAGACCTGGAAACAGCACCTGTTAAGGTACAGACGCCCCAGGGCGTAGTGACTTGTCAGCTGTATCGCCAGGATAGAGTCACCTGGGATCGCGCCATCGATTTTCCAGCGACGAAGATGTCGGTACCCCAAGCAGATGCCTATTGCCGACAAGAGGGTCAACGTCGCCTGAAATAACTGTGTCGGCGCCCATTTTGGGCGCCGCGCCGCTATCTGTTTTTGAACAAACCACCCAGAATACCGCGCACGATACGTCGCCCGGTTGTTCCTTTTAGCTCCTTGATGACGGCTTCGGTCATCGCCGTCGCAAACGTGTCTTTCTTGCGCTGCACACGAGAAGACGATCGCCCCACCCTGCTGCCTGAGTATCTGCGAGCTGCAGAAAACTCCCGCTCCATTGGTGATTGAGCCTCTAGCACCTCGTCTGCTTCTGCCTGTTCCGCAGATTTTGCCGCCGCATCGGCACGAGCCTGCAGGATTTCAAATGCAGACTTTCGGTCCACACCTTTGTCATACTTGCCTGCCATCGGGGACGCCGCCAAAATCGCTTTGCGATCAGCGCCAGAAATCGGCCCCAGCTGAGATCCCGGAGGACGAATCAAGGTGCGTTGGACAATGCCCGGAACGCCCTTCTTTTGCAGCATCGAGGTCACGGCCTCTCCGACCCCGACCTCTCGGATCGCGGCTTCGGTGTCGAAAGCCGGGTTCTCTCGGTACGTTTCGGCGGCCATACGCAGGTTCTTGCGGTCTCGCGCTGTGAAGGCGCGCAAGGCGTGTTGGACGCGATTGCCCAGTTGGCCCAGAATGTCTTCAGGAATATCCGCCGGGTTTTGCGTGATGAAATATACCCCGACGCCCTTCGATCTGATCAGACGCGCCACCTGTTCTACCTTGTCCACCAAAACCTTGGGGGCATCGTCAAACAGCAAATGCGCTTCGTCGAAGAAAAAGACCAGCTTTGGTTTCTCGGGGTCGCCGACCTCGGGCAGTTCTTCGAACAATTCACTCAACAGCCAGAGCAGGAAAGTGGCATAGAGCCGGGGCGAGCCCATCAATTTGTCAGAGGCGAGGATGTTCACCATGCCCTGCCCGTTATCATCCGTGCGCATAAGGTCGGCCAGATCCAGGGCAGGTTCGCCAAACAGTTTCGAGCCACCTTGGTTTTCCAGCACCAGCAAACGTCTTTGGATTGCGCCAATCGAGGATGTCGACACGTTGCCATAGCGCAAGGATAGCTGCGCACGGTTCTCTCCGATCCAGACCATCAACGCCTGAAGGTCCTTCAGATCCAGCAACGGCATCCCTTCTTCATCGGCCACACGGAACGCGATGTTCAAAATACCTTCTTGCGCTTCGCTAAGTTCCATCAAACGCGACAGCAGCAGCGGCCCCATTTCCGTGACCGTCGTGCGCACCGGATGGCCTTGTTCGCCAAACAGGTCCCAGAAGGTCACCGGGCAGGCAGAATAGTTGAAATCCGAAAACCCGATACGGTCAGCGCGGTCCAGAAAGGCCTGATGCAGTTTATGTGTCGGACTTCCGGCCAAGGCCAGACCAGACAGGTCGCCCTTGATGTCCGAAAGGAAAACCGGAACGCCGGCTTGCGAGAACCCTTCAGCCAGGATTTGCAGCGTTACGGTTTTGCCCGTTCCGGTGGCTCCGGCAATCAAGCCGTGGCGGTTTGCGTAGTTCAACGTCAATTCCTGCGGAGTGCCATACCCTTCGCCACCGCCGCCCAAAAAAATAATTTTGCCCATTAACACTGCCTTATAGTTCACCGATCCGTGTCCAGCATACAAAGTTAACCTTTGACTGCGATAGTCATTTTGCCCTGCGGAGGTTCGGATCACGTGGGGCAGACTTCCTCCCTGTCGACTGGCCGTGCCTTCGGGCACGGCTTTTTTGTCTGCGCCAATACATGTGTATGTGCTGATTGGCAGATTAAATTTTCAGGATAGCTGTTGACCCACCAGCGCCGCTCTCGTAGGGTTTGCGCATAAATAAGTCGGCCAGTCCGACGGGGAGAACCTTTTGAGGGAGGGAGCTGATCAAACGGCTCCCTTTCTTTATGGTCGAAGGACCCTTTTCCGCCGTAAGAGCAAGAATTTGTTCACGTTGATCAGGGCGGGTCTGTTAGTGCCTGACACCGGTTCAGAACAATGCTACATGAGGCAAAAAGCGCAATCATCAAACCGAGGCATTCATGATCAAGCACCTTCTTTCCGCGAATGTTCTGGCCGCCGTCTTTCTGAGCAGTGCGGTCAACGCTCAAGAATCCACTGACGAAACCCAACAACAGGCCGAGACACCTCAGACCGAAGCGACGCAAGAGCTAGACCTGGGGGAAACTGGCCCCCGTGTTGGCGAGCAATACGTTAAGGAAACAAGTGGCGACTGGAACATTACCTGCCTTAAGACCGAAGCAGACAATGACCCTTGTTTGTTGCGTCAAATTCTTTCGGGTGCCGAGGGTCAACCCATTGCGGAAATCTCGATCAACAAGCTTCCCGAGGGTGCTGCAGCCGTGGCTGGTGCCAGCCTGATCGTGCCGTTGGAGACCTTGCTGCAAGCGCAGATCGCGGTATCCATCGATGGGGCACCAAGCAAGCGATACAACTATCATCACTGTAACCCGGTTGGCTGCGTTGCTCAGTTGGGTTTCACGCAAGGTGACATCGACGCAATGAAGGCTGGTAGCACGGCCACCATATCTATGGTGTCCATCCTTGCCCCCAATCAACTGTTGCAAATCGAAATGTCGCTGGCCGGTTTCACCAGTGGATATGATCAGTTGGAAGTCTTGCAAAACTGATTTAATGCAACAAGGGCCGCTTTGTCACAAAGCGGCCTTTCAAAACTGAGCGTCAGGTATTCTCAGACGCGCTTCAAGGCCAAGACGGCATTCAGCCCACCGAACGCAAACGCGTTGCTTAAAGCAACGTCAACCTTTGCTTCACGAGCTTCATTCGGCACCACGTCCAACGCACATTCCGGATCCGGCTCTTCATAGCCGATGGTTGGTGCAATGACACCGTCCCGCAGCGCCATGATACAGGCCAGAAGCTCTACCGCTCCGGTGCCTCCAATCAAATGTCCATGCATGGATTTGGTGGACGAGATCATCAGATCATCCGCGTGCGGTCCAAACACATCTGCGACTGCTGCACATTCGGTTTTGTCATTGGCTGCAGTGCCTGTGCCGTGGGCGTTGATATAACAGACATCGCTGGCGTTCAGCCTTGCATCCGCCAGAGCGCCCGCCATTGCACGTGCAGCCCCTTGCTTGCTTGGCATCACAATATCTGCTGCATCCGACGACATCGCAAAACCGACAACTTCACACAGTATCCCCGCGCCGCGCGCGCGCGCGTGCTCATATTCTTCGAAAACAAAGATGCCAGCCCCTTCGCCCTGAACCATTCCGTTGCGGTTGGCGCTGAACGGGCGGCAGGCGTCCTTGGACATCACGCGCAAACCTTCCCACGCTTTGATCCCGCCGAAACACAGCATGGATTCAGACCCGCCTGTGATCATCGCCGGGGCGGCCCCGCTGCGTACCATCTGAAAGGCCTGCGCCATGGCGTGGTTGGAAGAGGCACAGGCGGTCGAGACCGTAAAGCTGGGGCCTTTGAGGTTATGCTCCATGGACACGTGGCTGGCAGCCGCATTGTTCATCAGCTTTGGAACAACAAACGGGTGAACCCGGTTCTTACCATCCTCATAGACCGAACGGTAATTGTCATCCCAGGTCGAAACGCCCCCGCCCGCCGTGCCAAGTACAACACCGGATCTGGCGGCCAATTCGCCGTGAAACTCAATACCCGACTGGTCAATCGCTTCTTTGGCAGCAGTCAGAGTGAACTGAGTGAACCGGTCGTACAAGGACATCTGCTGACGATTGAACCGCCCTTCCGCCTCGAACCCCCGAACTTGACCACCGATCTTGATGGCCAGACGTTCGACGTCGCGAAACTCCAGTTCCGAAATGCCACAGCGCCCTTCGCGCATGGCCTCCAAAGTGTCGGGAACCGAATGGCCCAGAGAGTTGATCGTACCTGCGCCGGTAATGACAACACGTTTCATGAGAGCAGGTCAGACCTTTTCCGACACAAGCTGCTCGATCCCGGTGATGATCGCAGCCACATTGGAAATGTCGAAATCGTTAGCTTCTGGTTCGTTCGCATTGAACGGGACTGAAATGTCGAACTCTTCCTCGATTGCAAAGATGCTTTCGACCAGACCCAGACTATCGATGCCCAGATCTTCCAGTGTGCTTTCGGGCGTCACATCCGATGGCTCCAGCACGGCCTGCTCTGCAATGATTGCGATGACGCGGTCGCTGATGCTCATGTCGATCCCCTGATTTTCAATCTGTCGATGATTTAGTCGCTTGAGGACTGTTTGAAAACAGCCTTTTTGAGTGCCTCGACGTCGCGGGCCAGACGAGGCAGTCGGCGCTGGGATTTATAGATATTGGTGTGGGTGTCCATCTTGACCGCCGGATAGCCCATAATAACCCTTCCAGCAGGGACATTGGACAGGATTTTGGTACCCCCACCGGCGATCACGCCGTCGCCTATGAAAATGTTGTCGGCGACCCCGGTTTGGCCACCAAGGACAACATTGTTCCCAATCTCTACAGACCCAGACACGCCGGTTTGCCCACATAGCAGACAATCCCGTCCGACTCGGGTGTTGTGACCGACATGGACAAGATTATCCAGTTTCGAGCCGTCCCCGATCCGGGTGTTTCTGATCGTGCCGTTATCGACTGTGCAGTTCGAGCCAACCTCGACGTCATCTCCGATCTCAACCGCCCCTAGAGAGTGAATGCGCAGCCAACTTTGCGCCTTGGCTTCGCCCTGATCGCCCATGGTTTTGCGCGCATTCTCAGCACCCGAAACTTCGGGGGTGACATAGCTGAAGCCATCGCCTCCGATCCGCGCACCAGGTTGCGCAATAAAACGGTCTCCGATCTGCGCGCGGGCCCCAATACTGACCATTTCGCGCAGCAAGGCACGCTTTCCTAGCGTGGCATCGATGCCTATCGTGCAATGCGCGCCGATTTCGGAACCTTCGCCAATCCGTGCGCGCGCACCAACAACTGTCAGAGGCCCGATAGAAACGTTAGCACCAATCTCTGCCGTTGGATCAATAACGGCTGACGGATGAATGCCCGGCTCGGCCCCCTGCCCGCGATCAAGCATCGAAGTAATGCCTGCCATGGCCATGCGAGGGCGCGTGACAAAGATGGCCGCGCGCAGACCCAACGCTTGCCAATCGGCCCCTTCCCAAAGAACCGCAGCACGTGCCTCTCCACCCGAAAGTGCCTCGGCATATTTCGGAGACATCGCCATCGCCAAATCTGTTGGACCCGCGTCTCCGGGTTCGGCGGCACGCAAAATTGTAAGGCCGCCATCGCCCTGACATTCTGCACCCAGAGCTTCAGCAATGTGTTGAACGGTAAACTGCATGACGGGTTTCCTTTTGGCAGGATTTGACCCGTGCTTACCCCTGAACGTCTTGCAGGGCCACCCCTGCCTTTTGCAGAGCGTCCCAAATCTTGGCATCGCGGTTATAGACGTCGCGACGATACTGCACTTGACCCTTGGGGCCGATATAGGCCGTCCGATAGATCAGATGCACCGGCACATGTTGATCCAGTTCAACTTTGGTTTCCTTGCCGGTCTTGAGAACACGGTGAAAGAACGCCTTGGGGTCTTCCTCTTGTTTTGCCAGCAGCGCATACGCAAACTCGAAAGGCTGCGCCAAACGGATACAGCCATGTGAGAACGCCCGCACTTCACGCGCAAACAAACTTTTCTGAGGCGTATCATGCAGATAGATGTTGTGCTTGTTGGGAAACATGAACTTCACCAAACCCAGCGCATTGCTTTTGCTGGGGGGTTGGCGCATCGCAAACGGGAAGTTTCGCGCCGTGAACTGAGTGAAATCCACCGCCCCGCGATTAACCTGACGACCGCTGCGGTCGGTGATTTCTATGTGACCCACCGCATTTGGATTGGATTGCAGTTTCGGCAGATATTCCTTGGTTATGATCGAGCGCGGCACATACCAGCTGGGGTTGATCACCATATGCTCCATCACATCAGAAAACTCGGGGCTGCGGCGATCATATGTGTTCTTGCCAATCACCGCGCGGGTTTCAAACGTGACTTGCCCGTCATCAACAATTTTGGCTGAAAAGTCCGCCTGATTCACAAGGATATGGCGCGTGCCACGTTCCCTTGGCAACCAGCGTTCGCGTTCGAGCGCTACGTGAACAGCTTTCAAACGGTCCGATGCTGGCCGGTTCAACTCGGTGATTGTTCCCTTGCCCGCAACGCCGTCAGGCTCCAACCCATGTGCAGTTTGAAACGCCTGAACGCCAGCCAGCAGTGCGTCGTCAAAAGACGGGCTGGCCGATGGCTTCATGTAACCCATCATCACCAGACGATTGCGCAGTTTAACAACATTCGGTCCTGTGTCACCGAATTCCAGTTTGGAAACGGGCACAGTTGCGCCCCAACCTCCCTGGTTTACCAGGTCCTCCAGCAGAAGCTTTTGCTTCATTAGTGCTCGGTACTGACGTGTTTGGGGTGGCAATTGTTCCAGATATTGCGCGCCTTGATCAGCCAAACCGGCCAAATGCTCGGCCGCGCTCCGACGTTTCAATGTCCGAACAAGGCCATCGTCCACACGTCCGGGCTCAACAGTTCCCGAGTAAAGCGCGTCAGCATATTCGATAAAAGCCCGGCTGAGTTCTGCCTCAACCGCACCAAGATCACGAACTGAACGGGCCTGCTCCATTTTCTCTATCAAAGCTGCGACTGTTGCATCCGACTGTGGCAGACCGTGCATTTGGGCCTTGGACAACGCATTTATCAGCGCGGCACGACGATTTGCATGCTCAACCGTTTCACCGACCCAAATGGGTGAAAACCCATTCGTGCGATAGAACTCTGCTATATTTGAGGTCTGCGGAGTGTGTTCCGCAACCGCCATTTGAAACGCGGTGTTCGGCGCGGGGTCAGAAGCCGTGTTCGCAAAGCTTGCCGTCGCGGTAAAACACGCGGTGAGAAAGATACTGGTACTGGTGCGGAAAACAGAAAGCATTATAGGGCCTTGAGTATTCAATAGCTTGGACTTGGGATATGTGCGTCAAACAACTATGGGTTTGGGCGGCAAAGCTTGTCTATTCACAAATACCTTACTCAATCGCTTCTGTTGGTGGCTGATGCGTGTTTGCATCGGCCTGTCGGCGAAAGCTTCGCAGTTGCACAGTTTCTAAGAAGTACTGTGTCATTTGCGCAAAAAACTGCCGAAATTTCCCCCTTGAAATGGTGAATCTGAAACACTTCTTGGCCACCGATTCCGATTGTGTCATAAAAATCGCATCTGGGATGGGAAAAAATTAATACGGCGCGCGTAACATCGTGCGCAGGCAGGAACAGTACGGGACGAACCAAAAATGACAAAGAGCAGTTCCTCGGGCTTGACCCGGCGTGCCCTATTGGGCGCGTTTGCAGCAACCGCAGTCGCGGCAGCTCCCACCTACTCCAATGCAGCGGGCTTTTTGCGTGGCGGCGGCGATATTCGTCGCATTCGTATGTATTCCGGTCGCACGGGCGAACGGTTGGATATGATTTATTGGGTCGATGGTAAGTATATCAAGGACGCTGTCAAAGAAGTGAACCACTTCATGCGTGATTGGCGTACAGATCAGGTAAAATCCATCGATTTACGCGCGATTGATATCATGGCAGCATCACACAACCTTTTGGATGTGAATGAACCTTATATGTTGCTGTCCGGCTATCGCTCTCCGCAGACCAACGCTATGTTGCGTTCCCGGTCGCGTCGCGTTGCGCGAAAATCGCTCCATATGGAAGGTCAGGCTGCTGACCTGCGTCTAGCTTCTCGCTCGGTCTCGCAGATGGCCAAAGCAGCTATTTCGTGCCGCGCAGGTGGTGTCGGCCAATACTACGGTTCCAATTTCGTTCATATGGATTGCGGAGTCGTTCGCAGCTGGCGTGGTTAAAGCGCACACCAAACGGTTTTCGCGTTTCTGAAACGCTTTAGCAGGAAAACTGGTTTTACCTGCTATATCCCCGCATCTCCACCTCCTCCGCCTGCGTCACCCGAGTCGCTACTGGATGCAGCCTCGGCGGTCGAGCTGCCAGACTCACGCGCCTTTTCCTTTTCGACATCAGAATAAACATTAGACACAGACACATCGCTGCTCTCTGCTTCATCGTCGCTGTTTGGATCGTCGTCGGTCAGCTTGCCAAGGATGAATGCAAGCACCACTCCGACTATTATCCAGCTTATAACGCTGGGGAGGGAATAACCCGAAATAACAGTACAGCCCAAAACCGCTACTGTTACGACCACAACGAAAAACAATTTTTTTGAAGAGATGACTTGCACGTTCTTTCCTCCATCAAAGGTGACGCGAACCAACCCCATCGGGAAAGTGTATAGCAAAATGTGCTGATAAAAAATTACACTTCGAAGAGTGTGCCTGCGGGCGTTCTCAATATCCGACGAAACTGTACTTAGAATCCGTTCAAAGTGGTTGAGAACATGCAAGAAAGTGGCGCACCTGAGAGGATTCGAACCTCTGGCCTCTGCCTTCGGAGGGCAGCGCTCTATCCAGCTGAGCTACAGGTGCGTTGGTCGTTAGCTAACCTTGATCCGACTTGGGTGCAACTGGAAATCGTGCCCGTTGCGCTCAGTTTCGGATCAAAGTCAGGCGAAAAGATCATGTGCCAATTCAAGGGCATCGATCAGAATGTCGACCTCTTCCGTGGTGTTATACAGACCGAAACTGGCGCGGCATGTTGCAGTTACACCCAGGTGGTCCATCAGTGGCCCGGCGCAGTGATGACCTGCGCGAACAGCGACGCCTTTTTTGTCCAGGATGGTCGACACATCATGGGCATGCCCCGCCCCGTCCAGTGTAAAGCTGAAGATAGCGGCCTTGTCGGGGCGCGTGCCTTGAACCTGCAACCAGTTCAAGCCCATCAATCGCTGCATGGTATAATCGCGTAGACTGGACTCATGCGCCGCAATGTTCGCCATTCCAAGCTCCATCATGTAGTCCAAGGCCACGCCCAAACCTATCGTCTGAACGATACCCGGCGTGCCAGCTTCGAACTTCATTGGTGGATCGTTATAAATGACCTGATCTTTGCCGACCTCCTTGATCATGTCCCCGCCGCCTATAAAGGGGCGCATTTCGGTCATGCGCTCGGATTTGATGAAGATCGCCCCGGAACCGGACGGACCATAGAGCTTGTGACCTGTGATCGCGTAGAAATCACAGCCGATCTCTTCGACATTCACCGGCATATGGACTGCACCCTGGCTGCCATCCACCAGAACCGGAACGCCTTTGGCATGGGCGCCATCTGTGATGGCTTTGACATCCACGACAGTACCCAGGACGTTTGAACACTGGGTCACCGCGACCAGTTTGGTCTTTGGGCCAATCGCATCAATCACGGCCTGAGGGTCCAGCCCACCCTCTGTATCCACATCGACCCATTTTAAAATAACGCCCTGCCGTTCACGCAGAAAATGCCAGGGCACGATGTTGGCGTGATGTTCCATGACGCTCAGAACGATCTCATCCCCGGCTTCAAGGCGCGGCATTGCCCAGCCGTAAGCGACAAGGTTGATCCCTTCGGTCGTGCCCGAGTTCAGGACGATTTCGTCTTCATTAGATGCGCCAAGAAAGCGGGCGATGGTGCCGCGCACGGATTCGTATTTCTCGGTCGCAAGGTTGGACAGGTAGTGCAGACCGCGATGGACGTTGGAATATTCCTCGGCATACGCCCGAGTCACGGCGTCTATGACGACCTGTGGCTTCTGAGCCGAAGCGCCATTATCCAGATAGGTCAAAGGCTTGCCATTGACCTGACGTGACAGGATCGGAAAGTCAGAGCGGATTTTCTGCACATCATACATAAGCGTATTTCCTAGACAGGTCCGGTTGGGGTGAACATCAGAACAATGGGCAAGGCGACGATCGCGGCCAGCAGGATCACAGCAAAAGCCTTGCCGAGTGAGCCGAACTGATGCGCCTCGTTTAAAAAATGGAGCGTTATGTAAAGGCTCCACCCCAGGGTTGCCAGCCCCAAGAGAAGCGATACAGCGGGCAAGGCCACTGTGGATAAGGCCATGGCCAACGACGCAACGCTTTGCAACAAACTTAGCCAGATCATGAGGGACAACAGGCCAGAAAGCGTTGCACGTCCACCAAGTACCCGCCCGACCAACAGAAAAGCCAGTACGCTCAGAAGCAATCCACCGGCAGAGGTAAGCAAAATTATCGAAATGCTATCGAAAGCTTGGGACGGTTGGTCATTCGGCAAAGTTTGAGCCGTTAAACGGAGTGCTAATTGGACGAGGCTGCTGATAACCACAGCTAGAGCGAACGCTAGCCAGACTGCTTCTCGCCCCAGATCCAGGGCCAAAATCTGACGGGCCGCTTCGGCAGGCCGTCTGAGCGTCAGAACAGCCAGTGGACCTAGTGGTGGAATAGTCATTCAGCCGCCCTTTGTACTTGCCTGAGACCCGATAACCAGAACCAGACAAAAACAGCAACCCACAGGAAGCCTACAATTGACAAAGCAGGTCCGGGTCCGATGAACCCAGCTACCAGACCATTCAGCAAAACCAGCGGTGCAGACGAAAGCAGCGCCCAGAACAGGGCCAGCCTTGCCCCATAAGCAGTGCCCTTGCCGCCAACCAGACGCGCGGCCCAATGCGAGACCAAAGCCAGCGTGTAGAAGAACAACGGCAAGATAAACACGGTGCCCAGCAGCGCACCGCCCAGCAACATATTCAGTTCAACACCTTCCAGATGAGCCTGCCGTGCGAGCCCTGGCATCTGCGCAATAAACGCGACGATGCAAAAGCCCATGACAAACACTAGCGCGCGGTCTTCACGAGGCCCCAAATCCAGAAGCCGACGCACAACGCGCCCCGGCCCCCGGTAAGTTGCCAAAATATCTGACGAAAGAGCCATCAGCTGCGGCGGTCGAGCCACCCCTCCAGACGGCTGACAATCGCTTCGGCCAACGCGCTGTCTTCGATTTCGTCGACCGCTTCGGCCAGGAACGCAAGTGTCAGCATATTGGTCGCGTCCTTGGTCGGAACCCCGCGCGAGCGCAGGTAGAACAGTGCGGTTTCGTCAATCGCGCCCGAAGTCGAGCCATGCGAACACGCCACATCATCGGCGTAAATCTCAAGCTCGGGTTTGGCTAGGAACTGGCTGTCGTCATCCAGAAGCAGCGACTGGCTGATCTGGTAGCCGTCGGTTTTCTGAGCCCCTTCCTTCACAAGAATCTTGCCTTGGAACACGCCGGTCGCACCGTTGCGCAGCACTTTCTTGAACACCTGACGGCTTTCACAATTCACTGCGTCATGCGTGATGAAGACTGTGTCGTCATGGTGAAACTCGCCATCGCCAACGCAGGCCCCCGCCACATGCGCAACCGCATCGTCGCCGGTTAGTTCTACAACCTGTTCATTGCGGGTCAGAACGCCATTCACCGTCAAAGTGAAGGATTTATAGACCGATTCCGTGCCCAGACGTGTGAACATATGGGTCGCCGCGCGACGCTCATGGTCCCTGCCCTGTGCACGGACATGATGCAGCGTACCCTTGTCGGCAATGTCGATTTCCATGCATTTGTTAAAGCGCGAGGCTGCTGGACCAGTTTCAAGGATGGTCGCCTCGGCCCCGCTTTCCACCCGAACCACGTGATGCAGGATCGCGTCTGACGTCGGCGAAGCGTGGCGATAGATCAGGTTGATCGGTTTGGACGGTTTGCCTGTCACGTGAATGGCAACACCATCCGACGCAAATGCCGTGTTCAGCGCTGCCAGCGGGCGCTGGACCGGTACCTGACCGCGGGCTTCCAGAACGCCATACAGGTCCTTGGCCCAGTGAATGTCTTTGCAGCAGATGTCTTCAAGCCGGTCGATGCTTACACCTTCCATCGACAGATCATCCGATTCCTCGGCACTGAATACACCGTCCACGAAAACGATATTCAGCCGGTCGAACTCACTGAATACCAACGGCTCATCATCTGAGAAGACAGCAGCAGGCATCGCTTCGGGCGACACCAAAGTGTCAGGTTGGGTGTATTTCCAGTATTCGTCGCGACGGTTAGGCAGGCCAGTTTCAAGCACACGTGCCAGAGCGTCTTCGCGCGCGGCACGCGTGCAACCTGCGTCAGGCATGGTCAGCGCAGATAGCCGCGCCTCGGTTGCGGTTTGTTTTGCTTCGGGCAAGGCCATCAGTTCACCTCGGCAAGAATGTCAGCATAACCGTTGTTTTCGACCTCAAGCGCGAGGTCCGGACCGCCGGTCTTGACGATACGACCATTGGCCATAATGTGCACGACGTCCGGTTTGATGTGATCCAAAAGACGCTGGTAGTGCGTGATCACCAGGAAACCACGGCCTTCATCGCGCAGGGCATTCACACCTTCGGCCACCAGCTTCATCGCATCCACGTCAAGGCCCGAGTCTGTCTCGTCCATGATGCACATCTTAGGTTCCAGCATGGCCATCTGAAGTATTTCGTTGCGCTTTTTCTCACCGCCCGAAAAGCCAACATTGACCGGACGCTTCAACATGTCAGCGTCGATCTTCAGAGTTTTCGCCTTCGCGCGCACTTCTTTCAGGAAGTCGGCGGCCGACAGCTCTTCTTCGCCACGTGCCTTGCGTTGCGCATTCACTGCAGTCCGCAGGAAGGTCATATTGCCAACGCCCGGGATTTCCACCGGGTACTGGAACGCCAGGAATACACCCGCAGCGGCGCGCTCTTCCGGTTCCATTTCCAACAGGTCTTCGCCGTCCAGCGTGGCCGAGCCTTCGGTCACCTCGTAACCGTCGCGACCGGACAGAACATAGCTGAGCGTCGACTTACCCGACCCATTGGGCCCCATGATCGCATGCACCTTGCCGGCCTCAACCGTCAGGTCCACACCTTTGAGAATTTGCTTGTCTTCTTCTTCAAGCTGCACGTGCAGGTTCTTGATTTCCAGCATATTTTCCTCGGCTCTCATCTCTATTCGCGCGTCATCTTGCGCGGGTGTCATTTCGATTTGAACGTGTCGGCCTTTTCGGCCGGAACGATCAGGAAGTTTTCATTGTCGCGGTCTTGCCCAAAGCTCCGAAGAGTTTCGTAGTTTTGCTCGGCCATCCATTTCTGAAAGAACGCGCGGTTTTTGTGATCTACCTCGACAAAGATGATGGGGCGCGTCGCAGCCACCGTGCGGGACAACCCTGCCAACACGTCCAGCTCCATGCCCTCAACGTCGATCTTGATCAGATCCGGTGTCATACCTTCTAAAAGCGTATCACCGGGCTCTACCCGCAGATTTCCAGATCCCAGTGTCAATTGCGTGCCGCCTAGATTGCCCGCCTCTGGCTTAAGCTCAAAGCCAGACGCAGCCTCGCGCCCTGCTCCAACACCCAGTTTCGAACTGTCAACAACATCTTCCAGGCCGTTAAGCTTGATGTTGCGCTTCAAGATGGCGATAGCGTCCGGGTTAACTTCGATCACACGTACGATCTTGGTTGCACACGCGCGCCCCCAATACACTGCATGGTTACCAATATTGGCTCCAATATCAGAGATTTGCGCGTTTTTCGGCAGATAGCGCGATATGTCTTGGAGCAGACCCAACTCATACACATCACCCCAAAAATGACGTCCTTGGATCACATCACGTGGATTGGACACTTCGAACAACAGAAATTGACCGCCGGCATCGCAATACCGCACGAACGGGCCGCATAAGCTGACAAATAGTTTGGCAACCGTGCGGTCAACAAACCGTTTGATCTTGGAACGCGGGCGCATTGTTAGCCGACGCTCCCCTCAAGCGAGATCGCCACCAGCTGCTGCGCTTCCATGGCAAATTCCATCGGCAGCGCCTGCAATACGTCCTTGCAGAACCCGTTCACAACCAGCGCAACGGCCTCTTCCTCGTCCATGCCGCGCTGACGGCAATAGAACAGTTGATCGTCATCCACTTTCGACGTCGTCGCCTCATGCTCAACGCGGGACGAGTTGTTCTTGACCTCAATATACGGAACCGTATGCGCGCCGCATTTATCTCCGATCAACAGACTGTCACACTGCGTGTAGTTCCGGCTGTCTTTAGCTTTCGGATGCATCGAGACCAGACCGCGATAGGTGTTCTGCGCTTTACCTGCGCTGATGCCTTTGGACACAATGCGCGATTTGGTGTTCTTGCCCAGATGAACCATCTTGGTGCCGGTGTCGGCCTGCTGATAGTTGTTGGCAATCGCAATCGAGTAGAACTCGCCTTGGCTTTCATTGCCGCGGAGGATGCAGGACGGGTATTTCCAGGTCACGGCAGACCCAGTTTCCACCTGTGTCCACATGACTTTGGAACGATCGCCCCGGCAATCGGCGCGTTTGGTCACAAAGTTATAGATGCCACCCTTGCCATTCTCATCCCCTGGGAACCAGTTTTGCACGGTCGAATACTTCACCTCGGCGTCTTCTTCGACGATGATCTCGACAACAGCCGCGTGCAGCTGCGCCGTATCACGCTGGGGCGCAGTGCAGCCTTCCAGATAAGAGACGTACGAGCCCTTGTCAGCGATGATCAGCGTGCGTTCGAACTGGCCAGTGTTTTCGGCGTTGATGCGGAAATAGGTGCTCAGCTCCATCGGGCACCGAACGCCCGGCGGGATGTAGACAAAAGACCCATCCGAAAACACAGCCGAGTTCAGTGTCGCATAAAAGTTGTCCGAAACTGGGACGACAGTCCCAAGATATTTCTTGACCAACTCGGGGTGTTCTTTGATCGCTTCCGAGATCGAGCAGAAGATCACCCCGGCCTTTTTCAGTTCGGCCTGAAAGGTCGTACCTACAGAAACCGAGTCGAACACCGCGTCCACAGCAACCTTGCGCCCTTCGGCAGGCGCGTCTTCAACACCTTCGACACCAGCCAGAATCATCTGTTCTTTCAGTGGGATACCAAGCTTTTCATATGTGGCCAGCAGCTTGGGATCGACCTCATCCAGAGACTTTGGCTTTTCTTCCATCGATTTCGGACGCGCATAGTAATACTGGTTCTGGAAATCGATTTCAGGGTAGTTGACCATCGCCCATTTTGGTTCGTTCATCTTGGTCCAGCGCTCGAACGCGGCCAAGCGCCATTCGGTCATCCACTCTGGCTCTTCGTTCTTCTCCGAGATCAGACGGACGATATCCGGGTTCACACCTTTCGGCGCGTACTCCATCTCAATATCAGTGTCCCAGCCGTACTTGTAGGTTCCGACCTCGCGTACCGCATCCACGGTTTCCTGATCGACACCCTCTTTCACCTGGGTCTGGTCCAAAGCGGCCATAACTTACCCTCCGTCAGATCACGCGGCCCGCGCGCGATGCTTTTTCTCTTTTTCAAGCCACGTTTCGGCGAAACGCAGCACATCTTCTTTCGTTGTCCGAGGGCCCAGCGAAACGCGGATTGCGCTGCTGGCTGTCACCTCGTCAAAACCCATTGCGGTGAGCACCGCGCTGGCACGAACCTTGCCGCTGGAACAGGCAGAGCCCGCACTGACCGCAAAACCCGACAGATCCATCTGCATGACCTGGGTTTCACCCTTCCATCCCGGCGCGGCAAAACACAAGGTGTTCGGCAGGCGTTGCCGCCCTTTCCCGACAAAAATAGGTGATTTTACAGCGCCCTCAAGAGCGTTTTCTAGAATATTTCTAAATTCTTCGATTTGCTCCCAAACGCCATCCGCCAAGTCACGTGCTGCGGCTTCAGCTGCGGCTCCGAAGCCAGCGATTCCAATGACATTTTCAGTGCCGGAGCGGCGCCCCATTTCCTGGCCTCCGCCCTTAATCAGAGCTGGCAGGTCGGTACCGCGCTTCATCACGACGGCGCCAACACCCTTGGGTCCACCAAGTTTATGCGCCGAGACCAAAGCCATCTGGGCATACATCCAATTAAACGCAATCGGCAGCTTTCCAAATGCCTGCGTGGCATCTGTCACAGCCAATCCGGGCGGTAATGTCTGAACGATACCAGTCTCGGAATTTGCCAGTTGAACGGTTGAAGCCTCTGGTGTCTCAACCAGAACCTCTCCGGCCGCAGAAACCGGAAGATCCTCATGGATCCATGCCCTTACCGCATCATGTTCAACTGCGGCACCATGCAAATTGCGCCCGGCCAAAGTTAATGCCGCGCCCTCGGTCGACCCCGAAGTGAAAACGATATCCGCACCATCAGCGCCGAAAGCAGCTGCAACCTGTGCACGCGCCCGTTCGACAAGTGCCTTTGCAGCTCGGCCCTGGGCATGAACAGAGGACGGATTTCCGCAGACTTCCATCGCGGCAATCATCGCCTCTCGTGCCTCAGGGCGCAGTGGTGTTGTTGCGTTATGATCCAGATAAACACGATTCATGGATGCATCTTTTTGCCAGCAGATTTCATATGACGGTGCCGCCTTTTCGTCTTACTCGTCCACCACCGAGAACAGGCTCGGCACTGCGGGGCATGGAGCCAGGTCGTTCTTGATCACGTCAGACAGGCGCGTCTGATGCAAAAACACATAGACATGCGCGCTCAGGCTTTCCCAAAGGCGGTTGGTCAGGGATTGCGCCCGGCTGCCTGAAGACGCACCAGAGGCCCCGGCCCCTTTCTGCAAAGCATCTACCGTTTCGTCCACTGCTGCCAAAATTTCGACCACACGGATTTCCGACGCGGGACGCGCAAGACGATACCCGCCGCCCGGGCCACGGACTGAAGACACCAGCTCGGCGCGACGAAGTTTGACAAAGAGCTGTTCCAGATAAGGCAGCGACACATCCTGGCGCTCTGAGATCTCGCCAAGGGTTACAAGCCGGTCTGTTGGCTGCAACGCAATATCCGCCAAGGCAACCATCGCATATCGGCCTTTGGTCGACAGCTTCATATTTAGCCCCTTCTCAGCAGGATTTGCGCGAAATCATTGACGCCGACGCTGCCAGTGCGTATCTCCGACTGACAGCGCTGACGCGCAACGTTATGTAATTAGAACCGTTCTAAGGTGTCCGACGATTATCGTCAAGTATATCCGGGCACCCGTACGAAAAAGACAGGACCAAAGCACACATGCCCGAGGTGATTTTTCCCGGACCCGAAGGCCGCCTGGAAGGCCGCTACCACCCGCAAAAGGAAAAAGACGCACCGATCGCAATCGTGCTTCACCCGCATCCACAATTTGGCGGGACCATGAACAACAAGGTGGTCTATAACCTGCACTATGCCTTCTACAACATGGGCTTCACCGTGCTTCGCTTCAACTTCCGTGGCGTTGGCCGCAGTCAGGGCGAGTATGATCAGGGTGTAGGTGAACTAAGCGATGCTGCCTCGGCGCTGGATTATCTGCAATCCATGAACAACAATTCGAAACACTGCTGGGTCGCAGGGTTTTCGTTTGGGGCATGGATCGGCATGCAATTGCTGATGCGCCGGCCCGAGATCACAGGGTTCATCAGTGTTTCACCTCCGGCCAACATGTACGACTTTTCGTTCTTGGCGCCCTGCCCGTCTTCGGGCCTGATCATTAACGGATCAGCCGACCGCGTGGCCCCACCGGCAGACACCACGTCACTGGTGAACAAACTGCACGAACAAAAAGGCATCACGATCACCCACACCGAGGTCGAGGGCGCAGACCACTTCTTCCAGGATCGCCACATGGACACGCTGATCACCGATGTCAGTGACTATGTGAAACGTCGCTTGACCGAGAACACCCGCTAATGTCCGACACCATCACAACTCTTGCGGCCAAACTGGCCGAAGACACGATGAAGGTTATGGACGAAACTGGCGAAGACCGTTTCTTTGTCGAGGTCGGCGAAGTTCTTGGGGCCGCTTCACAATCGCTGGAAGAGGCCTACTTGACCGAAATCCGCGTGCGCTTGGCGGAACGCAAAGCCAGACAATTTGTCATCAAACGCCTGGCTGCGCATCGCTCGAAACAAAAAGCGATCGAAAAACAATGACGGAACGGTTGTCGGCACAAATTGCGTTTTTGAAACGGGCCGACATGTTGAAGATGGTTGAGCGGGCAAATGTCCTGCTCGATCAGTCCCGGCCTGAAAACTCTGCCGAACACAGCTGGCATCTGGCGCTTTGGGCCTTGGTCATGGCCCCCTTGGCGGGGCCAAATGTATCAATTGATCGAGTCATTCGTATGTTGCTGTTACACGATCTGGTCGAGATCGTGGTTGGCGACCATCCTATTCACTTGGAAACCGACTGGGATCATCTGGCTGAGGCGGAACAGGCAGCCGCCTCAGAACTGTTTGGTTTACTGCCCCGGGATCAAGCACAGACATTCCTGTCTTTGTGGCAGGAGTTCGAATCGGATCAGACACCGGACGCGCAATTTGCCAAAATCCTGGATCGGTGTCAGCCGCTGTTTCAGGTTCTGTGCGCTTCGGACCCTCACCCGGACCATGTGAAAATTGCACGGGCCAATCTGGATGGCGGTCGCGCGGCCTATCTTTCACAGGTATTTCCGCTGGCCTATCACCAAGCCACGGCCTTGCTGGCCGGATCTGCAACAGAGGAAAACGCATTCTCAACGCGGATCGCGTTTTTGGCCGAGGCAGACAAACTGAAATCGGTTATTCGCGCGTCGCGTCTGATGGCCGGGGATCGGTTCGAGAACTCTGCCGAGCATTCCTGGCATATTATGCTCTACGCTTGGGTTTTGGCTGAGCACGCGCAATCAGAAATTAACGTGGATCGTGTGCTTCAGATGCTTCTTCTGCACGATATCGTCGAAATCGACGCCGGAGATCACCCTATTCACGGACAGGTGAACCACGCCGAACAAGAGGTCAAGGAACAGGCCGCAGCTCAGCGATTGTTTGGCTTATTACCGGACATGCAGCAGGCGCATTTCACGGATATGTGGCTCGAGTTCGAAGCCGCCAAGAGTACAGACGCAAGGTTCGCAAAGGCAGTAGATCGTTTTCAAACACCGATAGCCAATCTGGAAAACGGTGGTGGGTCGTGGGCGGACTACAACGTTACCCTCGCCCAGCTCAAAGCGCGGGTTGAACCCTCCATTACAGCCGGAGCACCTGAACTATGGAACTGGCTTCACCCGCAACTTGCGGCATTTTTCCAAAGTTTCGAAGCGACGCCGTTAGACGCATAACAGAAAAAAGGAGCCCAAAGGCTCCTTTTCCCTTCTTAGTTCTGAGTGGCGTTAAAAAACACGATTACCATCAAACTGTTGAACCACACCGGCTGCTTCATTATCGACGGACCCCCCGTCAGCAAGCCACCCAACTGCCACTATCAGACCAGAAACAAAAACGATCGACTTTGCGAATGTCGTCATCGAACAAAACTCATTAACAATTAATAAAATATGTGGAGTATCTTACACTTATTCTAGGCTGATAACAGTAAGGTATACCTGACCCGACGGAAGTTAAACTTTGAGACTGACCTTGCCTTGTCCACACATTCTGTGTTCGAGGTGCTGAAACCCTATAGCCCCGCGAGACTGCAATGCCTCAAGCCTATCTGTTTTTGTTATTGGCCGTTATGGCGGAAACCATTGGCACAACCGCCCTACAGGCGAGCCAGCAGTTCACCCGGTTTTGACCGTCCGTTCTTGTCATTTTGGGGTATGGTGTTGCTTTCTACTTGCTGGGACTAACCCTGAAATCCATGCCCGTGGGCATTGTCTATGCAATCTGGTCCGGCCTGGGCATTGTTCTGATCGCGCTCATCGGGTTTGTGGTTTTCGGTCAAAAGCTGGATTGGCCTGCAATACTTGGACTGACCATGATTCTGGCCGGAATTCTGATCATTCACTTGTTTTCGAAGACTGCTGGCCACTGATCTGCGGTTAGGGCTGGTATATTTTGCCGCGCCGCGTTATGCGCGCGACAACTTCCCGTTCAAAGGCTGACCTCTCATGGACCTGCGCAACATCGCAATCATCGCTCACGTGGACCACGGCAAAACGACCCTGGTGGATGAGCTTCTCAAACAATCCGGTGCGTTCCGGGAAAACCAAGCTGTGGCAGAACGAGCCATGGACAGTAATGACCTGGAACGCGAACGCGGAATCACCATTCTGGCTAAGGCAACATCCGTCGAATGGAATGGCACCCGCATCAACATCGTCGACACCCCCGGTCACGCCGATTTCGGTGGCGAGGTTGAACGGATTCTCAGCATGGTCGACGGCGTGGTTCTGCTGGTCGATGCCGCGGAAGGCCCTATGCCGCAGACCAAGTTTGTGACCTCCAAGGCGCTAGCGTTAGGTCTGCGCCCGATCGTAGTTCTGAACAAGGTCGACAAACCCGATGCCGAGCCTGACCGCGCTCTGGACGAATGTTTCGACCTGTTTGCCAACCTTGGCGCCGATGACGACCAGCTGGATTTTCCGGCCATGTATGCTTCGGGCCGTTCTGGCTGGGCGGATATGGAACTGGACGGTCCCCGCAAGGATCTGAGCGCACTGTTCGATCTGATCGTCGATCACGTCCCTGCCCCCAAGCAGGTCGATCAAAAAGACCAACCGTTCCGGATGTTGGCCACGACGCTTGGCAGCGACCCGTTCATCGGCCGCATTCTGACCGGTCGCGTCGAAAGCGGAGCTTTGAAGGCGGGTGACAGCCTGAAGGCCCTTAGCCGCGACGGCACGCTGATCGAAAACTTCCGAGCCTCGAAGATCCTGGCATTCCGCGGCTTGGCGCAACAGCCCATCGACGTAGCCGAAGCTGGTGACATCGTAACCATTGCAGGCATGAGTAAGGCAACCGTGGCGGATTCGCTGGTTTCGCCGCAGGTCGAAGAGGCGCTGCCCGCGCAGCCCATCGACCCGCCAACCATCACCGTGACCTTTGGTATCAACGACTCTCCGTTGGCTGGCCGCGACGGTAAAAAGGTTCAGTCCCGCGTCATCCGCGACCGGCTCATGAAAGAAGCCGAATCGAACGTTGCGATCAGGATCACCGACACGCCGGGCGGTGAAGCGTTCGAAGTTGCCGGCCGCGGCGAATTGCAAATGGGTGTTCTGATCGAGAACATGCGCCGCGAGGGTTTCGAACTCAGTATCTCGCGCCCACAGGTTTTGTTCCGCGAAGAAAACGGCCAGCGGCTGGAACCGATCGAGGAAGTCACAATCGACGTGGACGATGAGTATTCTGGCTCGGTCATCGAAAAGATTACAGGTGCGCGAAAAGGTGAATTGGTCGAAATGCGCCCTGCCGGTGCTGGCAAAACACGCATCATCGCGCATGTACCTTCGCGCGGTCTGATCGGGTATCACGGCGAGTTTTTGACGGATACTCGTGGCACAGGTGTTCTAAACCGTGTGTTCCACGACTGGGCCCCACATAAAGGTCAAATCCCGGGCCGTCGCGCGGGCGTTCTGATCTCGATGGAAAACGGCCAGGCCGTGGCTTATGCGCTCTGGAATTTGGAAGAGCGCGGCCGCATGTTTGTAGGCCCTCAGACCGACGTCTATCAGGGCATGGTGATCGGAGAGCATTCGCGCGACAACGACCTGGAAGTCAATCCGCTCAAGGGCAAGAAACTCACCAACGTCCGCGCAAGCGGTTCGGACGATGCAGTGCGCCTGACGCCTCACGTTCAATTTTCGCTGGAAGAAGCCATCGCCTATATCGATGACGACGAATTGGTCGAGGTGACGCCGAACGCTGTGCGGCTGCGCAAACGCTTTTTGGATCCTCACGAACGCAAACGAATGGCGAAATCGGCCTAATCAACCTGCGCCTGTATCGACCCAAATGGGAAACAATGGCGATACTGTGGCATTTTTGCTTCCTATGGGTCAAAAAACGAAATTCGGAGAGTCGGGCAAAAAACCCGGCTTTTTCTTGAAAACATGTGCTTTTCTACCTTAAATTGCATTATTTTTGCTCCATTCTCTCTTCCCACATATTGCGATTAAGTCGATCTCAAGGTGTAAATGTGCCCGAAGTGTGATGATCTTCACTCACACGACCAAAATAATGGTGCATAGGGATGCACGTGATAGGTACCGAGTTCCAAGGAGTTAATGATGGTTTTTCGTTCCCTTAAGTTACCAGTTTTTTTAGCCGCCACGACTTTTGTGGTCGCTCCTGTAACCGAAGCTTTTGCAAGTGGGGCGTGTACTGTCAAAACGGCGCGCCAGTCTGCTGGTTCTCCTGGAGTGCTCTGCGAATGCGATTCAGTTACATCCGGGATGCTGCGCTATATCCAGCGTCGGGCTGATTTTCAGGAGATCGTTGCACGCTTGGGCGCAGAGTGCTCGCCGCTTGCGGATTTGCTGACTGACCTCCCCACAGCATCAATCGGCGCTTCCGATCAGAGAGCGGGGGATGGTCCAGCAAATGAAGGCCAAGATACAGGCCTTACTGGCGGGCCGGGCCCATCTGGTCCGAGCGGAAGTCCGGAAACCACCGGAGGAGAAACTCCAGGAGGAGAAGGACCACGCGGGGGCGAGCCAGAGGGCGAACAGCCCGGTGGTGAACAGCCCGGTGGCGAAGAGCCTGGTGGTGAAGAACCCGGTGGCGAAGAACCCGGTGGCGAAGAACCCGGCGAACAGCCCGGTGGTGAACAGCCCGGTGGCGAAGAGCCTGGTGGTGAAGAACCCGGTGGCGAAGAACCCGGTGGCGAAGAACCCGGCGAACAGCCCGGTGGTGAACAGCCCGGTGGCGAAGAGCCTGGTGGTGAAGAACCCGGTGGCGAAGAACCCGGTGGCGAAGAACCCGGCGAAGAGTTGCGGTGATCGCAAGCTAACTTGGTCGCTGAACCTTATTCGAAGGCCTGCTTTTTTGACGAATAAATATTTGTCGTTGCCGGTTTGGTTGGTGCAAAATTTCGAAGTACCAAGGTGAGCTAAGAAGAGATTACGGGCGCGTAATAACCTTGCGCCCGTGAATCAAATACCCAAAGTTAAAAATACACACTAGCCTTAGCTGTGCCCGTAGATGCCGACCCATCCACTGGGCCGTTTCGGGTCTTGCATCCGCAGAAACAGGTAACGTGTAGCTGCCCAGGGTTTGATGCGATTGGTTTGGTTGTCCAGGATAAGATCTCCTTGATCCGACCGGTAAACAAGAACCGCATGTGGGATACGGCGCGTGTCCAAAACTGTGGCGATCAAAAGTTTGTTTGGATCGACACCGGCATGAACCAGCTCTCGCTTTTTCAGAAGCGCAAAATCCTCGCAGTCACCCCCAAGGGCCGTCGGCAGCGCCCACCGTTCGCGAGTTTTATATTGAGATTGATCAGTAATTTCACGGGTGGATCTGTTCACCCGCCGGTTTATTTGTTCGACAACCTTTAGTTCTTGTTGACTGGACAGGGCCGCCGAACGTTTCGCCGTACATGCCCAACGGTACTGATCACACAGGTTTATCGCTCCGGACGGTGGCGGTGAAGAAGCAACAGCAGGAATAAAGCGCCCTTCCGACGCCTGGGCATCTGTTGTGCTAATAGGCGAAGCCAGGAACACGACCCCAAGGCCAATGACACACGCGGCAGCGGTCAAAACCTCTGCAATCTGTTCGTTGGTCGTTTTGATCAATGATGTCATGCCTATTCCCTGGTTCAGTATCATTCGTATGATTGCCGATACCGCAGGACTATATTCCACTTCTTGAACCTATCGCTGAACGGGCCTCAGTCGCAATCATAGAGAACCTGCAAATGAAAAAGGGCGAAAATTCGTTCTACAATTTGACAATTTCGGGTGGGAAATTGGATAGAGTCGCCACAATTCTGGAAAACTCACGCGGAAAAAAACATTAAGAAGGCGACGTAAGATTTTGTAATAAAGTAGAATAAATAAACAGCCTGCAAATGCAGGCTGCTCTAAGGGCTCGATACCCAACATTAAGCTGAAAACTGCTGAAACCAGCAAAACAGCGTTTTGTTCTACACTTATTCGGTGATCTCGACCACGACCAACTCTCGTTCACTGGCGGTTCGGGCGTGATTCAGCGCCTGTTGGTACTCGTCTGAGTTGTAGCACTCGACCGCTGCCTCCAAAGAAGGGAATCGGGCGACCACGTTGCGGGGCCGCTCTTTACCTTCCAGCTGAACATACCGTGCGGCGCGCGCTATGAATTCACCACCGTGCTTGGCAATGGCTGGTCCGGCCAGTTCAGCGTATTTTCCGTATGCCTCGGCGTCCGTTACCGTTACATGCGCGATCCAGAGTGCTGCCATCTTAACCTCCCATTACTTGTTCCGCGGCCTTAATTGCGGCTTCTGCATTCGATGCGTCCTTGCCGCCGCCTTGGGCCATATCCGGTCGGCCACCACCGCCCTTGCCGCCCAATTCGACGACAGCAGCTTTGACCAGATCTACCGCCGAAACGGTCCCGGTCAGGTCTTCCGTTACACCGGCTGCAACCGCTGCCTTGCCTCCCGTATCTGCAATAAGAAGGACTGCACCCGACCCCAGGCGGGCCTTGTGTTCGTCGATCAGCGCGGGAAGATCCTTACCCGAAACTCCGCTGAGCGTTTGGGCCAGGAATTTTACACCGTTGACGTCACGCGCATCAGCCCCGCCGCCCTGTCCGGCGCCTCCGGCCATTGCCAGATCGCGACGCAGTTGAGCTACTTCGTTCTGCAAGGATTTGCGTTCGTCCAACAGTCCTTTCACACGGGCGACCACGTCATCTGGCTGCGCTTTCAGTTCCAGCGCCACCTGAGCAAGCCGGTGATCTTGGGCCGAGAGGTAACGGTTGGCCTCGTCCCCGGTCAGCGCTTCGATCCGGCGTACACCGGCACTGCTGGCGCTGTCGCCCAGTACCACAAAAGTGCCGATATCCCCTGTCTGGCGCACATGAGTACCGCCGCACAGTTCTATCGACCATGTTTCACCATCCTGTCCCTTGCCGGTCGGGGCCTTGCCCATCGAGACAACACGTACTTCGTCGCCGTATTTCTCTCCAAACAGCGCCTGCGCCCCCAGTTCGCGCGCGTCGTCGGGTGTCATGACCCGGGTTTCGACGGTTGAGTTCTGGCGAATGAAGCTGTTCACTTCGCGTTCGACCTTTTGGATTTCCTCAAGGCTCAGTGCTTTGGAATGGCTGAAGTCAAACCGCAAGCGATCCGCCGCATTCAGCGAGCCGCGCTGCGCCACATGATCCCCCAGCGCCTCCCGCAACGCTTCGTGCAGCAGGTGTGTGGCCGAATGGTTGGCCCGAATGGCGGATCGGCGGGCGTGATCGACCTCAAGCTCGACCGCGTCCCCTTTGGAGAGTGTGCCGTTTTCGACTGTAACCTTATGCGCATAGACTTTGCCATCGGCAAACTTTTTGGTGTCATCCACGCGGCTTAGGTCGTCGCGATCATCAACGCGGCGCAATTCTCCGGTGTCACCGATTTGACCACCGGCCTCGCCATAAAACGGGGTCTGGTTCACGACAACCCAGCCGCTGCCACCGGCCTTGATCGCATCGACGAGAGTGCCTTCCACGACCAACGCGGCAACCTGCGCTTCGGCCTTCTCGGTCTCGTAGCCCAAGAAATCTGTCGCACCTGCCGTATCTAAGACATCAAACCACACGGCCTGATCTGCAGCTTCGCCGGACCCGGCCCAAGCCGCCCGCGCCTTGGCTTTTTGCTCTGCCATCGCAGAATCAAACCCGTGGGTATCCACGGCGCGACCCTTCTCGCGCAGCGCATCCTGCGTCAAGTCCAACGGGAAGCCATAGGTGTCATAGAGTTTGAAGGCCGCAGCCCCTGGCAAAGGCGCGCCTTCGGCAAGCCCGGCTACCTCGTCATCCAACAGCTTCAAGCCGCGATCCAGTGTTTGCTTGAACTTAGTTTCTTCAAGCAACAAAGTCTCTTCAATCAGGGGCTGGGCCTGCGTCAGTTCCGAGTAATGCCCGCCCATCTGCTGCACCAGCGTTGGAACAAGGCGGTGCATCACCGGATCCTTGGCCCCCAATAGGTGCGCATGGCGCATGGCACGGCGCATGATCCGCCGCAGAACGTAACCGCGCCCATCATTGCTGGGCATGACGCCATCGGCAATCAGGAACGAGGTCGATCGCAGGTGGTCCGCAATGACGCGGTGATGCACGTTTTGATCCCCATAGGGATCCACGCCGGTCGCATCTGCAGACGCCTCGATCAGGGTTTTGAATAGATCAGTGTCATAGTTGTCATGGCTGCCCTGCAACAACGCACCGATCCGCTCCAGCCCCATGCCAGTGTCAATGGACTGCATGTCCAGTTCGACCATCGAACCATCTTCGAACTGCTCGTTCTGCATGAAGACGACGTTCCAGATTTCGATGAAACGATCACCATCTTCTTCGGCCGATCCCGGAGGGCCTCCCCAGATGTGATCGCCATGGTCATAGAAAATCTCGGTGCACGGTCCGCAGGGACCGGTCGGGCCCATCTGCCAAAAATTATCATTGGTGGCGATGCGGATGATGCGGTCCTCGGGAACACCGACCTTTTTCCAGATCTCAAACGCTTCGTCATCGGTGTGATAGACGGTGGTCAGCAGGCGGTTTTTGTCTATGCCGAATTCCTTGGTAATCAGGTTCCAAGCGAACGGGATTGCTTCATGCTTGAAATAGTCGCCAAAGGAAAAGTTACCCAGCATCTCGAAAAACGTGTGGTGACGCGCGGTATAGCCCACATTGTCGAGGTCGTTATGTTTGCCACCGGCCCGCACACATTTCTGGGCGGTTGTGGCACGTGTGTAGTCGCGGGTTTCCAAACCAGTGAACAGGTTCTTGAACTGGACCATGCCAGAATTCACGAACATCAGCGTTGGGTCGTTGCGTGGAACCAGCGGGCTGGATGCCACAACCTCATGCCCCTGTTTTTCAAAGTAATTCAGAAAGGTCGATCGGATATCGTTCAGGGTTGGCATTGGGCTCTCTCGGCGCACATAAATCTTGGTCTCCGCAGGTTTATCCCCCTGTCAGAAAAGTGTCCACAGCAGAGGTGTGCCAGAATGCGGCAAGGCGATCCTTTGGACCGCCTTGTTACAGGAGTTTCCTATTCTGTTTGAAACGAAACCCACCGAATGATCTTGCTCCGTTCTGCGGCCTTTAAGCTTCCAGGATATCGTCATCCTCAGCAGCACCCGGAGGCATATCGAAATCCAACCCATGCGCGGCGCGGATCTTATCTTCGATCTCAAATGCGATCCGGTTGTTGTCGCGCAAGTATTGCTTGGCATTTTCACGCCCCTGCCCGATCCGTTCATCGCCATAGCTGAACCATGAGCCTGACTTTTCAACCACGCCTGCTTTGACACCGAGGTCCAGCAGCTCACCCATTTTTGAGATGCCTTCGCCGTACATGATGTCGAATTCGACCTGTTTGAACGGCGGCGCAACCTTGTTCTTGACGACTTTGACGCGGGTCTGGTTGCCGACAACCTCATCCCGATCCTTGATCGCACCGATGCGGCGGATATCCAGACGCACCGAGCTGTAGAATTTCAGCGCGTTACCACCGGTGGTGGTTTCCGGGCTGCCGAACATCACGCCGATTTTCATCCGGATCTGGTTGATGAAGATCACCATGCAGTTCGAACGACTGATCGAACCCGTGAGCTTACGCATCGCCTGGCTCATTAGACGGGCCTGAACGCCAACATTACTGTCGCCCATATCGCCTTCCAGCTCGGATTTCGGCGTCAGAGCGGCCACCGAGTCGACCACGACCATGTTGACCGCCCCCGAACGCACCAGCGTATCGGTGATTTCCAGTGCCTGTTCACCAGTGTCCGGCTGCGAGATCAGCAACTCATCCAAATCGACGCCCAATTTGCGAGCATATTGCGGGTCCAATGCGTGCTCTGCATCAACAAAGGCGCACACACCTCCACGTTTTTGTTGTTCGGCAATACAGTGCAGCGTCAGAGTCGTTTTGCCCGAGCTTTCCGGGCCATAAATTTCAACAATCCGCCCCATTGGCAGACCACCGATTCCCAGCGCGATATCCAGTCCCAGAGAGCCGGTCGAGCTTGCTTCGATATCCTGCTTGGCACCTTCGCCCAGCTTCATGATCGAACCCTTACCGAATTGCCGTTCGATCTGGGCCAGTGCGCTGTCGAGCGCCTTTTGCTTGTCTGCGTTTTTCTTGTCGCTCATTGTCAGAAGATCCGCCATTGTCCTGTCGCCTTCCTTTTTGTCACACCCTTGATCGGGCGGCAATCGCTGCTTTGTTCGCCTCTTGTTCCTTATGGGACCAAAAAGAGAACATTTCAACTAAAACTTACAGAACTCACTCTTCTGCAATTGTGTTAAAGAGTCGTTTACGACAATCTGCTCAGAGGATCAGATTGAAGCGGAACGCGATATATGCTTGTTTTTTATGAAGAACGTCTGGCTTTTCTTGCCGTTCCAAAAACCGGCAGCACGGCGTATCACAGTGCATTGCGTGACCGCGCGGATTTTGTTGTGACACATCCTCCTGAGTTGAAACATGCGCCGGTGCGCCGATTTGATCGTTTTTTTCAGAACATCTTCCTGAAAATGTACGATACAGAAATGGAAATAATGGCCGTCGTCCGTGAACCCATCGACTGGCTGGGCAGCTGGTATCGGTTTCGCAACCGCGATGACCTGATTGGACACCCTCATTCCACACATGATGTTAGTTTCGACGCTTTCGTCCAAGCCTATATGCAAGACAAGCGTCCCGAGTTCGCCGATGTTGGCAGCCAAAGCCAGTTCTTCCGCACCCGCAGCAACGGTCGTGGTGCTACGCATATCTTCAAATACGAAAACCAAACCCGGATTCTGGAATTCCTGCAGACACGGCTAAACATGGAAATCGACTTGCCGCTTGAAAACGTGTCGCCTGCCGCAAACCTGAACTTGTCAAAAGATACGGAAAGCCGATTCCGCAACAGGTTCGCCGCCGAATTTGCGATCCACGATGCGGCGTTGTAATCAGTTCAATTGTTGAAAAACGGCCTCGGTCAGTTGATTAAGTGAGAACGGTTTGGGCAGGAATGTCGAATTAGCGATACCCGTTCCAGATTCGCCGAACGCGCCCTCGGTATAGCCCGAGACAAACACCACCCGCGCGTCCGGGCGTGTTTCGTACGCTTTGCGCACCCAGGTTGGCCCGTCCATACCCGGCATAACCACGTCGGTTACAAAGACATCCACATTCAAAGTGGTATCCTCAAGCAACCTGAGCGCCTCTTCCGCCGAGTCCGCCTCAAGCACCGTATACCCTTTCAAACGCAATGCGCGCGTTGCAAAGGCGCGTACCGGCGCTTCGTCTTCGACCAAAAGCACAACCCCTTCGCCTTGCCGCGTGCTTTGTGGGTCGGGTTGGTCAGAAGTTTTTTCTTCGACCTCGTCAGCGGCGGTGCAAATCGGCAAAATGACCGTGAACTCTGTACCACGCCCCATCACACTGTCGACAAAGATAAAACCTCCGGTTTGTTTCACAATGCCATAAACGGTCGAAAGCCCTAACCCAGTGCCTTCACCCGTGCGTTTCGTTGTATAGAAAGGCTCAAACACTTTTTGCAGCTTGTCAGCCGGTATACCTGAGCCGCTGTCCACAACTTTTACCGTTACATATTCTCCGGGATGCACCGTTGCACGATCTCGGCTGAGAGGGTGTGACAGACGCATGACCTCAGTCTCAATGCGAATCTCGCCACCATCAGGCATCGCGTCTCGGGCATTGACCACAAGGTTCATCAAAACCTGTTCCAATTGCCGCTTGTCAGCGCGCACCGGTTTGAGAACTGGATCGTGGCTGAGCGTCAACTGAACCTTTTCGCCCACCAATCTGTTCAAAAGGTGAATGAGGTCCGAAATCGTGTCGCGCAGATCAAGAACTTCGGGCCTTAGCGTTTGTTTCCGGGAAAACGCCAAGAGCTGGCTGACCAATGCTGCTGCGCGGTTGGCGTTCTGATTGATCTGCACCAGATCTCCATAGTCTGGGTCATTTTGATCATGCCGCAGCAGCAACAAGTCGCAATGACCCGAGATTGCCGTCAACAGGTTGTTGAAATCATGCGCGACGCCGCCGGCCAACTGTCCCACGGCTTGCATTTTCTGGCCCTGGACAAACTGCGCCTCCAGTGTTTTCAGCTCGGTGGCATCATTCAAGACGGCGATCAGACCCGCCTTGCCCTCTATGGCAGCTTTGCTCAAAGTTACTTGCACAAAGACCTCTTTGTCATCCCGGATCAACTGCAGGAACTCTGATCGCGGCACGTCTTCGTCCGAAGCCGTTTGCGCCAGCCAATCGCGAAGTGGTATGCGCAGCCCCCGCATAATTTCATTGATGCAGGTTCCCTTGAGGCTGTCTTTCCCCAAGAGCTTTGCAGCCAGCCTGTTAGTGTCAAGAATTGTGCCATCCGAAGACAAGTTAAGGATTGGCACTGGCAGATCCTCAATCGACGCGCCTGCCCCGGGAGGTGAAGACAGTTGTATAGGGATCAATCCCAATCGCCGATGCGACCCGGATGAGGACAATTCGGCAACGGCAACCGAATCCACACCATTTCGAGTTCGAACCTGGTTGATCGCCCCCACACTTGGCGCCCCACCACAAAACAGGTCCTGAAAATCGCCAAGATCAGCCCCAAACATCTTTTCGGCGACAGAATTGAACTGCAGGATTTCACCTTTGCGTCCAACGGAGAGAACCGGGATGGTTAACTCTCGGCAGCTTTTGTCGTCGCATTCCTGAAAGCGCCAGCAATATACCTCGGGTCTCAATCGGAAAACTGTTACAGCCATCATGTTGGCATTGCTGGGAAATTCCTCGTATGCACGGCCGCTCAAATGTGCCTGAGATTGCAGCCTGAACAAAACTGCTTGCGGGTTCGAAAATGTCGACCGCAGGCACAAGGTCAGTGGTTTTTCGGCTTCGGCACCAAACCGCCTTTGTGCGTGCGTATTGGCAAGCAGAATATCACCATACCCGTTAGCAACTAGAACCGGAGCATCTTCTAGTTCCGAAAATAAGCGCATAATGGAAATGCTACGCAGTTCGAATCTGAGCTCCACCTGTTTTTTGGCTACGAAACAAAGCAGAACACCTAGCAGAGAGAGACCCGCCACTTTCAGGCCTGCGCCCCAGTTGGGCGGCACCAAATCTGTGAAAGGTGCTATCGTGATTAATAAAGCCAACACCAGCAACGATCCTAGGCGCATCGCTGAGGGTTGATGGGCAGCAGTAGGGTCGCGTAACAAAGCGGCAGTATCAGGCATTAAAAAGGCTCAAGGGCAAAGGTATCGGCAGTAACAGCACAAATGGTTAACGCGCGCTTAACAAAACGCGAAAAGCGAACTTCTACCTAAGGTTGTTATTTGCCGAAAGGTCAGCGCGTCAAGTGCGCGGTGAAAAAACCATCAGACCCGTGTGTGACCTGCCATGATTTGCGGAACGTTTCTGTCCATTCGGGGTTTTGCTGCAAAAAGTCATCGACTACAGCCCCGTTTTCGTCAGCCAGGACCGAGCAAGTAGCGTAAGCCAAAACGCCGCCTGATCGGATCAAGGGGGAAATGCTTTCCAGAATACCTGCCTGAACAAGCGTGAGGTCATGCAAGCGTTCTTCGGTCAACGACCACTTTCCAGCAGGTGCACGCCGCCATGATCCGCTGCCGGAACAGGGTGCATCAGCCAGCACGATGTCATAGGGCTCGTGTTCAGCAATATCTTTTGAAGTCAATATCTTGACGTTGGCTCCCGCGCGTTCTGCTCGCGCGGGAAGGTCACGCATGCGCCCCGCATTTACATCGTGGGCGAAGACTTCTACCCCCTCATGCGCGGCCATAGCCAGCGCTTTGCCGCCACCCCCGGCGCAATAGTCAAGAACACGCATGCCTGGCTGAAGATCCAGCACTGCAACAACCCCCTGACTGGCCGCATCCTGCAACTCCACCAACCCATCTTGATAGGCCCTACCTTGCGCGATCTTCCGCGCGCCATCAGTCACTTCCAAAGCCGTTGTGCAAAACGGATGCGGTTGAGCCGTAACGCCATCCGCCCGGAGTGCGGCAATCGCAGACACCGGGTCAGTTTTCAGCAGGTTCACCCGCAGGTGTACCTGCGCGCGAGACTGCAAGGCCTCGGCCGACGCCTGTGTGTCAGGCCCTAACGAGGCGAAAAATCGAGGCCAAAGCCATTCGGGAATATCAAGCCGTTCGGCGTCGGACCGGAAGGCGCGTGGCGTCTCTGTGGGTAGCACCGGTTCAGGAGCATGACGGTCGCCGGTGAACATTGCGGAAACGTCGCCGTCCTGTGCCCGGATCGCTCCGATCATCAAACCGCGTCCAGTGTCGGCGCCACCAAGTGCTGCAAAGGACCGCTGACATCGCAGGGCATCAAAAACGTGATCCCGCACTGCCGCGCGATCCTTTGAGCCCGCAAAACGGCTGCGACGGGCCCATCCGGTCAACGCTTTTTCAACCGGAGCACCGTCCAGAATCTCGTTGAGGATTTCTATTGAGGCCTGAACACGGGCTACCGGGGTCATGTCGAGTTCCTTGAGGTGCAGGGACACGCAAAACGGCGCCCGGATCAGGGCGCCGCGTGCAACAGGTCCACAGATTACATCACCCGATAGTTCGGGCTTTCGCGGGTGATCTGAACGTCATGCACATGGCTTTCCTTCAGACCTGCACCGGTGATTTTGACAAAGCTGCAGTTTTTGCGCATCTCTTCAACGGTCGCACACCCCGTGTACCCCATCGCTGCGCGCAAACCGCCCACAAGTTGGTGAATCACTGCGCTGGCAGACCCTTTGTAGGGCACCTGCCCTTCGATGCCTTCCGGTACCAGTTTGTCGTTGGCTGCGTCCTTCTGAAAGTAACGATCAGCCGATCCGCGTGCCATTGCACCCAGACTGCCCATCCCACGATAGGATTTGAACGAACGACCCTGATACAGAATCACTTCGCCCGGGCTTTCATCGGTGCCTGCAATCATCGAGCCGACCATGGCGCAGGAGGCCCCCGCCGCAATTGCCTTGGCAAAATCGCCCGAGAATTTGATGCCCCCATCTGCAATAACCGGAACGTCACCCGCTGCGGCGGCGCAATCTCCGATAGCAGTCAACTGAGGCACGCCAACACCCGCCACCATGCGCGTCGTACAGATCGACCCAGGGCCGATACCGACCTTGATGGCATCAGCACCCGCATCGATCAACGCTTTGGTCGCCTCGCCCGTGGCGACGTTTCCTGCGATGATCTGAACCTCATTCGACAGGGTTTTCGCGCGTTTGACTGCGTCCAGAACACCCTGAGAATGACCATGCGCCGTATCGACCACAATGATGTCGACGCCGGAATCAACCAGCTGTTCGGACCGCTCAAATCCTGCATCACCCACCGAAGTTGCAGCAGCCACTCGCAAACGACCAAGCCGATCTTTGCAAGCGGTGGGGTTCAGGACGGCCTGTTCTGTGTCCTTTAGCGTCAGAAGGCCAGTTAGTTTCCCCTGGCCGTCAACCACAAGCAGCTTTTCGATGCGTCGTGCCCGCATAAGGCTTTTGGCTTCTTCCAGATCAGCGGGTTCTTGCAGCATGGCCAAATTGTCAGCCGTCATCATCGCCTTGATCGGAGTATCGTCCGATGTTGCAAAGCGCATGTCACGGTTGGTCACGATACCCACGACACGACCTTCCGCATCCACAACAGGGAAGCCGGTGAAGTTATAGCGTTCCACCAAGGCCTGTGCATCCGCCAGCGTCTGATCCGCGCGCAATGTCACCGGGTTATAAACAATGCCCGATTCAAACCGTTTGACACGCCGCACTTCACGGGCCTGCTCTTCGACCGAAAGGTTCTTGTGGATGACCCCGATGCCACCTGCCTGTGCCATGGCGATGGCCATGCGGGCTTCGGTCACAGTATCCATAGCTGAGCTTAGCAGCGGGATGTTCATTGTGATTTCACGCGTCACCCGCGTGGTGGTATCCGCCGTTGCCGGCAGCACAGAAGATGCGCCCGGAACCAGGAGAACGTCGTCAAAGGTGAGTGCCTCACGAATCTGCATCTGAAAACCCCATGCAAAAGCCCGTTTGACGGCGACCCTATCGCATGGATTTAACCAAAGGGAAAGCCCCCCAGCGCAACTCTGAGCCATCGCTGTGCAGAAAACGCCGCTAGCTGAGCAAATCGTGCCGCTGATAGGCCTTTCCCTTTGCGCTCAACATCATATCTTGCGCCCCATACGCGCGAATATGAAAAGGTATGTCACTGATGACCACCGATCCTCTTGTAGTCTTTACGCCTTCTGGCAAACGCGGACACTTCCCCGTCGGGACCCCGATTCTCACTGCGGCCCGCCAGTTGGGTGTGGATCTGGATTCGGTCTGTGGCGGGCGTGGGATCTGCTCTAAATGCCAGATCACACCCAGCTATGGCGAATTTCCCAAGCATGGTGTCACCGTATCCGAAAACGCGCTGAGCGAGTGGAACGCGGTTGAACAGCGCTATGACGATAAACGTGGTCTGAAACCGGGTCGTCGTCTGGGGTGTCAGGCGTCGGTGCAAGGCGATGTGGTGATCGACGTCCCGCCCGAAAGCCAGGTGCATCGTCAAGTTGTACGCAAGGCTGCGGCGGCGCGTGCTATCACCATGGATCCCGCGACACGCTTGTATTTCGTGGTCGTCGAAGAACCCGACATGCACTCGCCCACCGGGGATCTTGAGCGTTTGGAACGTACCCTGCGCGAACAATGGAAGATCGAAGCTGTCACAGCCGATCTATCGCTATTGTCCAAGCTTCAGCCCGTTCTGCGCAAAGGCAAATGGGAGGTCACAGTGGCCGTTCACAAGGGCCACAACGACAGCGTTGCCCGAATTGTCGAAATCTGGCCGGGCCTGCATGAAGGCGGGCTCTATGGCTTGGCGATCGACCTCGGCTCGACCACCATTGCGGCCCACCTGACCGACCTGGAAACCGGCGAGGTCAAGGCGTCCTCGGGTCTGATGAACCCGCAGATCCGGTTTGGCGAAGACCTGATGAGCCGCGTTTCATATTCGATGATGAATCCTGGTGGCGATCAGGAAATGACCAAGGCCGTACGCGAAGCGATCAACGATCTGACGACCTCAATTGCCCAAGAGGCCGAGATCGACGCATCCCTGATCGTGGAAACCGTATTTGTTTGTAACCCGGTCATGCACCACTTGCTGTTGGGGCTGGATCCGGTTGAGCTTGGGCAAGCACCTTTTGCGCTGGCAACTTCGGAGAGCATGTCCCTGCCCGCGCGTGACATGGATCTGACGACCATGAATCCACGCGCGCAGGTTTATATCCTTCCTTGTATTGCAGGCCATGTGGGCGCGGACTGCGCCGCCGTGGCGTTGTCAGAAGAACCAGGCAAATCCGAAGATCTGGTATTGATTGTGGACGTCGGCACCAACGCGGAAATCCTGTTGGGCAACACCAGCCGCGTTCTGGCCTGTTCGTCGCCCACCGGACCTGCATTCGAAGGCGCTCAGATCAGCTCGGGCCAGCGCGCAGCCCCCGGCGCAATTGAGCGGATTGAGATCGACCCAGTCACAAAAGAACCCCGCTTTCGCGTGATCGGATCCGAGAAATGGTCGGATGAGGACGGGTTTGACCTTGATATCGCAACCACAGGAATCACCGGCATCTGTGGTTCCGGCATCATCGAAGCCGTTGCCGAAATGCGCATTGCAGGCTTGCTGGACGAAAGCGGGTTGATTGGCTCGGCCGAGCAGACTGGCACAGCACGCTGTGTCCCCGAAGGCCGAACCCATGCCTATCTGATCCACGATGCCAGCGCCGAAGGTGGCCCGCGTATCACCGTCACCCAAGGCGACATCCGCGCGATCCAGCTGGCAAAATCGGCTCTTTATGCCGGTGCACGCCTGCTGATGGATGAAATGGATGTCGACCGTGTGGACCGTGTGGTTTTGGCCGGCGCGTTTGGGGCGCATATCTCAACCAAACACGCAATGGTACTAGGCATGATACCGGATGCGCCGCTTGAGAAAGTCTCAAGCGCGGGCAACGCCGCAGGAACCGGCGCACGTATTGCACTGTGCAATATCGCAGCGCGGACTGAGATTGAACGCGTCGTACGCGAGATCACGAAAATTGAAACCGCTATCGAACCAAAGTTCCAGGATCACTTCGTCGCGGCCAACGCGATTCCACACAAAACTGATCCATTCCCGGAACTGGCGCAGGTTGTCAGGCTGCCCAACCCAAGCTTCAATACCGGCGGTGCCGACGCCGAAGCCGGTGGCGGTCGTCGCCGTCGGCGTCGCGGGCAATCATGCATTGGAACGACCGGCTTACGTTAGCCGGTCGTTCCTTGCAGAACTTCCAAGTTCAATGGCCGTCAATGCCAGAAATCAAGTCAAACCGCGGTGCACATGCACGGCGCACGGCGCGTGACGAACAACGCGCGAAGCTGTCGATCCTAGGAAATAGTCGCTCAACCCCGGTTGGTGAGAACCAATGACGATACAATCGACACCCTGGCTTGTGGCATAATCAATGATCGTTCGGGCCGTATGGCCTTTGACGATTTCGGACTTCACCCCTTCAAGGCCCTCGACTTTTTCAAGCAATTTCAGTCGCGCACGTTCAAAACCTTCTGCGACAAGGGATTTATCCAGATAGGCACTGACAGACCCCTGTGGCATTTCGTAAACGTGCAATGCGATTATGTCGGCCCCGTTTTCCGACAATGCGCGTGCAACTTCCAGCGTATGCTGAGATATGCCGTGATCCAATGCCATAGGGACAAGAACTTTTTTATACATCGAGGCCTCCAAATCTGGCGGGACTATGCCCAGGGTCTCAGGATAATCTTGGGAGCGGCCACAGCACCAGAGCGGATATCGCGAAATGCCTGCGCCCCTTCAGCCAAGGCGCGTTCCTCAGCCCAGTCCAACGCGCCCAGCCGTCCGTCAAAGATCGCTTCTGCCGTCTCGCGGAAATCCCGAGCGGTATAGGTGTATGTGCCGATGAAGGTTATTTCCTGCAACGTCATGCGGCGCACGTCCAGACCGCCGGTGTCTTCGCCAAGACCTACATGCGCGATCACGCCGCCGGGGTCCGCGACGGCTGATGCGACGGATCGTGTTGCCGCATATCCCACAGCGTCGATAACGAGCGGGAAGTTTCCAATCGCAGCGTCCGCGATTTTGAAGTCCTCAACCTTCTGCAGATAAGTCCGGCGCAAGGCATTGGGTTCTGCAATTGTGACATCTTCGACCTCCATCGCACGCAAGGCCAATGCGGCGGCAAGCCCAATCGCGCCGCCGCCTATGACCAGAGCGCGACGAGGCATCGCCGGGTGCAATGCTTCCAGCGCCAGCCGCGCCGCATGCCAACTGACGGCCAGTGGTTCGGCCAAAGCGGCCTTCGCAAACGAGACATGATCCGGTACAACAACCAGATTTCTGTCCGGCATCGAGACAAACTGCGCAAACGCCCCTTCGCGTGGTGGCATTGAAATGATCTGACGATCCGGGCACAGATTTTCACGACCTGCCACGCAGGCTGGACATTGACCGCAGCTCACCAGCGGATTGATCGTCACGCGATCTCCTGCGCGAAGACCTTCGACAATCACCCCGGCGGCCTCATGGCCAAGGATCAAAGGAGCCGGTCGCCGCGCATCATGGCCAAGATACGCGTGCATGTCTGATCCACAGATGCCTACGGCTTCAATCCGGATCAGATGTTCAGATGCGTCGGGTACTGCATTCGGCACATCCCCGAACTCCATCTGCTCTACACCTTTGTAAACCAGTGCTTTCATTTGGCTGTGAACCCCCCATCCACCATCAAAACCTGCCCGGTCACATAGTCCGAGGCCCGTGAACACAGGAAAAGAATCGGTCCGTCGATATCCTGCATCCGACCATTGCGTCCGATGCAGGTTTGCGCCGCATTCCGCTTGGCACGCTCGGGGTCATCGAACACGGCCTGCGTCAGTTCTGTGGGGAAGAACCCCGGTCCGATGGCATTTGCAGTAATACCAAAGGGCGACCATGCCTCGGCCATCGCGCGGGTCAATTGCCCGATCCCCGCCTTGGTTGCGCCATAGGCGATACCGCCGGGAAACGCGCGCGTTGTTTGCAGCGAAGCAAAATTGACAATGCGCCCCCACCCCTTTTCTTTCATCGCAGGCACCATGGCCTGACTTAGAAAAAAAGGTGCGCTGAGGTTCACCGCCAGCGTGGCGTCCCACCCTTCTGGTGTCACATCATCGGCGACCTCACGCGTGTTTAGCCCAGCCGCATGAACCAAGATGTCGGGCGCGCCGAACTTGGCGCTGACGGCTTCCGCCACGTGCTCAATTCCGTCACGATCAGCAACATCGGCTTCCACCGAAGCGGCCCGAGACCCAATCTCGACTTGCAGCTGCGCCAACGCATCTTGGCGTCGAGCCACGCCAACAACCTGCGCGCCTGCGGCTGCAAGCGCGTGTGCCGCTTGCCGCCCCAGCCCCGAGCTTGCGCCGGTGACACAAGCCACCCTGCCCGTCAGGTCAAACAAGGCGCGCGGGTCATCCATCTGCGGTCAGATCGAACTGCTCATCCGGGAAATACTTGGCCAAACGCACATCTGCGGCGCGTGCATGCCCTTCCATCCCTTCCAACCGAGAAATCCGCGCGGTGGCGACGGCAATGGGCTTGGACCCTTCGCGTGTTGCCCGCTGCCACGTCACGATCTTCATATATTTGTGGACACTCAGACCACCGGTATAGCTGGCCGCGCCAGAGGTCGGCAGAACATGATTGGTTCCGGTGGCTTTGTCGCCGTAGGATACAGTAGTTTCCTCACCCAAAAACAGCGAACCATAACAAGTCAGCCGGTCCAGCCACCAATCCAGATCCTCGGCCTGCACGGTCAGGTGTTCGGGGGCGTATTCATCGGAACACGCAGCCATGTCTTCGCGATTATCGCAGACGATGACTTCTGCATAGTCCCTCCACGCGGCTGCAGCGTTTTCCTTATTCAATTCGGGCAAATCGTCGATCAGCTGCGGCACCAGGTCCATGACTTTCTGAGCCAGAGCACGATCATCCGTCACCAGCCAAACCGGAGAGTTATACCCATGCTCGGCCTGACTGACCAAGTCTGTGGCGACCACATGTGCATCTGCGCTGCTATCGGCCAGAATCAGGGAGTCAGTTGGTCCTGCGATCATATCGATACCGACTTTGCCGTAAAGAATGCGCTTGGCCTCGGCCACGAACTGGTTGCCCGGCCCAACAAGGATGTTTGCGCGTGGAAGGCCGAATAGACCATAGGTCATTGCTGCCACGCCCTGCACGCCGCCCATCGCCAGAATACTGTCGGCCCCGCAAATATGGGCCGCATAGACGATCGCTGGCGCGACCCCTTCGCCCGGACGGGGCGGAGAGCAGGCGGTGATGTGGCGGCACCCGGCAACCTTGGCCGTGGTTACAGTCATGATCGCACTGGCGATATGGCTGTAGCGCCCGCCGGGCACGTAGCACCCTGCCGCATCTACGGGTATGGCCTTTTGTCCCGCCACAACTCCGGGCACGATCTCGGTCTGAACGTCCGACACAGTGGCCTTTTGTGTTTCGGCAAAGCGACGCACATTGTCATGGGCAAAGCGGATATCGGCTTTTAGTTTCTCGGGCACCAACGCTATGGCCGCGTCGATTTCGTCCTGGGTCATCAGGACATTTCCGTCGAACTTGTCGAATTTGGCGGCGTATTCCAATGCCTTGGCGTCGCCTCCGGTCTCGATATCAGACAGGATTGTCTTGACCGTATCATGCACCTCGGTCGCATGAGACTGCGCCGTCAGGGTTGCCTTTTTCAGATAGTCACGGGGCATGTTGCAAAGGTCCTATTGGTAGATTTCAGGAAGCAAGGTGGTCGAGACAGCTGGTACGTAGGCGATCAAGAGCACCACGATCAGCATAGTCAATACGAAAGGCACGGCCCGGGCGGCAATCTTCAGAATCGACTCGCCGGTAATGCCAGACACAACGAACAGGTTCAGACCCAGCGGTGGCGTGATGAAACCAACACCCAGCGCGGTGATCATCATGATGCAGAACTGGATCTCGTTCATACCGATATTGTCGGCCAAGGGTTTCAGGATCGGTGCCAGGATCACGATGTTGGGCGTCGTTTCCATCACGCACCCCGCAGCGATCAGAATGCCGATCATCAACAGGATCAGCAGATAAGGATCATCCGTCAGCGACGTTACCGAGGCCACGAACCCCTGGGGCACGCCCATGATTGCCAGCGCTTCGGCCAACGGCGCGGAAAAAGCGATGATGGGCAGGATCACCCCGTTCACTTTCGCCGAGCTGACCAACATGGACGGGAAGTCAGCCAGCGTCAGCGTGCGCAGAATAAACCCCATGATGATGGTGACCACCACGGCGGTCGCACCGGCCTCGGTCGGCGTCAGTCGGCCCGAAAAGATGCCGTAGAAAATGATGCCCGGCACGATGAAAGCGTACCAGCCTGATTTAAGGGCTTTGCCCAAGTTGGACAACCATTCACCCATAGTCATTATGCCGCCGCCCTCATAGGCGTATAGACGATTCATGATGATGTTGGTGATCAGGATCGATACCAGAATGGCCAGTCCTGGGATCAGAGCGGCCAGAAACAGTGTCGAGGCGGAAATACCCAGAACAAGGCCGATGATGATGTATGCGATAGAGGGTGGGATCAGAATGCCGGTACAGGCCCCGGCGGCCACTAGTGCACAGGCATAAGGGCGCGGATACCCGCTTTCGACCAGACGGTTGATGGTCATCCGGCCCACGGCAGCAGCGCCCGCCGCGTCCGAACCCGAGATCGCCGCGAACATGCCGCAGACAAGCACGGTGGCCGAGCCGAACCCGCCCTTGGCGAAGCAGGTCAGCGCCTCGGCCACGTCCAGAAACTTGCGCGACAATCCTGTACGAACCAGAACGTCTCCGGTCAGGATGAACAGGGGCACAGCGGTCAGCGCGAATGCATCGATACCGGTGAAAAGGCTTTCGCCCACCAAGCTTAGCGGCAAGTCGCCAGACATGATCAGCATTACAATAGCTGCCGACCCAATAGCGGCCCATACAGGCACGGCCATGGCGATCAAAGCAACGAAAAGAATTACAGGGACATAGAAATCCCAGCCGAGTTCAACGGTTTGATTGAGGGAATTCCAAAGCATTCAATTTCTCCTCAGTCAAACAGCTTGTCGCCTTCGAAGACGGGGGTGCCGTCTCGCAGACATTTCAGATCGCGTATCAGGGATTGGATCAGCCGCCAGATCATCAGCGCAAACCCAGTTGGAACGGCCATGAGGAACCAGACTTTGGAAACCCGCAGACCATCCGTCACCGAGCCGAATTTGGCCGAGACATGAACCGCCTCGTAAGACCAATAGAGCGCGATCACGGCCACGACGAACATCACCAGATCGCCGAAAATATACAGTAACGCCTTGGGGCGCGGTCCAAGGTAATGCATGATGACATCAATGCGGATATGCGCACGTTCCTTGACCGCAGCGGCGGCCCCGATCCAGGCGAGGTAGATGAAGGAATAGCGTACGATCTCTTCGCCCCAGATCGAGGAGTAAGCGAAGATCTCACGCCGCAGCACTTCGATCGCCATGGTGATCACCAGCATCACGTAGAACACCAGCAGCAACCAGCGCTCTGCGTTTCGGTCTATGTTATGAAGAATGGCCATCTGATCCTCCGGCGACAGCACAGCCAGACCCTCGCCCGCCGTGGCGGGCCGATAACGGGCTGACTGCAGAAAACAATCGTGGACGCCCGGATGGCGTCCACGGATAGCGCCTTAGGCGTCGTGAACGTAGTATTTGCCCTGCGTTCCGGCGGCTTCGACCAGCTTTTCGAAGTTTTCCATCGACCCGGCCAGTTCGGTCTTGAACGGATCCCAATCGGCGTTCTGATAGCCGCCCGCATCCTGCCATTCGGCCAGTTGGTCTTCGCTGAGCGAGTGGAATTGGACGCCTGCCTTGTTCAACTCGGCCATGGCGTATGCACGTGCTGACGGAACTTTGGAGAGGTTCTGATGCGCAGTCATTTCAGACCCCCACATGATGCCTTCCTGAACATCAGCGGGCATCGAGTTGAACCACTCGAGGTTACAGGAATAAACCTGACTGTCCGGAACCGCCTGTGTGAAGGTTACATGGCTCAGGATGTCCTTGAAGCCAAAGACAAACAGCGCCCCGACCGAGGGGTCAAGCGCATCCGCGACACCCTGCTTGATGGCCGAAGGCGTCTCACCCCAGGCAACAGGCGTCGGGTTGGCACCAACCATACGGTAATACTGCTGGAGCATCTTAGAGCCGGGAACGCGGAACTTTATGCCACTCATATCGCCCGGCGTGATGACCGCATTGCCACCCTGCCGAACCGCGACAACACGCGGGTCAATGTTAACGTAGAACAGGGCCTTGAAGCCCGCAGCTTCGACCTTGGGATGAACTTCGTTCTTCCACGTGTCAGAATGGACAAGATTGGTAAAACGCTGGTTCGAACCGCACAGATAAGGCATGTTGATCAGGTCAACAGTCGACGCAAAAGGCGCGAAGTTCGAAAGCGAATGCTGCGCCGCCTGAATGGTCCCGCCCTGCACTTTCTGAACGAGGGACCCGCCAGCACCCAACTGCCCGCCCGGTGCCAGTTTGACATAGACTTTGCCATTAGTGGCGTTCTGGATGTTCTCTTTCAGGTCCAGCTGCATGATTGGATAGCTGCGTGAGGCGCCCAGAACGTAGGCCGTGGCGACCGTCATCACATGGTCTGCAGCTTGCTCGCGCTCGCGCTCTTCCTTAGCGGTCTGCGCTGCGGCCTCGGACGACCACAACACCCCGCCTGCCCCGGCTACCAAGGCAGCTGTGAACGCACCACTTGCGCTCAGCTTAAGAAAATTACGGCGTTCGGCTGACGCCAGTTCGGTCTTGTCGTTGTTCATGAATTGTCCTCCCAAGCAAAAATTCAGCTACCGTTTGTTGCGTCGCGGTCAGCTTCCTTTTTCAGAATTGCGACAACGAACAAGATCGACGCCGCGAACAGAACCAACATCTCTCCAACGTCCCCAAGAAACGCGCTGTTCGCATAGGCACCAAGGGCGACGTTGGCGAAGTAGATCGCAAAAACGACAGCAGATGCAGCGACAAACATATTCGGGGCTCCCAATAGAATCGGCTCTCAAATTCATTTGTAAGCGCTTACATGATAAATGCAAGCGCTTACATAACCACTTTCATCACACCCAAAAAACGCATAACTTAGGGCAAACGGAACTAAGAGTTTGAAAATGTCAAAGCACCGATCCGCACCGACGCTGGATGACGTTGCCAAGGCGGCGGGTGTTTCCACCGCCACGGTGTCGCGCTGTCTGAACAATCCGCAACGCGTTGTTGAAACGACGCGCCAGCGTGTTTTGTGCGCGGTTGATGAACTGGGATATACGCCAAACTTTGCAGCCCGAGTGATGGCGGCAAAGCGGTCTTTCACAATCGGTGCAATCATTCCAACGATGGAAAACTCCATTTTTGCGCGCGGTTTGCAGGCGTTTCAAGAAGAGATTCACAAACGCGGTTACACGCTGCTTGTCTCAAGCTCTGCCTACAAACCCGAAGCCGAGGAAGAGCAGATCAGAACTCTGGTTGCGCGCGGCGCTGACGGGCTTTTGCTGATCGGTCATGACCGTGAAGAACGGATCTATGACTATCTGGAACGGCAAAAGATACCAGCGCTGGTTGCTTGGTCTTTCAACCCAAGCAACCGCACACCTTCGGTAGGATTCGACAACCGGCAAGCCATGAAAACCTTGGCGCAACAAGTTATCGCGCTTGGGCATCGACGTCTCGCCACGATTTCAGGCATCAGCAAAGGCAACGACCGTGCTCGGTTGAGAATCGCGGGCATCAAAGACGCGATGGCGGAAAGCGGACTGCTGCCAGACGACCTGATCGTAGTGGAAACCACTTATGAAATCGAAAGCGGTGCCGACGCTTTCAAGAATCTCATGTCTCAAACCCCTGCCCCGACGGCGGTTCTGTGTGGCAATGATGTTCTGGCCGTGGGCGCAATGCGCCAAGCGCAAGAGATGGGACTGAGCGTGCCTGACGAAATCTCGATCACCGGGTTCGATGACATCGAATTGGCCTGTATAGTTTCACCTACTTTGACAACGGTTCATGTCCCCCATCGTAAAATGGGTCAAAAAGCAGCATTGGAATTGATACATATGATTGAAACAAGCGCGCCCGGACGTTCCGTTGAACTGTCCACCCGCTTGGTTGCGCGAGATTCTTTGACCGGGGCAAAGGAAAACCAGATCCGTTAGACTCCGCATGGCCGTGGCGTGCTCTGGAGCGGGTAGCGCGCACCATGTTGCTGTTGCAACATGTTGCAAATCGAACTTACATCCTTGTCCATGTTGCATTTTGCGAATTTGGCTTGTAGCAACTTGTGTCAACATGTTGCAAATCAATCCACCGCAAGTGTGGGGCAGAATGTGGGGCAGATATGGCAAGAGGAAATAACCGACTTTCCGCGATTCAAGTAAAGAACGCACCTCCAGGCAGCGTCGTGCAGGATGGCGGCGGCCTATCCCTAAAGCGGTCGCAGAGCGGCGGGCGCTGGACATTCCGTTTCCAGATCAACGGAAAGCGGCGAGATATGGGCTTGGGCTCTTACCCTGACATGTCCCTGTCTGATGCACGTAAAGAACGATCTAAGTGGGCCGCCTTCGCGGAACGCGGCGAAGATCCGATTGCGGAGCGTGAGCGCAGGCGCTTAGAGGAAGAAAACAGCCAGAACGACCCTACGTTTGAGGAAATGGCACAACTGGTGTTCGATGGGCGCAAGGAGCGTCTGCGCGGCGATGGCAAGCGAGGCATGTGGTTTTCGCCGCTCAAGAACCACGTAATCCCCAAGATCGGCAATTGCAGAATCAGCACCCTGCACCAGCGCGATATTCACGATGCCTTGAAACCGATCTGGCGCACCAAGCACGAGACTGCCGACAAGGCGATGTACCGCACTCGCATGGTTCTGCGGCAGGCAAAGTTGATGGGCTATGAGGCGGAACCGTTCATCTGTGACGCGGCCCGTCATATGTTGGGTTATGTCGAACGCGTTCAAAAGCCCCTGCCCGCAACGCCTTGGCAAGAGATCCCTGATCTGTATTCGCGGCTGGATCAACATCACCCCTCTTACCTGGCTCTGCGTTTCACGATCCTGACGGCGGCGCGCGGGATGCCAGTGCGCGGGGCTCGATTCGATGAGATTGACGGCGACGTGTGGACGGTGCCGAAAGAGAGGATGAAAGGCGAACGAGGCAAAGTGCAGGATTTCCGTATCCCTCTATCGACCGAGGCCATGAACGTGGTTGAGATATGCCGCGAACTACGGCGCAATGACTTCCTGTTTCCAAGCCCGAGGACGAACAAAGGCGTCAGCGACGTTGCCATGGCGAAGGTACTGAACCACCTGAATGAAATGGGTCGCATACACGGTTTCCGGTCGTCGTTCAGGATGTGGATTCAGGACAATGAAACGGCAAGTTTCGAAACCGCGGAAACGGCCTTAGCCCATGCCATCGGCAATAAGGTGGAGCGGTCCTATGCGCGCTCAGATCTGCTGGATAAGCGACGCGTCCTCATGCAGAAATGGGCCGATTTCGTAACCCAGACCGAAAGCAAGATATTGCAGCTTCGCGGTTAAATAGGCAGCGGCTCGGTTCGTTTACGACACAATTTTTGTGTACTCTGGGGGCAAGACCTGAAAACAAGCATATTTTCAACTGCATCTTCAAACCAAATAGCGGACGTTCGTCAAAATTTGGGCTGTGACCGAGTTGCGGACATTGCAGTCATTGACCTAAAGTTACATGATCACCACCTGACGGGATCAAGTGGAGACACCATGGCAGACGAGAGAGTGAGCCACTGGGAGGAGGTCTACCGCGAGAAAGACGATACCCAGCTGAGTTGGCATCAGGATGATCCCTCGATCTCGTTGGAGCTCTGCGACGTGGTCGGCGTCGATAATGCCTCTTCTGTGATAGACATAGGCGGAGGCACTTCACGCTTCGCAGAACGCCTGATCGAAAGAGGACTGAGCGACGTTTCTGTGCTCGATGTATCCAAAGCTGCGCTTGATCGATCTCGTGGACAACTTGGCGCCGTAGGCGAGCAGATTGAATGGATCGCAGCCGATGTCACAACCTGGAGCCCGGAGAGAAGCTATGATCTATGGCACGATCGCGCCGTATTTCATTTCCTTGTCGATGAGGACGACCGTTCCGCCTACCGGGACCAGTTGTACCGCTGCCTTCTCCCAGGTAGCCATGCGATTATCGCAACGTTTGCACTCGATGGTCCGAAGAAGTGCAGCGGTTTGCCAATCGTTCGCTATGATCCAGAGGGGCTAAGCGAGGTATTAGGCGATCGTATTTCCCTGGTCACGCATCGGAAGCACACACACCATACTCCTTGGGGAAGCTCTCAGCCCTTCCAATTCAGCTTGTTACGCGTGGGCCAGTAGCGCTGCTAATGCGCTTCGGCACGACTGTGACATCCAATGGCCTTGCTCATGCCTTCGCTGCAACTTTACTCATCCGGCGGCCGTCTTGCGGGCGAAGTCGCCCTTCGGTTTCTTTCCAAGCCTGCGCATGATAATCTTTGATAATTACACTTTGCTCGGAGGAGGATGACCTCTGAAACGCAGGCTGACCGCCATACTAGCAGCCGATCTGGTCGGGTATTCCCGCCTTATGAACTCGGATCAAAGCGGAACGCTCAGCGCGTTGCGAGAGTTTCGATCTGGGCTTTTTGACCCTTCTGTAGTCGCGCATCGCGGCAATTTAGTGAAATGCATGGGGGATGGTTGGATAGTCGAGTTTCCATCAGTCTCTGACGCTGTGACCTGTGCTGTCGCCATTCAGAACTCTTTGGCCAGCCAGAATACACTGAAGTTGAGAATTGGGATACACACAGGTGAAGTCGTTTTCGAGGAGGATGATGTATTTGGTAACGGCGTTAACGTCGCCGCTCGTTTGGAAGCGCTTGCCGAAGCCGGGCAGGTTCTCATCTCCGGCTCCGCCTATGAATGCCTGGACAGCAAAACGGCTTGCGCGTTCCAAGGCGGAGAAAACCGTGAGCTTAAGAACATTGATCGACCGGTGCCAGTCTGGTGGTGGGGGGACGCCGAGTCTGTAGATCCGCTTTTTGATTCTGAACCGCCCGGGTCCCCTGACGGAACTGCGATCGCCGTATTACCATTTGACAACATTTCAGGCGACCCTGAACAGGAATATTTTTCGGACGGGTTGTCCGAAGACATAATTACGGCTCTGTCGAAACACCACTGGCTCGAGGTCGTCGCGCGCAACACGACCTTTGCCTACAAGGGAAAATCCCCGAATGTTCGGCAGCTCGCCGATGACTTGGACGCCGACTACGTTGTCGAAGGCTCGGTCAGAAAAGCGGGTGCGCGCATTCGAGTCACGGTTCAGCTGATTGACGCATCGACTGGCAACCACGTGTGGGCGGAAAAATATGACCGTCAGTTGGAAGACATCTTCGATGTTCAGGACGAGATCACGGAAACAATTGTTGGCAGACTGGAGCCCGAGGTCGGAAATGCGATCCGGCGCAAGTTAGAAGATACGCCGCGCCGAAACCCCCATGCCTGGGACTGCTATCATCTTGGGCTTGCGCACTTTTACAAGTTTACTGCCGTAAGCAACCGTGAAGCTCAGAGGTTGTTTCTCCAAAGCCGCGAACTGGACCCCAGTTTTCCCGAGGCACACGCCTGGTGGGCCTATGCCACGATTCTCGGGATGGTGTATTGGGACACGGAACCGGATTCTGCCTTTATGGACGAAGCGCTGGCTGCCGCACGCACCGCCGTTTCAATGGATAACCAGAATGCGCTGCTCTACATGCTGATGGGCAGAGTCCAACTGGCCCGCCGGGAATACCGCAGCGCGCTGGCTGAGAATGAAACTGCAATCAAATTGAACCCGACGCTGGCTCCAGCATATTGCGGATTGGGAGACTCACTTTCCTATGAGGGACGATACGAAGAGGCGATTGCCAATTTCGAGAAAGCCGTGGAGATGAGCCCTAACCATCCACAGCTTTGGGCCTTTCTGAGCTATGGCGCGCTGACTCTGCTTTTCGATCACCAGTTCGAGAAAGCTCTGGACTGGGCAGAGCGGGCTCGCGATGTGCCAAATTGCCAATACTGGGCCACCGCGCATGCAGTCGTGGCGCTTGCCAATCTCGGGCGGGACAAAGATCTGGCGAAGATGGTGCATAACCTAATGGTGGAAGAGCCGAAATTCTCGCGGTCATTCGCAAAAAATAAGCTGTTCTATCTGAAGCGGGATGATCAAATGGAACTTTACCTTGCAGGGCTTGCAAAGGCAGGTATCCCGGCCTGATTTTTCCTGTGATCGGCCCTTGCTTTGCCGCTTGTCTTGAATGCTTGCGTCAGGTCAAGCCGAATGACCGCAAAGGGCTCACAGCCGCCATTCGCTACAACGGTCACCAATGACTGTTGCGCGGACATACCCGCCGTTGCCGTCAGAACACTTAGAGACTGCTCCCGACCCCATTGGGCAAACAAGTCATCGTTGGCCCGAGCGTAGCGTATCGCGCCGGCCACCCCATGTCCGGTCAGTGCGAGACGATCGCGAGCCCCGCGAATACAAGCGCGCCGCCTGTCCAATCGCGCGGCTCTAGCCCTTCGCCGATACTGTAGGCGTAGGTCAGTACGATCAGCGTCTCGAGCGCAATTATTATTAGATACAGCTCGGAAAGTGGAACTGTGCGCATCAGCACCACCTCGGATTGGGTGGCGGCAAGAAAACCCAGAATGATCAGAGCGAGCGCCACCGCCGTCCATTCGGCTGAGGCCAGTTTCATTCCGATGGTTGCAACGCCATACCCCCCTGCCGCCAAGACGGCCAAGGCCAGTGGTTTCAACGCCAGAAGCTCCATTTTTCAAATCCTTCACCGTGCGCAAAAAAAACCGCGCACCTCTCATGAACCAACATTCTCTGCGTAGGATTTTAGCATGCGTATGATGGCGCATCAGTGAAGCCGATTACTTTATTTTAGCGAAGTGAATGCCGGTAAGAGTATTGCTTATTCAGATGAAGCGAATAGCTGATACCCGCCTTCGAAACGGATGCTGCGCCTGACCCAAAGTCTGAAAAGGACTCGGTTCGGTCATTCGCAGTATTATCGTGAGCGTTTGCTTCGCGGACGAAACAGACGTCGCTACAATCGAATATGCTGAGCTAACTTGCTTGTAATCTATGTCCGCCATACGATTTGCGTATAAGCTCCAGCTCGAAGTTCGATCTGATCATTTACACGGCGAGCGTACGCCGCCTAGTATCGCAATGCCGAAACGAAAGACTTATGCGGGAGTATTACTATGAAAACGACAACCAAGGCTCTTTTTGTTGCTGCCGTGCTGGCCTGCGGTGCAACCGTCGGGAATGCCAAGGACAAAAACATTCTGCCGAAAGACAATGCGGAGTTCGTAAACTATGGCGAAGAATCCGGCTGGAACATCTTTGTGGACAAGAGCCGGAACACCTGCCTGATAGAACGGGTCGATGAGAATACCAACGTCGTGCAAATGGGTCTGACCCCGGACAAAGAGTTCGGCTACATGGGGGTCTTCACCAAGGCGGACATGGAGTTTAAGGATGACAAGGTCGAGCTACTCATGGACAACAAGTTGTACTACGGAGATACAACAGCGGCGCCGCCCAATCTGGCAGATGGTTACAAGGGCGGTTATCTTCTAGCCAACAACCCTGACTTCGTAACAGACGTTATGGAACGCGAGTCTATGATTGTAATGCCAGAGAGTAATTTTGCTTTCGAAGTAAGCCTTGCTGGAACAAAGAAGGCAATAGAAGCGGCGCGTGAGTGCAATGCCTCTCTAACCAACTAATTTGACTCAAAATCTCAAGGTCGCTCACGTTGTGGGCGGCCATTTTTTTGGCGATATGACCCCTAAACAATATAAACAACGGTACTCAGCCTACAGCCTTGTATGAGCTTCCCCAACTGAATTGGTCCACTGCTATATTTAGGAAACGGAGGACCAAGAATGGCAAGCAAGAGACCGAAACCTGAAGCGTTGTCCGCCCAAGCACTCAAGATTACGTGTGCGCTCTGGTGGAAATCTGATGCTCGAGAACTTCGGTCCTTGCTGATGCTGACTGACAAACATCTTTGAAACTGCGAAGCGGTGTGGCAACGTTTGGCTATCCTGCGAAACTGTGTGCTACTTTGCAGACTTCCATCATCAATCTCATTAGGAGAAGACATGCTAATCAAACTTCTAGCGTCCGCATTTTTCTTGATTTTGCCCGCGCTCAGTTTCGCTCAAACAGCTGAGCGCAGCGTGACCATCGAAGCCGATGCGACAGTTAAGTCGGTTGATCCGGACACTCGGCTTATCGTGCTGCAAAACTCAGAGACGGGCGAAGAAGAGACCATTGTTGCGGGACCGGAAGTCGTAAACTTCGACCAAATTGAAGAAGGCGACACAGTCAAAGCGGTTTACACACTGGGGGTAGCTGCAAGCATGGCCTTCCCCGGTGAGGTTGACAGTATGGTTGAATTGGAAGCCCAGGCTGCAGAGGGATCAACACCGGGCGTGGCTGCCGGAACGATGGTTACGTTAATTCTGACTTTTGTTTCCTTCGACGCCGCGAGCTCAATCGCCACTGTGACAGACAGCAGCGGCACGGAACAAATGATCGAGGTTGAAACAGAAGTTGGTCGTGAGTTTGTTGAACAGCTTAGCCCGGGAGACAGAGTAGCTCTGAGCTTCACGGAAGGTCTCGCCGTGGGAATTGTCGAAGAATAGGTGTCCGCGGCGCAGCTTCTTCAGGTGTACGTTTTGTTTCTTATGCCGCCACCAATGGAACAACTCGTCCCACCGCTTCCGGTGCCCCAAAGCTCTTAGCATTGTTGGTCCAAACTGGGCCTCGAAAGGCGGAGGAAACCCGCCTTCCAAAAAGGGATAAGGCAGAGGTCATACAATGGTCTCTGCCATCGTATCGATCCGGCACGCGATGGATCACAATAGGCCGCTTTGGGCTCGATGCGGACATTCAGTTAATAACGCCCAATGTCTGCAATGCGGACAAAGCTGTCGTTAGCTGCATTGCAGCACGTTTGGTTTGAGTGAACGACTGCTTGAGCGTGCTCAATCTTGGTCTTGGTTAGCGGATCGAGAGTCTCAAGCGGGTCTCAGTTCAGACTTTGAAACTTCCAACCAATGCGACGCTTTAGTTATTTGAAGCCGATAGTAAGCGTCAACTCGTCCTCTTCAGAAGTTTAGGGCGAGCTCAGCCGTTCATTGAGGAACCGCTATGATTAACCAAATCTGAGCTCGAAAAAGGCGGGAAATACTATTTCAAGTAAGCCCTAAACTGAACACAGTTAATTTCAGAGCGCTGCCTTGACGGGCGCAATTCCATTGATGATGGTTATTTTATGAGCGCTTTGAGAACACTTTTGCTTTCAAATCTGTGCACCCTGGTGTCTTCTGGGTTGCTATATGCGGAAATTGGGATCGTAAAGTCCTTTGCGGGTTGTGCAGGGCGATTCTCGGCTGAAATGGAACACGCGTGGCTTTTGAACGATCCAAAAGCTCAGGACTATGAACTGCGGCGCGGCGGATTTATCTCATTGCTGGAAGCGACTACGACAGCGGACAACGCAGAATTTGTCCTAAGCCACAGGGTGAATTCCAAACACGCGCATGCACGTTTGCTGCAAACCGCGACCTTTGCTTCGGATGAGGTGAAAGCAAGTGCGGCGCGCCGTGCCGCCAAGCAGTATTTGGATCAGTGTAATCTGTTGATCCTGGGCGGTGTATAAGAGTCGCTTCGCTGCGTTGCCGCATTTTTAAGCGAGACATGCTGCGCTGCCGCAAAATCAGGCAATACCCTCAATCTGTCCAGTAACTCGGGTCATGAGACTCTGAGTGTTGTGGAGAACTATCCTAGCAATATGGAGTGCCGCAAGACGGCTTGGAACATGTGCGAAGGTGCCCGGCCTAGGAACCTGAAGACGCCCTCGCACACCGCAATTATGCGTAGTGGGTATATGGGACGTTTAAGCGCCCCGAACAACCCTGCTGCGCGTCGCATAAAAGGAAATGCTGATGCACACCAAACTTCTCACCACAACCGCCGCAGTCCTGTTGGCCAGTTCATTGCCTGCACTGGCCGATTGCCCGATCAAGATTGGCGTCCTTCATTCGTTGTCTGGCACCATGGCCATTTCGGAAACGACGCTGAAAGACACAATGGAAATGCTAGTCGAACAGCAAAACGAAGCCGGTGGTCTTTTGGGGTGCGAGCTTGAAGCCGTCGTTGTAGACCCGGCCTCGGACTGGCCACTGTTTGCCGAAAAGGCGCGTGAGTTGCTGACAGTGCATGAAGTTGACGTGATCTTTGGCAACTGGACTTCTGTTTCCCGCAAATCCGTCCTGCCGGTAATCGAAGAATTGAATGGACTGCTGTTCTATCCGGTTCAGTACGAGGGCGAAGAAAGCTCGAAAAACGTATTCTACACAGGTGCCGCGCCGAACCAGCAGGCGATCCCAGCCACGGATTACTTCTTGGATGAGCTGGAAGTTGAAAAATTCGCGCTGCTGGGAACCGACTACGTCTATCCGCGAACCACGAACAACATCCTCGAAAGCTATCTGAAGCAAAAGGGCATCGCGGAAGAGGACATTTTCGTTAACTACACGCCGTTCGGTCATTCGGACTGGTCCAAGATTGTGGCCGACGTGGTCGCGCTTGGCGCAGACGGCAAGAAAGTCGGAGTGATTTCGACCATCAATGGCGATGCGAACGTCGGTTTCTACAAGGAACTTGCTGCCGCCGGTATCTCGGCTGACGACATTCCGGTTGTCGCCTTCTCGGTCGGTGAGGAAGAGTTGGCCGGTCTGGATACCACCAACCTCGTCGGTCACCTGGCGGCCTGGAACTATTTCCAGTCGGCCGAAAGCGATGCGAACGAGGCATGGGTCGAAGCGTGGAAAGCCCGCATGGGTGAAGACCGTGTGACCAACGACCCGATGGAGGCCCACTACATCGGCTTCAATATGTGGGTGAACGCGGCGACTGCTGCCGACACCACCGATGTCGACGCCGTTCGGACCGCCATGTACGGTCAGGAATTCCCGAACCTGACAGGCGGCACCGCTGTGATGTTGCCCAACCACCATCTGGCCAAGCCGGTTCTGATCGGTGAAATCCAGGAAGACGGTCAGTTCGACATCATCAGCCAGACAGAAGAAGTTCCGGGCGACGCCTGGACCGACTATTTGCCTGAATCCGCCATTCTCGTGTCGGATTGGAAACAGCTGGGTTGCGGTATGTACAACACCGAAACTGAGAGCTGCGTACAGATCAAGTCCAACTACTAAGAACCTGAATTCCTCGGGGCGCACGAGTTGTGCCCCGAGGCTCAAAACAAAGGTCTTCCTAAATGACGCTTCCGTTCAGGCGGGCAGTGCTTGCCCTGCTGGTCCTTGTGGCCCCTACCCTTTTGCAAGCGCAATCCGCAGACGCCCCGGTTCAGCAGATATTGCGGTCCCACGCGGAGGTGATCCAGAAATCCTCTCGCAAGACGATTGGCCCCGCGATTGACGCGTTGGCGCAAAGTGGACTGCCGGAAGCGCAGACCGTTCTGGAGCGTTGGCAGGCCAAGGACATGTGGTTCAACAAAGAAACCGGTCTTTTTGTCTTTGCCTCAACGGCTGACGGTGGGTTGCAGATTTTTGATGTATCTGACGGTGTCGAGATCGGAGTTGTCGATAAGAAGGAATACAAACAACTCAAACCCAATTCTGGTATTCGCGGGTTGATCGCGTCTGCCCTGGTACAGTTTCAGCTGAACGACCCCAATCCCAGGACACGCGACGCTGCTTTGACAGCGATTGAGCGAGACGCCGAGGCGTCGCACCTGTCTGCCCTGCGGGGTTCCATCGAAGCTGAACAAGACGCCGACCTCAAGGCGCGCAAAGACCGGTTGGAACGCTTGCTCACCATTCGCTTTGATGAGGATGAGGCTGCGAGGCTTGCTGCAATCGACAGCTTTGCCGGCGATCTGGGTGTAGATGTCAGGGCAACGCTCAATCCTTTGGTTTCATCCGAAATCAAGGTCGCAGATCAAATCCCGGACGGTGCGGTTGGCATTGAGGTCGGATCAGACGAGTTGACGCAGGACCAGGCCTATAAACTTCTTGTCGCAAATGGGTTGGCCCCGGAACCGGTGGATGCCGCAGCGGTAAAGCAAACCCTGATCGCCAACATAAACGGCGATACCGTTGCGGGTGTACAAGTGGCGAGCCTTGACGAGGACGCCGCCCGAGAGGCCGCGTATCAGGTGTTGGCCCAGCAAGGTCTTGCGACCCCGCTGGTGACACAGGAAGATATTGCCGAAACTGTTCAAAAGCATAAGTTTTTCAAGGTTTACGTCTCAGCCCCCCTGCCCATCGCTCTTGCTGCGCAGGCGGCTTTGGACAACATCGAAACGCAGGTTGCTTTGAACCAGACAGCGGATCTGGTGTTGGACGCGCTGTCTCTGGCCTCGATCTATTTCCTTGCGGCGATCGGTCTTGCGATCACCTTCGGGGTCATGGGCGTGATCAATATGGCGCATGGTGAGTTTATCATGATGGGCGCCTATACCGGCTATGTGGTGCAGTTGTTCATTCCTGACCTGACGCTTTCGATACTTGTGGCCATTCCCTGCGCGTTTCTCGTGACCTTCGGGGCCGGAGTTCTGCTGGAGCGGCTGGTCATTCGGTGGCTGTATCACCGCCCGCTAGAGACGTTGCTGGCAACCTTCGGCGTTTCCATTGCCTTGCAGCAACTGGCCAAGAATATATTCGGCACGCAGGCGCGTCCTCTGACGGCTCCGGCATGGTTGGATGGGTCGATGGTTCTGAACGACATCGTGTCGATCAGCTACATCCGCATCGCGATCTTCGTTCTGGCGCTGCTGTTTCTGTCGCTATTCCTTATCGTCATGAACCGAACTCGGCTGGGGCTTGAGGTGAGGGCCGTAACCCAGAACAACCGCATGGCATCCTCGATGGGGATCAACCCGGACCGGATCAACATGTTGACGTTCGGTCTGGGCTCGGGCATTGCTGGCATCGCCGGCGTGGCCATCGGGCTGTACGCCAAAGTCACGTCCGAGATGGGCTCTGACTACATCGTGCAAAGCTTTATGACGGTGGTCGTCGGCGGCGTTGGCAACATCTGGGGCACGCTGCTGGGCGCGACGATGGTTGGAACGCTGCAAAAGGGGATCGAGTGGTTCAACCCGTCCAATACGCTGGCGGCGCAGACCTACATGATCCTTTTCATCATCCTGTTCATTCAATTCCGACCGCGCGGCATCATCGCGCTCAAAGGTCGGGCGGCGGAAGCGTGATATGGTTGACATGACTTCTACAGTCGAACCGATACGCAAGCCACTGGTGCTGCGCTATCCCTCTGTCGCGATCTTTCTGATCTTCCTGTCCCTGTTTACTGCCATCATCACCGTTTTGGGCGAAGGGTTTGGCATCGGGCTGATTTCCACCAGCTTTATCAAAACTTTGGGCAAAACGCTGTGCCTGTGTCTTGCTGCACTGGCGATGGATCTGGTGTGGGGATACACAGGTATCCTGTCGCTGGGGCACATGGCGTTCTTTGGCATTGGCGGCTATGCCATCGGTATGTGGCTGATGTACGCCCGTACCGAGATTATCGTGGTCGACAGCCTCGCGGCCTCTGCCTTGCCGCCGACGGCCCAGGAAATCTCGGATGGCATTGCCACCCAGATTTTCGGCGTTGTCGGCGCATCCGAGTTCCCCCCGATCTGGGCTTTTGCACATTCCCTGCCGCTGCAACTGGCTGCCGTCGTGTTGGTGCCCGGTCTTCTGGCACTTATCTTTGGGTGGCTGGCGTTTCGCAGCCGGGTGACCGGGGTTTACCTGTCGATCCTGACGCAGGCGATGACACTGGCGCTGTCCCTGTACCTGTTCCAGAACGACAGCGGGTTGCGCGGGAACAACGGTTTGTCGGGGCTGCAGAACCTGCCAGGGCTGGACTCGGTGCCGCAATCAACGGTTTCGATCCTGTTCTTCTGGGCGTCCGCCTTGGCGCTAGGCCTTGGCTACCTTGTCTGCGCATGGGTGGTGTCTGGCAAATTAGGATCGGTTATTCGCGCCATCCGCGACGACCAAAGCCGCGTCCGGTTCCTTGGATACTCGGTCGAGGCCTACAAGCTTTTCATCTTTACCTTCACCGCCGTGATCTGTGGTATCGCGGGAGCTTTGTACTATCCACAGGCGGGCATCATTAACCCGGCCGAAATTGCGCCCATTGCGTCAATCTATCTGGCCGTTTGGGTGGCGATCGGCGGGCGCGGACGGCTGTACGGGGCGGTGATCGGTGCGGCCTTTGTCTCGTTGCTGTCGACATGGTTCACAGGCGGGCAGGCCCCCGACATCTCGCTGGGGTTCTACACGATCCAATGGGTCGATTGGTGGACCATCCTGCTTGGGTTCTCGTTTGTTGCGGTCACGCTTTTCGCGCCCCGCGGCATAGGGGGACTGATCGACAAGCTTACGGAACGCCGCGCACCGGACCGACATGGGGCCGACCTGGGACCGGACCTTGGATCGTTGCGCGAAAAGGAGGCGAATGAATGAGCACACTTCTCGAAGTTTCTGGCGTTTCAGTATCCTTTGACGGCTTCAAGGCGATCAACAACCTCACGTTCCAAATCGGCCCCGCCGAAATGCGCGCTGTCATCGGCCCGAACGGGGCGGGAAAGACGACGTTCATGGACATCATCACGGGCAAAACCAAGCCGGACGATGGTCATGTTCTGTGGGGCGAAAAATCTGTCTCATTACTGTCGATGAGCGAAAGTCAGATCGCGCAGGCCGGAGTGGGGCGAAAGTTCCAGAGACCAACTGTGTTCGAAGACCAAAGTGTCCGCGAAAACCTGATTCTTGCCCTGAAAAACAAACGCGGGCCGTTGGCCGTGCTGCGGTTCCGGGCGCGTCAGCAAGATCATGAGAAAGTCGCATCGCTGGCCGACGAAATCGGTCTGCAGAGCGCCTTGGACCGCAAAGCCGGTGAACTTAGCCACGGGCAAAAGCAATGGCTCGAGATCGGGATGCTGCTGGCCCAGGATCCGCAATTGCTGCTGGTGGATGAGCCTGCGGCAGGGATGACCCCGGCAGAGCGCGAACATACGACCGACATCCTTGTTGAAGCGGCCAAAACCCGAGCAGTGGTCGTCGTAGAACACGATATGGAGTTCGTCAGCCGCCTCAACTGCAAAGTAACCGTTCTGCATGAGGGGTCGGTTCTGGCCGAAGGATCGTTGGACCATGTCACCCAGAACGAAAGAGTAATCGAGGTTTATCTTGGCCGCTGACTTTCTGAACATCTCCGATCTGACCCTTCACTATGGAGGCAGCCAGATCTTGAACGGTGTCGACATCACCGCGCGTCAAGGTCAAGTGACCTGTGTCATGGGCACCAATGGCGTTGGAAAAACAAGCCTGTTGAAAGCTATATCCGGCGCGCATCCCCGCAGCGGTGGCGACTATGTCCTGAACGGCGAAATAATCGGCAATGTCACTTCCTTTGAACTCGCCAGAAAAGGAGTGGCTTACGTTCCGCAAGGGCGCGAGATTTTTCCGTTTTTAACGGTTCGCGAAAACCTCGAAACAGGCTTCGCCTGCCTGCCCCGCAGCGATCACGCGATCCCCGGCTATATTTTCGAGCTTTTTCCGATCTTAGAAGAGTTCCTTTCTCGGCGCGGGGGCGACTTATCTGGAGGTCAGCAGCAACAGCTTGCAATTGCGCGTGCATTGATCACGAAGCCAAAGATACTGCTTTTGGACGAGCCGACCGAAGGTATTCAACCGAACATTATCAAACAGATCGGGGAAGTCGTCGGCCTGCTACGCGATCAAGGCGAAATGGCCATAATTTTGGTCGAGCAGTTTTTTGAGTTTGCTTATTCGTTAGGCGATGAATTCTTGGTTCTCGAGCGAGGCACCCCTCTTCTATGCGGATCCAAATGCCAAATTGGCAAAGAACAACTATTGTCCGCGGTATCTGTTTAACGGCATTTTAGTGGTTCCCTTCTACTCTGTCATGCTTGACGCACCGCATTCAACACTTCCGGCTTATGCACATACCGTCTCTTAACTCACTTCAGGGAACAAGTAGGATTTCGAGATCATCGGCCGCAATCATCTCATCTACGGCTGCATTAATAAGATCGTCGTTCTCGACCTCGACAGCCTCTTGATCCGCCTCAGTTTCTTGCGCGCCGATGGGAAAAGCAATCGAAAATGCCGTGAACCAAAGGAATGACCAAATCGTCAACGTTCTCAGCTCCTGTTTCATTTGGCTCTCCCCTACTTCCTTAACGGTCGAAGAAAGCACGTACTGACGCAATAAATCCAGAATTATGCTGATGTTTGAATGTTTCCTTGTGACGTCGAACAAGAATCTCTGGGAATCCCGAAATAAGCGACATTGCTCAAGGCGAGTCACATATCTCTTCTGACTATAAAATCGCTTCTTTCATAGTTTCCCTGTAACGACCCGCTCAATATATCAGCAGCCTCCTGGCGACGCCACTCACTTACATCTCCAGGAGGCGACCAGAAAAGTCTGGCGAATGCGTAAGTAACAGAGGTAATTCAGTTTTACCACGCGTGCGGATACTTGATTCCAAAATGCAACAAATCAACTATTTTTACGCGCGCAAAGAAGAATAGTCTCGTTGGATTGAAGTTAACTTGCGTATTAAAACCCAACGGCGAGACACCAAAACGCAGCGAAATATCTGCTTGGGTGTTTGGTCACTAGTTTGAGCGCCGGTATCACGAGCTAGCGTTCACACCACACCGTTTGAATAAGTGTGCTTCTAGGCACGATCCAGATAGTCTGGGCAGTCCTGTATCCAAACTGTTGCCCGCGTCGTCAGTCATCCCAGACAAAGATCGCGCGGCCATCAACAACTAGAAAGTGTTTCGACGCGTTTTTACCGATTGACAATTTTGGGCTCTAGGCGGTCATCTGAGTGATTTTGTCAGATGACGGCTTAAGAACGATAGCGATCATTGTTCGTGGTCATTCCGAGAATTTTCGCCTGAAGGTCTGCATTTTACGACAGCGGCCGTTCGCGGCATTTTGAACGAACTGCCGATTTATATCTACAATTGATGGGTATGATGAACGTTAAAATGGGGAAGACCCACGTAGCTTCATTCGTCGACATTTGAGCGCGAGCCGCGTCCAGGACTGGACCCTTCACTACCATTGCCGTGTCCATTATTAGCCGTGCTTCCACGACCGCGGTTTTCACTCTCTGCACTGTCCGCTCCGTCGGAGCTGTCCCCACCACCAGAACTGTCACTGCCACCGGAGTTGCTCCCGCCACCAGAACTGCCACTGCCGTCGGAACTGTCCCCGCTGCCAGAGCTTTCGCTGCCGGAGCTGTCACGGCCACCGGACTGAACACCATCACTGAAATCAGCAAATTGGGAAGAATCCTGCTCACGGTCAGAATCGATTGCTCCGAGAGGTGGATCGGAAAAATTGCCGTCTTCAAACGGCATCCTAACTTCCCGTCGGCCGTTCTCAAAATAGAATGCAACTTCCAAGTCTGGGCAAGCATCGCCAAGTTGAAGAAGTGTTTCTCCGCCGCCGTCGTGAAGTTTTACTTGCCGCGCGACCACATGCGAAATCGCGTCGAACTGACATTCCTTGTCTGGATTTGCCAATGTGTCGTCAATCTGTGAGTCTCGCGTAATCGTTGTTTCAGAAGGCGTCGCACATGCAGAAAGCAAGCCTGTAGAGGCGACAAGAGATAGGGTCAAAGCCCGAAAACGAAAAACCATTTACCATACTCCAAAATGTCCCCCCACCTTGGCACTAACAAAGCCGAAATATCCGCCAAAACACAAAGCGGCACCGACTTTTCAAAGGGTCGCTTTGCCATTGAGAAATTTCAATAAAATTTTGAATTTGTTCGGTCAAAAGTGACAATTTTCAATTTTGAGGTCTTTTGCGTAAAGAAATTCTACTGTCTGTCTTCGAAGGAGTAACAAAGAAGGCGTTGTACTTAGATTGCGCGCGGCCTGGAAATTGCCTGCAATCTCCTAAGTTTTAGTTCAAAAATTCCGAGCGAGGTCGTTTAGAGTGAAGTTTGATTTCCTAGACGCATCATCCCGAAAGGGTTGCCAACGTAGCTTTTGACAAATGAAAAACAAAAAAAGCGGTGCACAACTGTAATTGGGGCAGTCTACTGGAAACGACCAGTGACTGCTGGGCAGGCAAAGCTTCCGTTTGTTGCGGCGGGGAGCTCCAGAATCAATTGAATGATTGATCAGCTGACCAAGTTGATGAATAGAGCTACCTTTCGCTGCTGGGCCTAACGGCACGGACCCTCATTTTCCAGCCGAGGGCAAAAGCCTTCTTCTACAATAGGATCGATACATAACTTGCGGCGGACGCTCTATTTAGAAAAAAGGCCAAAAGAAGAAAATATAGCAATACGGGAAAAGCAATTATAGCCTTCCTTATCATATATTTTAGGTCGCTATTCTTGTTTGGGCTAAAATTTTCGACCTTGGCGTCACTTAAAGGTGGAAATAGATCTCTTTTGCTTTGCTTAATCATAGTCAACTCGTGAAAAACTGACTAATCTGTTTCAAACCTCACATTAACCGAAGATTAACGCTCAAATTATTTCAGTTTTGGCGGTTTTTTTGACCGCTTTTGGAGACAAAAGCTCCAAGCTAATTACTATTGTCAACAGTATTAATACTTCCCCAGTGATTCTTTTGGGAGTAACGGCTAAGCTGTTAATGTTAAATTAAAAATATCCACTCCGAAATGTCGGATAGTTGCCACATTCTGGCCCCGTTTTGGCAACACTCTTAAGTGTGGCATTTGCACGTCACCGCTAATCTGTATTTCGCTAAGTAAAAAGGATTTCTTACGTGTTGAACTTCCTTAAAGTGAGCGTCTCCGCACTCGTACTGTCTGCATTTGTAGTTGCACCGATCGTGACGGTTTCTGCCGCTGATTACGCATACGCCAAAAATGGTAACGGCAAGGGTGGAGGTAACGGCGGTGGAAAAGGGGATAACGGAGGTGAAAAGGGCGGCAACAGCGGTGAAAAAGGTGCCAAAAGGGGATGGGGTTCTGACAAATCGCTGAACGGGACAAACTCGAAGTCTGCCAGCAAAAGTCGTAAGTCAAAGAGCGGCAGTCGTTTAGGTCGAGCTATGAAGAAAGACTTTCAGGCTTTAGGCCGCAACCTAAAGCAAAACGGTATCAAAGGTCTATTCAACGGGAACAAGGCGCGGACGACCACAACACAAGCAAAAAAAACGAGTGTTAAGCAGTCCCTCAGCCCACCAAGCAGAAAAACAAAACTCCTTGATGATGGCACGCTTGACCCTCGCAACCTTGGCAAACTGAATGGTGCGATTAACTCCAGTATAAATGCAAAACTCGCGCATATCGCGAACGGACAGTATGCGAAAGGTACAGGGCCGGTAAGCCTGGCTGCAGGTCTTGCAGTAGCCGACGCGAACTTCAATCATGTCATGGGTGAAGACTACGACTTGAGCCCAGAAGAAGTGAAGGAAATTGCTGCGGCGTATGACTATTTGGACACGGCTCCAATGACGCTGGAGGAAGCTGAACAGGTTCTTGCCGATGAGGCGGCCACCCCCGGTACGATTGCGCCTGAAGATCTTGAGACCGCACAAGCGGTGAAAGATGCGCACGACGTAACAACAGATGAGGACGGAAATAAGATAGGGCAGCCGACCGACGATCAGTTGGCGGCTGCGGAGGCGGTGCATGACGCGGAAGCCAGCCTGTTGGGGCACTACAAAGGCGACTTTTCTGACGACACAATCATCGCGGAGGAACAGCAAGACCGCGTCCTTGGCGCCGTCCGCGCCTCCAATCCCGATGAAGAATCGGTAAAAGCCACACTAGGTACTTCGGACGACGGAAGCATTTATGCCGACGGCCAGGAGGACGATGATGCTGATGGAGAAGCGGAGGGAGCAGATCAAACCCCAGATGAAGAGCCGGAAGACGAATTTGCAAGCAACGGATAAATGTAATGTAAGAGGCCTCAGAGCGAGGATTTAGATGCCTTTTTTGATATTGTCAGCCTCCAGTTGGATTGAACCCGATTTATGCATTAGGTGGCAATATCGCTACTAAGAGGACAACCTAAAACACAACTTCTGCGAAACAACCATGTCCGCTTCCGGCTCGAAGCGGACAGTCGGCAAATTTGGTGGAGCGTCTGCTTCGCGGGACAAAACCGCCATCCGAGAAGATCGAACGCTCAACCCTTTGCGCAGTCCCCGGAATACACCACCTTGTCAAACTCATTTGATCCCCATTCAAGAACGGAATTTCGTTTTGATAGCTTTTATCGAGTTTGTGCCGTTTAATGTCAGTTAGTAATATCCACAATTTCAAAGCTATCAATCTTTATTGGACTTTCGGGTGCATCACCCCACCCATAGACTTCGAAATTTACCTTTGCGGATGGGTCGATCAACACCTGCTTTCCCAGTGAACTCCATTGCACTCCATCTGGACTCGAAGCCCCCTCAAATTCTACATCGGTTTTGGTGAACTTCAAATACAGTGGCTCACCCAGAAGGCCATCATCTCGAATTGAAATTTCTTTGGCGTCCTCGTTGTCTAAAGTCTTGTTCGTAAACTGATAAAGGCTCTTATAATAGTCCACATATACACCCACCCGCACGTTGTTTGACGCGTCGCCAATGCGAATTTGCACACCTTGTTGTCTTTCAGATGGGGTGCCGGCTAGCCTGATCGTTACGACATAATTCTCCGGAAGAAGGCCATTGTACTCAATGACGTTTTTCTTGTCTTTATGCGCAACAAGAAGAAGAAACTCGTCCTGTGTAAGTGCCATTCTTTGCCGGTCAGGGTTCAAAACTCTGAACGCAGGGCTAAGCGTCTGCCCTTGGAAGTCATCAAAGAATTCGCGCTTTTCTTGTGCCATGCCCACCGGCGAAGACAAACAGATAAGTAGACTTAGCGTGGCAGTGGAAATAAACTGCGTTGTGGTCGTCATGGGTCACCTCCTATCGGCTGAATGCCGACTACGCTAGCTTCCGGTAGCCACTTCACACTCTTACCGAATTCAGCTGCGCAAATTGCGGATTCGTCACGTCTGACCTGCACTTTGCCGTCGGTGTGGTTCCGCACCGAAACCGGTAACCAAGCATCCCGTTCGGGCAGTTTAGCATAGAGGCTCGCACCAATGAAGATTTTTGGCTCTATCGTCACGTAGATCTGAGAAAGCGGGAGTGTTTTAAGATCATCAAAATCAAAAAGTACAAGTCCGCTGCCGCTGTCTCGTTCAATGAGTTCGCCTGGAAACAGACATCCTGACTCGTTCCACTCCGCAAGGATGAAACTGTTTTTAAGAACCGATGGCGTTAGGTCCTCTGGAACGGACGAACCTGGCGGTGTGTTGCGGGTCAAATCGGTGCCTACCGTTTCCGCGGAGAACGGGAGATGCAACAGAATCGCTGCTGTCAGTATCGCCGGTCCAAATAGCTTTAGTTTTCGGCGTTGGTCATTTTCAAATTGTGGGATCTTTACAATGCCGAAGTCACGGCCATGAAACCAAGGCGCCAGCGTAAGGATCAAGCCGAATACGAGCAACACATAGCCAAAGCCGTCCGGCAGATTTGCCCTCTCCAAAATACTCATCTGTCTGGCTCTTTACTATGGATTCTTTGCGAAAGTATATTTGAAGATGACGACGAGGGAACCCAGCTTGAAAAGGCTCTGTTTTGTGTAGTGTTAGCTGAAGCGCGATGTTTGTATCTCTTTCTGCGAAGATAGTTTGAGAGAGCCGCATATCGATCAGATCGCCACTCTGAGTGCAGAACAGGCGCTTGCCGCGAAGCAGCGGGCTACCGTTAGATGAATGCCCGCTCTGGGCTCTAAGCCGTCATAAGACGGTTTCTATCGGATGACAGGTTCTCATGCTGAGCGGTCATTACTCGGTAGATTCCTTCAACTGCGCTGTCGTGATTCAAGGGCGACAGGAGGATTATCCATATCGCATCTGTTCTCGCCCGATCACGAGGGTCTTAACCGCATCAATATCATTTTCCCGAAACTAAGCGGCGTTGCTGGGCTCCACAACCTCAAGGTTCTCAGCGGTACCATCCATTTCACCAGCAACGGCCTGCGATGCAGGGCGCACTAGCCAATTAGTTACTTTCGTTGCTGGGATTGACAGGCACTGCGTTGCCTGCGCCCATCATGCGCTGAACGAGGCGGTCGAGCGGGCTGACCTCTTCTGCATCGACCTTGCCTGCGAACATGCCGTAGTGCTTGGCGATGTTCTCAAGCGCCTTGGCACGGTCCTGCATCTTGATTTCGACACCCTGCTTGGTTTCCTTCACGCCATCGAACAGGAGGCGCGCAGCGGGGCTGAGCTTGCGGGTATCGGCCATGCGGGTGATTTCGGTCCCCATGCCGGAACACTCGGGACAGGCTGGGTTTGGCGGATCTGTGTGGCGATAACCGTAGCCGCCTGCGTCGTCAGGGATGCGCGGGTCCACGATTGCGCCTGACATGGCAACGTCGCGCTCTTTCTCGTCGTGGAACATCGAGAAGATCACTTCGGCCTTACGCTCGGTGAACTCCCGTTCTGTTTTCCACTGGTACTGATGCTCGATGCCGTAGCAGTAGCGGCAGGGCGCGATGATGTGCTGAGTTAGCTCGTTGGGGTCTGCGAGGGCGATTTGCGTCCAGAGGTTCACAATGCCCTCTGCATCCAGCATGGCCTTGCTCTCGACCTGTTTGCGGCCCTCTGCGATAGCGCGGGCAACCTTAGCATTACTTAGCAATTTGGATGCGGTGACTTCCGCTGATCCTTCTGCATATCCGGCGCTGATTGCAGCCTTTTTCCCGTTCGGATCAGCAAGGTAGGCAAGCACAAAGGCCCGCTGGCGCGGGTTCAGGTCGAATTGATCGAGCCAGGTTGTGTCTGCCAAGGCTGGATTGTCGGTTGTGCTGCTCATTCCGGGGGGCGGTGCCTCTTGCGCCTCAAGATCGACCGCAGGATAGGCGCAAACTCTGCGTTAAGCAACAAAATGTAAACGCAAAAACCCTACTACCACCACCAATGTATTTGTTTACTTGTTACTTTAGTGGCTCCTGCTTGGCTCCTGTTGTGGCTCTTACTTGGCTCCGCATGTAAATATTATTTATTTTAAACAGGTAGTTATTTGGCTCTTACTTGGCTCCTGCGCTGGCTCCGACCCTCACATCATGAAAATTGTAAACGTGTTCACTTTGTTGTTGCATAGTGCAACATGTATACTTTACAAATGAGGCCAAGGAGTACACGCATGGAAAAGGTCATTGATCGAGAAAATGTCGAGCCCTGAGATTGCGATCCACCTATGCAGCAAAGAGTGGAAATGGCACTCATCAAACGGATCATCCCCAAAAATGTTCATCGAGCCTGCAGCTCTCAACCGGTACTACGCAACCACCCACAATGCCCAATTGGCAGGCTCAAAGGCAAATCCGGTTCACTGCACACCAAACCCGATAGAAACCGCTAATACGGGCTCCACAATGACCCCAAAGATCGATCATGAAAATACGCATTAAAGAAATCCGGCAAGCCAAAGGGCTTACTCAGGACGAACTTGCAGTGAAGGTTGATTTATCTCGATCTTATTTGGCGCAATTGGAAAAGGGGAAACGTCCACTCACCACCAAGAAGCAGGCCATTATTGCCGCAGCCCTTGATGTGGAGCCAACTGAGCTTGTAGATTTCAGCGCACCCGACAAAGACGAAGAGGTGCTTCTTCTCGAGGCGTTCCGTGCCCTTTCCCCCGAACAGCGAAAAGCTTGGCTCGAATGGGCGAAAGTAGCTAAGGGATCCGCCCTGGATAAAGAGTAAACGTTCTACACACCATGCCAATCGGATCAACCGATCTTGTGCACAGAAAAAAACGGCAAATCGTATAGTCACCGGGGCACGGGCTGCAAGATGGTGAAGGTCGAAGATCTGGAAAAGCTGAACGAAGGAAGGGCCGCATAATCGGCAGGTATTAAAACCCAGATGTGGGGCAGAATGTGGGGCAAATTCGGTTGCCCCATTTTTTTATTGTTACTTTATCGAAGCTTAGCTGTGTTTTATGGAGCGGGTAGCGGGAATCGAACCCGCGCGTTCAGCTTGGGAAGCTGACAGGCTACCATTACATCATACCCGCCGCGCCTTTTGAGATATCACCAGTAATGACAGAGGTTCAAGCCGGCGCGAGACAGATCAGGCGAAATTATCACTCAGTCCGGGCGCGCAGGCTGTCGATCAACGATTGGTCTACGTCCAGCGCTTCTCCGGCAGCTTCCAACGTCCGTTTGTCCAAGTGCTGAGGGTTCAGGTCAACGCCGTCAGAAAACGCTTCAACAATGGCTTGCATCGCCTTGATACGAGCGTGTTTCTTGTTGTTCGCAGGTATGACGTGCCATGGGGCCAACTCGGTCGAGGTGCGCGCCAGCATTTCGTCAACGGCAACCTCAGCAACATCCCACTTTTCGCGATTTCGAAAGTCTTCGTACGTCAGCTTCCAGCGTTTCAAAGGGTTTGTCAGCCGCTCGGTAAAGCGACGCATCTGTTCTTCTTGTGAGATGTGAAAGAACAGCTTCACGATCCGCGTGCCGTCATCGACGAGCATGCGTTCAAAATCATTAATTTCCTGATACGCCGCGCGCCACCGTTCTTCCGGCGTCAGCTTTTCGATCCGCTCGACCAGAACCCGACCATACCAACTGCGGTCAAAAGCCGAGATTGCGCCCGCAGGCGGTAAACGTTCCCAAAACCGTAAAAGATAGTGACGGTTGAGGTAATAGTTTCGCGGGGCACCGATGGGCCAAACCTTGAAACTTCGCGGGTCCAGCGCTTGGCTGATGCGGCGGATGGTTCCCCCTTTTCCTGCAGCATCCCACCCTTCAAAGACCAAAACGCCCTTGAGGCCATGAAAAAGATAAGCTTGTTGAATTCTGGCAAGCTTGGCTTGTAAATCGATCAGTTGATCAAAATAATCCTTCTTGTTTAGACGCTTAGTCAGGTCTGCATCCGAAAGTTTCGGGGGATGATGTTTACTCATGGTGCCACCTGATCTTTGTGCGAATGATCTGGCTATTGTGAAACCTTCTGCGCAATCGACATTGATCAGAGTCAAAAAGGCCGGGCACTGGGCCCGGCCTTTGGTGTCAAATTAGATCCGATCAGGCGCGGCGGCGACGGCCACCACCGCGACGGCCACCGGCGGCACCGGCTTCGTCAGGCGTTTTGTTGAACCGGATCCACTCGCCGCCATGCGGGTCGTTGTTGGTCAGCAGGTTGGCGGCCCGAATGGCCTCCATCTCTTTGCCAGCGCGCGGCTTGGTCGATCCCAAACCGAACATCTGTACAAATGCTTCGTCATCCATGCCTTCAGGCAGAATGATGCCAGCTGCGGCCACAGCTTCTTTCTTCTCGACGATCTTTTTCTGTGTCACCGGCAACGCGACCGGGTTCATGATGGCCGAGGTCATGCCAGCTCCCATTGCCATCGGCAGGAAGGCGTTGTTGATGCCGTGACGGTTTGGCAGACCAAACGAGATGTTCGAGGCACCGCAGGTGGTGTTCACGCCCAGCTCTTCGCGCAGACGACGGACCAGAGCAAACACCTGTTGACCGGCAGTCGCCATAGCTCCAATCGGCATGACCAGTGGGTCTACCACGATGTCATGTGCCGGGATGCCGAAGTCAGCAGCACGCTCAACGATTTTTTTGGCAACGTCAAAGCGTACATCGGGGTCTTCCGAGATACCGGTGTCATCGTTCGAGATCGCCACAACCGGTACGTTGTACTTTTTGACCAGCGGCAGAACCAGTTCCAGCCGCTCTTCTTCACCAGTGACCGAGTTCAGCAGCGGACGACCCTCAGCCGCCTCAAGACCGGCCTCCAAGGCACCCGGAACCGACGAGTCGATGCACAGCGGCACTTCGACCAGACCCTGCACCAGTTCAACGATCTTGCGCATCAGCGGCGGCTCGGTCTCGTTCGGGTTGGGGTTCGAGTTGTAGACAACGCCTGCGTTGATATCCAGAACGGTTGCGCCCGCCATCACCTGCGCCAGCGCGTCTTTCTCAACGGTCGAGAAATCGCCCGCTTCCAGTTCGGCCGCCAGCTTTTTGCGGCCGGTCGGGTTGATCCGCTCACCGATCACACAGAACGGTTCGTCAAAGCCCAGAACGGCGGTTTTTGTTTTTGATTCTAAGACTGTACGGGTCATGTCCGTTCCTTAGGAGTTTACAGGCTTTGCCGAAGCGCCGCCGTTATTGATCGCCCAGTTGGCATTGGTTTTGATTCCACCCAGCGGGAAGAAATGCACGTTGGTGATGTTGAAATCCGGGTTGGCCGCTTTGTGCTCGGCCAGTTCCGTAATCACGTCAGTCGGCTCATAAGGAAGCAGCAACTTGGACACGTCCATAGCGCGTTTCTGTAGAACCTTCAGCGACGGGCCAACGCCACACGCGATGGCAAACTTAATCAGCGTTTGCAGCTTTGCCGGACCCGCGATGCCGATATGGATCGGCAGATCGATACCCGCCCCTTTCAGGCTGTCAGCCCATGCGATAATCGGCTTAGCGTCAAAGGCAAACTGGGTTGCCAGCGCCATTTCGGCATCGGTGGTTTCGTTGAACTTCTGCTTCCAGCGCAGAGCATCGTCCACGTTCTTGGTCGAGCCATCGGGGTCGATGTCCTTGTTGCCTTCCGGGTGACCGGCCACGTGCAGGCGCTTGAAGCCAGCCTTGTCGAACAGGCCGGTTTCCAACAATTGCATCGAGCTGTCGAAGTCGCCATGCGGGTTGGCAACGCCACCGGCCAGCAGCAACGCCTGATCAACGCCCGCTTCGCCCTGGTACATGGAAATCCAGTTTTCCAGCGTCGCCGCGTCTTTGATGATCCGCGCCGGGAAGTGCGGCATCACCTGATAGCCGTCGGCCGCGATGCGCTTGGCGTTCTTGACCATGTCCTCAATCGGGGTGCCCTCGATATGAGCGATATAGACGCGTGTGCCTTCAGGCAGCAAAGCGCGGAAATCGTCGACCTTTTCAGCGGTACGCGGCATCACCTCGATCGAATAGCCCTGCAAAAAGGCTTCGACGGTTGGGTTCACAGGGCCGGTTTCGACCGCATCACGTTTTTTGAAGTTCAGCAAAGCCATTTCGGCCTCCCTTAAAATCTGGGCTTACGCCCAACCGTCATTGGCGATCAGCGCTTTGACGCGGTCCTGATCGTATTCTGTTTCCAGACGCACCGCCTCGGTCTCGGCAATCTCGGCGGGATCGCCATCTACTGCAAAGGGTGCGGCTTTGCGCCATTCGGCCAGGTAGGCATCACTGTCCTTGGCGTTCACCTTCATGGCAGCCCGGTCGATGGCTTGCTCGAACCGTTCTTCCAACTGCCGCTTTGCGCCACGACGGCCTTTGCCGACGATGACCTGAGCGGGAATGTCGCGCCAATACACGATTGTGACGTCAGGCATTGCTGTGATTCCTCCTAACCCGATGGGCCGGTTCTAAACTTCAAACTTAGCTTTGGTCGGTCGGTTTTCGACACACGGCGCTTTTCCAGCGACCTTTTTGCTAAAGCTAGCCAAGGGCGCTTTTACACAAACAAACGGCAGACGCGCATATCATAATTCTCAACGTCACTATGAAAGCGCTGCATAAAACGCAAAAACCCTGGACGGAGTTATCCGTCCAGGGCGGTATTTCAAAGGTCAGTGCGGTTTAGCCGACCAAACCACCATCTTCGCGAGTCACCGCGATGATCGCCGAACGCGGAACTGCATCACCGCCTTCGGGCCAGTGGCTGTTGCCATCCTCACCCGGGTGCTGAATGCCCACGAACATGGTACGGCGATCCGGTGACCAGCTGAGGCCGGTGATCTCACACTCATTCGGGCCGACAAGGAAACGGCGGATTTCACCGGTGACCGGGTCACCTGCCAGCATCTGGTTGTTGCCCTGACCGGCAAAGTCGCCTTCATTGCCATAGTTGCCGTCGGTCTGGATCCACAGCAGGCCATTGCTGTCGAATTTCAGACCGTCGGGCGAGTTGAACATGTTGTCGGCATTAACGTTGTCAGACCCTCCGTAGGCATCCTGATGCACATTGGGGTTGCCCGCCAGCACATACAGATCCCAAGCAAAGCCCGAGGCGGTATGATCACCACCTTCAGGACGCCAGCGCACGATCTGGCCGTAGTTGTTGGCCTCACGCGGGTTCGGACCGTTGACCGAAGTGTCATCACCACCGGCATTCGGCTTGACGCCCCGGTTCTTGTTGTTGGTCAGACAGCAGTAAACCTCGGCCACGTTCGGGTTTGCAGCAACCCACTCCGGGCGATCCATGGTGGTCGCGCCTACGGCAGAACCGGCCTGACGAGTGTGGATGCTGATTTCAGCTTGCGAAGCCAAACCGGTCGTCTCGGGCGTCAGATCCAGCCATTCGCCCGTACCGTCGTCATTGAACTTGGCAACAGACAAGGTGCCGTTTTCCAACAAGGCATTGGTGTCAACTCCAGCGGCGTAAACGCCATCCGAAACAAAGCGATACAGGAACTCGCCACGTTCATCGTCGCCCATGTACACAACAACACGACCGTCATTGTTCACCACCGACTCGGCGTTTTCATGCTTGAATCGGCCCAGAGCGGTCAGCTTGCGCGGAGTCGAATTTGGGTCAGTTGGGTCGATTTCGACCACATAACCGGCGCGGTTCGGTTCGTTGGGGTTTTTCGAGACGTCGAACCGATCATCGATCTTGGCCCAGCCATAGCCCCAGTCCTTGGACGAGACGCCATAGCGTTTGAGCTCCGCACTAACCTCGTGGTTTTCATCTTCTGCCGAAAAGTAGCCGTTAAAGTTTTCTTCACAGGCCAGGTAGGTGCCCCACGGCGTCATGCCATTGCCGCAGTTGTTCCAGGTCCCTTTCGAGGTGGTGCCTGTCGGGTCCGCAGCGGTTTTCATCAAGTCATGAGCAGCCGCAGGGCCGGTGATCGTCATATCGGTCTGCGGTGTAATACGACGGTTGTACGGGCTGTCTTTGACGATGCCCCATGTACCGTCCGTGTTGGCAATCTCGACCACAGTCACGCCGTGCGCCATCATACCCTTGGCCACATCGTCGTCCGAGGCCGCCTTGGCATCAGGGTTGTTGCCCCAAAGGATGTCACGGTTGGTATATTCGTTGTTTACGACCAGCAGCACGTGGCCATCGTGGAAGAACACGTCCTGACCGTCAGTGTTGTCGCCAAATGCACGCTCTTGGCTGGCAGCGGTGCCACGGGTCGCGTGATCGAACTCGGGCGCGTCAGACCACAGCGGGTCGCCCCAACGCACCATAACCTCGGCTTTGTAGCCTGCAGGAACAACAACATCGTCTGCAGTGGAAACCGGAATCGCTTCAAACGAGAACCGGTCGGCTGCCGCGCGTGCGCCCGTAGGAATCAGTGCACCGCCAACAGCCGTAAAACTTCCCATGGCAAGAACGCCGCCCAGAAAACCGCGACGCGACAATGCGCGTTCGACAACACGATCAAATTCGCATTCTTCAGGGCGTGGATTTACGACTTCATCGAATTCGTCAAAGGAAAGGGGACGCTCATCATTCATGGCAGACTCCGTATCTGGCTGTAAGCTAGTAAAGAATCCCAAAATCGGGATCGGGCACTCAAATCGCATTTCAGTATGAACGACATGTGACACTGACGTTAATTTCAAAATTGAAATCACTTGCACGTCGGCAATCCCCCGCCTAGGGTCAAGTTAACTCGAAAATCGGAGGGCGTGACGAATGGCGCCCAAGCGTCCCAAAGGTGCGGGCGCGTTCCCGAAGGCGGTCGAAAGCCCCGCGCCGGCAAGACCCGATCCGGATGCCCTTTATGCAGCACTGGATCTGGGGACAAATAGTTGCCGCATGTTGATAGCCCAACCCAAGGGGAGCGGGTTCCATGTGGTCGACAGCTTCTCCAAATCCGTGCAGTTGGGCGCGGGTCTGGAACGCACCGGACGGCTGTCGCGGGCGTCGATGGCTCGCACCGTACAAGCATTGAGAATCTGCCAGCAAAAGCTGAAACGCAACAAGGTCAATCGAATGCGTTTGATCGCAACCGAAGCCTGCCGTCGCGCTAAGAACTCGCGCGACTTCATCCGGCAGGTGAAGCGGGAAACCGGGTTGACGCTTGAGATCATCCAACCCGAAGAAGAAGCACGCCTGGCGGTGATTTCCTGTGCTCCGTTGGTCTCGACCAAGACTGAACAATTGTTGGTCGTGGACATTGGTGGTGGCTCGACCGAGCTTGTTTGGATCGACATTTCGTCCGTCCCACGCCGTGATCGTCCGGCGGCGATTATGCGGCTTCACAATGGTTTTCATACAGCCGACAGCCCTTTTCCAGCGGCGAAAGTCGTGGATTGGATCAGCGTTCCCTTGGGTGTCGCCACCCTACGAGATCAATTCAACGACGTTGAAGACGACGCGGCCCGTTTCGCACTGATGAGTTGGTTTTTTGAAGAAAACCTTGCTGACTTCGCACCCTACAAAGACGAACAGACACGTGAGGGGTTTCAGATCGTCGGCACCAGCGGCACTGTGACGACCGTCGCAGCCTCGCACCTTGGGCTCAAGCGGTATGACCGGACTAAAGTGGACGGTCTGCGCATGACCAGCGATCAGATTGACAAAGTTATCCGCGGGTATTTAGAACTCGGCCCTCACGGGCGACGCCGGGACCCCAGAATTGGAGATGACCGGCAAGCTCTGATCATGTCCGGCTCGGCCATTTTGCAGGCTTTACTTAGATGCTGGCCCACCGACCGCCTTTCCGTGGCGGATCGTGGGCTGCGTGAAGGTCTGCTCTATGCGCAGATGAGCGCGGACGGGGTATTGGAAGACGGACCGTTTTGATGGCGAAGACACCGAGTGGAAAAAACACCTCAGGCCGCGGCCAGCGCGACCTGAAGGTCAAAGTCAAAACCGCGCGCGGGCGCAAGCTCAGCTCGACCCGGTGGCTTGAGCGGCAATTGAACGATCCGTATGTGAAACGTGCACAGGCCGAAGGGTATCGCGGTCGCGCTGCATTTAAGATACTGGAACTGGACGATAAATTCAGGTTTCTCGTACCGGGAGCGCGGGTCGTAGATTTGGGCTGTGCGCCCGGAGGCTGGCTGCAAGTCGCGGTTAAACGCGTAAACGCGCTGGGCGAGAAAAGCGGTAAACGGATCGGCACAGTTTTGGGCGTAGACTTGCAAGAGGTCGAACCCGTTGCTGGTGCAACCGCCCATGTTCTGGACTTCATGGAAGACGACGCCGACGTAAAGGTCAAAGAGTGGCTGGGTGGCAAGGCCGATGTTGTGATGTCAGACATGGCCGCCGCGTCTTCGGGTCACAAACAGACGGACCATTTGCGCATTATGGCCTTGTGCGAAACGGCGGCTTACTTTGCGTTTGATGTGTTGGAAGACGGCGGCACCTTCGTAGCCAAGGTTCTGGCCGGAGGCGCCGAGGGCGATTTGCAAAAGCTGTTGAAGCAGAAATTCCAGAAAGTCGCCAACGTGAAACCGCCTGCTTCACGCTCGGACAGTTCCGAAAAATTTGTTGTAGCAACAGGGTTTCGCGGCGGAGATTAATCCTCTAGACGAATGCGTTCTTCGGTCAGGCACTGAACGCGGAAAGAGGCGTTTGCCATACCCTGCAACATTAACGCTTCACCATGTGACACGTATACCGGTGCCCGCCCGCGCAGCTCTTCTATGCGTTGGGCAAGTGTAACCGAGTTGACACCCGCAGTTGGTCGCTTTTTCGCATTTTTAGACATGTTTCACCTCTGAACAGCACATTCATCCCGTCCGTAGCGTGAAATTTTGCCGTGAAAATGGAGCAATTCGGGCGGGGATGTGCCGGCTCAGGGACCAAGCTGTTGCGACAATTGTTGAAGGTTCGGGTCGTTGGGCAACAGCTCTAGCGCCTCACGCAGAACAGCGCGCGCGGCGCCGGAACCGCGGTTGATATGCGCTAGTTGCACCAACATGGGCCACGCCTCGCCCCTTTGCGGATCCAAAGTTACGACTTCGCGAAAGGCCTGTTCGGCGGCAGGCGCATTGCGCAGTGTCAAAGCCATGCCCCCCAGAACAAGGTGGGTTTCCGGGAAATCCAATCGGTTCGCAATCGCCTGCTGCCATTCTGACATGCCCTGCCCGGCCAGCGATTGTTGCCGAGGTGTAAGTGCTTGCGGTGGTATCGTCAGAAACTCTTTCGCAGCAGCAATACGTACATTGCGCAGAGGGTCCGACAACAAAGGCTCCAATCTCTGAACCTGCTCAACCGGGTTGGCCTGACGCTGCAGGGCGGCTGCGTTGGCGCGGATAAGGGGGTCGTCGTCTTGCAGCAATGACGCAGTCGCCGTGGCCAAGTCCGGGGAAGCGAAGGGTTGCAGCAAGTAGGCCGCTGTCGCCCGCACGATTCCGGCATTGGAGGGGTCCATCGCAACGGCCAGCAAACCTTCGGGCGTGTCCAATCCGCCTTCAGCCGCGGCATTGAAAACTGTCCCAAAATGCGGGCCACGATGAGTGTCATCCGGGAACCACCCTTCGATCAGTTTGGCCGCCCAGTCCTGATCCCGATCTTCATGACAATCGGTGCAGGCATCTACGCCAAGCCCCAGATCAGGCCGTGGGATGCGGAAGCTGTGATCGCGTCGCCCATCGACGCCCATATAGACCCTTTCGATCATATGGCAGCTTTTGCACTGTGCACCGTCACTGTTTTCAGGATGATTATGATGTGCAGGCGTATCATATTCCTTTGCTGTAAGCGTCGGAAAGTCCGGGTTCCCTGCCGGGGAATGACACTGTGTGCAAACACCGTTTCCTTCCGCCTTCAGTTTTGCGCTGTGGGGTTCATGACAGTTCATACAACCGACGCCTTGCGCGTACATCTTGGATTGCAGGAACGAGCCGTAAACATACACCTCATCCAATATCTGCCCGTCCGGGTGGTACGATCCGGGTCTCAACAGCGCTAGATTATAGGCGTCGTGAAAGGGTGTGCCGGGCAAAGGGTTTCCATCGCCATGCGCTTCACGCCGGGAATGGCACCCAGCACATTGCTGAATTTCTGCCTCGGTCTGGCCTTTGCCCCAGCTGATCAAAAAACCAGAAGGTCCAAGATTTTCGGAAGCGCCCTGCCCCTTCACCCAATTGATGTGGGCTGAGCCGGGACCGTGACAGGCCTCGCACCCGACGCCGATTTCAACTTGTTGCGACGAATAGGATTTTGTTTCCGCGGAATAGTTCTTTTCAAATCCCGTGGCGTGGCACTCGGCGCAGCGGCTGTTCCAATTCTTGTAAGGGCCCGTCCAATGCAACCCGTCATCGGGCGGCAAATCCTGATCAGGATACAGATGATACCATTGCTTGCGCTCGGTATCCCAAACCACGTCAAAGCTCTGTAGACGCCCAGCTTCGGTTTCGAACAGGTATTGCTGCAACGGTTCGATCCCGACGACAGAATGCACGTCATAGCCTTTTGTTACGCCGTCCTTTTCGGTGACACGGGCCGAATATCTGCCAGCATCTTCCGCGAACGCGACTGTCATCCCATCAAGGTCAAATCGCGTACCGTCAAAATCTGCAACCAGCGCGCCGTGTTCTACATCTGTCCAGGCCAGCGCGTGGTGCGAACTTGCCCAGGCTGCGGCTTCTGCTTGATGGCAGTCAGCACATTGTTCCGAACCAACATAGTTTTGAGCCTGTGCCTCGCTTGCCAGCATCAGGCAAATTGAAAGAGCTACACGCCTCATGTCACGGCCCCATCTGCTGCGTTTTTCAGATCCATCAACGCACCATTGAATTCAGCACCAAGGATCAGCAACGCCGAGCAAAGATACAAAAAGATCAACGCGGCCATGGCACCCGCCAGCCCGGCATATGTGGCGCTATAGGTGGCGAACTGGCTGATATAGATCGAAAACGCCCATCCTCCGGCAGCCCACAAGGTCAGCGTCAGGATCACACCGGGTAGGATTTGCGTCAGTCTGTGCCGACGGGTCGGCAGTATGAGATGCGCCAAAAGGACCGTGCCCGCAGGAACGCCCACGGTAAAAGTCCAGCGCAGGCGATCGACCGATAGCCACTGCGTCACTGCCACATCAGTATGTGCAGCCACCAAGTTGGTATAGACTGGCAGTATCACCTCCACGGCGGCGATGACCAGAATTGCTGCACCCCCTAGGATAACCAGCACCAGACACAACAGCCGGGTTTTCCAAAACGGCCAGCTGTCCTGATCTTGGTAGGCTTTATTCATGGCGGCGCGCACTGCTGCCACGCCGTTCGAGGCAAAGTAGATTGCCAGAAGACCACCCAAAGTAATAACACCCGTGCCCGACCCGGCCAGAACCGCGCGCAGCTCGGCCACAATTGGGTCAGCGACGTCTTTGGGCCAGGCACCAAAAAGCAGGTCGATCAATTCATCGGTCACATAACCCTGCGAAAGCGAACCAGCGAGTGCAACTGTAAACAGTACAAACGGAAACAACGCCATCATCAGCGACATGGCGACATGACTGCTCATGACGGCTCCGTTCTTGTTGCCAAAGCGGCGGAGCGCCAACCACAGGGCCTGAACAGGACGGCCAAACAGAGGATTCGCAGAATTGGTCATCCTGCAACCCTAACCTGCCGAAATAAAACACAGAACCCGTCATCGGTATCAAATTGACAAAAGCAGTCAGGCGCGAGCGGGAACGCATTGCATCCGAACAGCGCCGCGTGCAGGATTGTGTGGTTAATGACCGAAACGGCCCAATCAGCGTCGAACATGCAGGAAGGTAAATGACCCCGGATCATAATGACACCAATGTTCGACCCAGGCTACGTCTGTCTGTTGTCCGCGACACATGCATCATTGCAACGCTGATTGTTGTGGGTCTCTACGCGGGCGCGGCTTTTCTGATCCCGCTGGCCATGGCGTTGCTGATCAACGTCCTGATCCTTGCGCTCAGCGATCGGGTGTCGGCCCTGACCCGCGCACCCGTTTGGGTGGCCAATATTGCCGGTGTCACTGTGGTCTTGGCCGGTTTGTTCATGATTATGTACGTGCTTGGAAGTCAGGCAACACAATTTGCGCGGTCGATCAGCACATATGAGAACCAGTTCGACGGCGCGGTTGAACGCATCACCGGGCTGGTGGGCAATGACGTAACCCGATTCATTCGGGACAATCTGGTCAATATCGACATGAATTTCGTCGGTCGCCTGCTTTTGGGCAGCGCCACGTCACTGTTGAACCAGTTCTTTCTCATCAGCCTCTATGTCGCCTTCCTGATGGCCGAGCGTCTGGCCTTTCGCAAAAAGATACAACTGGCCGCAGGTGACCCAAAAACCGGTGCTGAGTTTTCAACCATGCTGGACGCAATCTCGATCAGTCTTCAGCGCTATGTTGGCGTCAAAACCCTGATCAGCCTGATTACCGCAGGCATCAGCTATAGCGTGTTCCGGGCCCTGGGTCTGGAATATGCAGAAACCTGGGCTGTCCTGACCTTTGCCTTGAACTTCATACCTTCCATCGGGTCGATCATCGCGGTGTTCTTTCCTGCTATGATCGCACTGGTTCAGTTCGAGACCATCGGTCCGTTTCTGGTCATCGTCTTGGGTTGTGGGACATTGCAATTCCTGATCGGCAATTTTCTGGATCCCGCCATGCTGGGCCGTTCGCTGAACATGTCGACATTTCTGGTTATTCTGGCCCTGACCTTCTGGACAACCGTTTGGGGTCTGATCGGCGCTTTCCTGAGCGTGCCGATGACAGTGTGTATTTTGATCGTCTTCAGCCATATTCCAGCGCTGCGCCCGGTTGCTATTATGATGTCTCTGGACGGCAGATTGGGCGAAGATGATCAACAGGTCCCTGCCCGCTAAGCCATGCAGAGCCCAATTTTCATTGGATCAGAAATTTATCGTAACTCGACTTACGGATCGAAGCACCCGTTGGCCATTCCAAGAGTTTCAACCGTCATTGACCTCTGCCGCGCGTTGGGCTGGTTGACGCCCGAAAACTATCGTGTCAGCCCCTGCGCCAAACCCAGCGCGTTAGAGACATTTCATACCCCGGACTACATCGCCGCATTACAAAAGGCGGAACAGGATCAATACGTCTCGGATGAAACTCGTGAACGCTATGCGCTGGGCACATTGTCGAACCCCGTATTTCCCGAAATGTACCGACGCCCAGCCACAGCGGCTGGCGGTTCTATGCTTGCAGCGGAACTCATCCGAGATGGCGGTATCGTTTTCAACCCGGCCGGTGGCACGCATCACGGGCTGGCTGATCGGGCCAACGGGTTTTGTTATCTCAACGATCCGGTGCTGGCGATCCGGACGCTGCTGAATTCTGGTCTCGACCGCGTGGTTTATATCGACATTGATGCCCATCATTGTGACGGGGTCGAAGCTGCGTTTCATGGTTCAACAAACCTGCGTATGATTTCCATGCACGAAGCGCGGCGATGGCCTTTTACCGGTACACTAGACGATGACGCAGGCGGGGCCGCTTTCAACCTTCCGGTTGCCCGAGGCCTGAACGACGATGAATTCAGCGCGATCATGGACGAATTGATCCTTCCTGCCACGGCAGCCTTCAAGCCGCAGGCCATCGTCCTGCAATGCGGTGCGGATGCCGTGACCGAGGATCCTCTGTCGCGTTTGACCTTGTCCAGCTCTTCGCACTGGAACGCGGTCGCCGCGCTGAAGGAGCTCGCACCCCGATTTCTGGTGTTGGGCGGCGGTGGTTACAATCCGTGGTCCGTCGGGCGGTTGTGGACCGGAGTGTGGGCGACGCTGAACGGGTTCTATATTCCCGATAGACTAGACACGGACACCCAAACCATTCTGCGCGCGTTGACCTGGAACCGGTCGGCAGGCCGGAACCCACCCCCACACTGGTTGGACACGCTGCGGGACGCTCCTAATTTCGGGCCGATCCAAGAAGAACTGAAACAGGACTTGCGCCGATTAACCGCGCGGATTTCTCGGTAGATCGTCCGAAGGAACACTGCTAACTTACCGGCGTCACGACAGTTTTTCTGCTCTCAGCCCTTTTCTGAACAACCACGCTGCTAACGCCGAATGTGGACGCCAATTGGACCAGCCAAATGAATGCACTTAATCAGATAAATGATCTCAAGGCCCGCATGGGGCAATCCATCATCGGACAAACAGACGTAATCGACCGCTTGTTGATCGGGATATTGGCCAACGGCAATTTGCTGATCGAAGGACTGCCCGGTTTGGCCAAAACCCGCGCGGTAAAGGCGATGGCCCGCAATCTGGACGCAAGTTTCAGCCGCATCCAGTTCACGCCCGACCTTTTGCCCTCGGACGTCACAGGCACCGAGGTCTTTCAGCAAACCGACGATGGCGGAACCTTCCGGTTCGAGCCTGGCCCGATCTTTGCCAATATCGTTCTTGCGGACGAGATCAACCGCGCACCCGCCAAGGTTCAGGCAGCACTGCTTGAGGCAATGGAAGAACGGCAGGTAACTGTCTCAGGCACCACACATAAAATGGAACCGTTGTTCATCGTTATGGCAACGCAGAACCCGATCGAACAAGAGGGTACCTACCCCTTGCCCGAGGCGCAAATGGACCGTTTCCTGATGCATGTCCAGATCACTTACCCCCCAGTCGAAGACGAAGTAGAAGTAATCCGACTAGTGCGCGGAGAAGAGATTGCGGCGGGCCAAAGCGGGGCCAAGGATGCGCCGCCGACGATCCCTCAGGACGCCGTATTTGCCGCACGCGCCGAGATCGGGCAGATCCACGTTTCAGACGCGATGGACCGTTACATGGCCGATCTGGTGCAAGCCACACGGACCCCCGGTGCGCTGAGCGAGGAACTGGCCAGTTGGATAGACATCGGAGCTAGCCCGCGCGCTTCGCTGGCACTGGACAAGTGCGGACGCGCCTATGCCTGGATGAACCAGCGTGATTATGTAGACCCAGCCGACGTACGCGCCATCGCCCATGACGTATTCCGACATCGCATCACCCTAAGCTTCGAGGCGCAAGGCGGCGCGAAATCCGCCGACGATGTAATCTCGGAAGTCCTGCAGCTTGTTGCGCTGCCCTGATAGCTAAGGAACGCCGCGTGTCACAGACCGCCGCATATCGCGACGACCCGCGCATCCATGTGGATGCGAACCACCTTCTAAGGTTGGGGCCAAAGTCGCGCGCGATCAGCCTTTTGCCGCGTCAACCCGCCCGTTCTATTCTCAACGGACGGCACGCCTCGCGCCTGCGCGGGCGCGGTTTGAACTTTGAAGAGTTACGCAACTATCTGCCCGGCGACGACATCCGCACCATCGATTGGAAAGTCACGGCTCGCACAGGAAAACCCCACGTTAGGGTCTATACCGAGGAACGCGATCGCCCGGCCCTTTTGCTGGTCGACCAGCGTGTTTCGATGTTTTTTGGCACGCAAGTTTATATGAAGTCGGTCATCGCGGCTGAGGCTGCAGCAATTTCCGCCCACAGTGTGCTAGGCCAAGGCGACCGGGTCGGAGGGCTCGTCTTTGGCGACACTGATCTGGCGGAACATCGCCCGCAACGGCGGCCTGCCGCGCTGATGCGTTTTTTGGCATCCGTGGGTGCGCTGAACAGTAGTCTGCGCGCCTCGCAGAGCGCCTACGCGACCGTGACTTTGAACGCCGTGCTGAAACAGGCCGCCCAGATTACGCATACCAACACACTGATCTGCGTCTTTTCGGATTTCGATGGGCTGGATGACAGCTCCGAGATATTGATACGTGAACTTTCCGCGTCAAATGATCTGATTTTGTTCAATATTTCAGACCCAAGCTCTCGTGAATTGGTTCCCAACCTTAGGCTGACTGTATCGGACGGAGATAAGCAGATCGAACTGGACAGCGCGGACACGGGTTTGTCGGACCGCATCCGTCAAGCGATGGAAGATCGGTTGGCACAGTTGCAAACTTGGTCGCGCCGCTATGGCTTTCCCATCGTGCCTTTGACAACCGCGCAACCAACTCTCGACCAGTTGCTCATGCTGTTTGGTCATACCGGAGGCCGCAGATGAGTGTTGACGTCGAAGGCAAATCACTGGTGGATCTGCTTGACATGCTTGAACCCGCTCCGGCACCGGGCCCGGTTTCCATGGTGCCGCAGACTTGGGGATGGGTCGTTCTTGGCGTCCTTGTTGCAGGGCTGATCGCTTTCGGTGCTCATGCGTATCTTCGCCATCGACGGATGAATGCCTATCGGCGCGAGGCGCTGACTGAACTGGCGGTGGCGAAAGACAATCCCGCAAAGATCGCCGAGATCCTGCGCCGCGCAGCACTTGTTGCCTTTCCACGTAGCCGGGTTGCTGCCCTGCATGGAGACGAGTGGATCAGTTTTCTGACGCAAATCTCTGACCATACACATTTTTCTGATGTAGAGGCTCGCGTACTTACTGCAGCACCCTACACGACCATACCCGCCAGTCCCGAACTGACGAAGCTGGCACAGCAATGGATCAGGTCCCACAAACGCGAAAGGAGTACGTAATGTTCTCCTTTGCCGCGCCTTGGGTTTTCGTCCTGCTGCCGCTTCCCGCGTTGGTGTACTGGCTTGCCCCGCCTCACCGCGAGAAAAGCAGCTCGATCCGCATTCCTTTTTTCCGCCATGTTGCAAAGGCTGCTGGCGTCGAGCCCCGGCCAGGGTCTGTCATCCCGCGCCGTGCAGTCTTCCAGACTGTGACCGTCGTTGTGATCTGGTGCCTTCTGATCATCGCAATGGCCCGGCCGGAAGAACTGGGAGAGCCGATCGTGATTGAAAAGTCTGCCCGAGACGTGGTTCTGGCCTTGGATATCTCGGGTTCAATGAACCAGAAGGATTTCACCTCGTCCGACGGTGTGCCGACCCAACGCCTTGCTACGGTTAAGGATGTTTTGCGCCAGTTCATTGCGGAACGACAAGGCGATCGGATGGCCCTGATCATCTTTGGCACCCGCGCCTTTGTGCAAGCCCCGTTTACAGAAGACCTCAATAGTTTGAATGGCTTTCTGGGCCAAACTCAAGTAGGTATGGCCGGTCCGAACACAGCCCTTGGGGATGCCATCGGACTGGGTATCCGCACGTTTGAATCCAGCGAGGTTGACCAACGTCTGATGATCGTCTTGAGCGACGGCGCTGACACCTCAAGCCGCATGACGCCAGTCAATGCGGCGGCTATCGCGGCGGAAAAAGGCGTTGTCATCTATACGGTCGGCGTAGGCGACCCAGACGCGTCGGGCGAGGATCGGGTCGACCTGGATGCGCTAAAGGATATCGCAGACAGAACAGGTGGAGCGTATTTCTTTGCCAATGATCAGGAAGCGCTGGCCGAAACATACGCCCGGATTGATGAGCTCAACCCAAGAATTGTGGAAACGCAAAGCTACCGACCACGTGAAAGCCTTGCGCACTATCCACTTGGGCTGGTCGTATTTTTGATGCTGATGACACTGGCCTTCCAACACGTTGCCCAACGGCGCAGAGGTGCAGCATGATTGGCGTTTTTGCAGATTTCCATTTTATTCGAGTGGCTTGGCTCCTGCTCCTCATACCGATTGCAGCACTGTGGTGGTTGATCCGCCCCACGCCAAAAACCCGTGCTCAAGCAATGTCCGGTATTGCACCGCACCTTGCCGCTGCGCTTGAGTTGGGGGCTGACAATGCGAGACGCCTCTATCCAATTGACGTTGCGATGATTGCGGCGATTTTGGTCACACTGGCTGCTGCGGGGCCAACATGGTCACGGGCACCCAACCCGCTGGTTGCGAACGCCGCTCCATTGGTGATCGCCCTGAAGGTGACCGACAGCATGGAAGAACCAGACTTGGCCCCGTCCCGTCTGGATCGCGCCAAGTTTAAAGTCACCGATCTGATCAATGCGCGCGTGGGTGCCCGAACTGCCTTGATCGCATATGCCGGTACCCCGCATCGCGTCGCACCTTTGACCGAAGACGCCAATATCCTGCGCCCGCTGCTAGAGGGCCTCACCCCCACCATTATGCCTAAACAGGGGGATGCAGCCGCTAATGCGCTGACGCTGGCCGAGACGGTTCTGAACGATAGCGAAACGCCCGGCGCTGTCCTTTTCGTGTTGGACGACCTCGACCCCTCACAACTGTCGGGTTTCGAGACCGCCACCATGCCAGTGTTCTTTCTGACCATGCTGCCAAATGGTCACAGCATCGCGCAACTCGACGGCTTGAAAGGGACAACTGTGGTTCCGTTCTCAAGCGATGATCGGGATATCAATCGCTTACAGCGTCACATTCAATCAGCATACACAGCCTCACTGGATGATGAAGACCGCCTAGACTGGCAAGACAAAGGATGGTTGCTGGCCTGGCCAACCGCCTTTCTGTCATTGCTTTGGTTTCGCAGAGGTTGGGTGATCCGGTTGATACTGCTCACCTTCTGCATTTGGTCCCCGTCTGGCCCGGCTTATGCCGATGGCTGGCGGGATTGGTTCTTGACCCCGGACCAACAGGGCCAAATCGCGATGAACCAAAAGCGCTATGCTGAAGCGGCCGAGTTGTTTCAGGACCCGTATCAGGAAGGCTATGCACGCCTAAAGGCCGGGCAATATCCCGAAGCTGCTGCGATCTTTGCCGAGCTGGATACGCCCGAAGCCGCGTTTTCCGAAGGTATGGCGCGCATACGAAACCGCGAGTATCGTCCAGCCATCGCGTCCTTTGAAACCGCATTGGAACGCCGGCCGGATTGGCCAGAAGCGCAGCATAACCTCGAGGTCTCGAAAGCGATCCTCGACTATGTTGAAACCACGCGCGAACAGTCTGATACAGGTGAAGAAGCCGGGATCGGGGCTGATGACACGGTCTTTGACAACGACGCCGGGCGTGGTGAACAGACGACAATTCAGGCTCCGACAGACGGATCGCAGGCCATGTCCGCTGACCAGTGGATCAGCACAATTGATACCGACATGCAGGATTTTCTTCGCAACCGGTTCCTGTTGGAAAATCAGGAGCAGCAGCAATGAGATACCTCGCTCTTCTCATGCTTCTAATTCCGACTGAACTGTTCGCCCAGACCGGCGTCCAGCCACAGGTGACCGCCGAAACACCTACGGAACCCGTTATCGTTGGGCAACCCGCAATTGTGCGCATCAAGGTGCTAGTGCCAACATTCATGCCCTCGCCTCCGGTGTTCCCATCGCTTGAGCAAGAGAACCTGCTGGTGCGCCTGCCGGAACGTGCTTCGGGACCAGTGAGTGAAACCGTCGAAGGCGAAACTTGGTCCGGCGTTCAACGCAGTTATCGCCTCTATCCTCTGAGCGCAGAAGAAATTGCGTTTGGTGCGCAGGACGTCGTGGTCACCTTTGCCGACCCCGAAACAAATGCGCCGGTTCAGGTCAGCGTGCCCTTGCCGGACTTGACCCTAAACGCCGTGGTCCCAGAGGGCGCACGCGACCTGGATCCGCTTATCATCGCAACCGGTCTTACGGTAGATCAGCAGATCGACGGGGACAAAAATATGGAGAATGGTGGATCAATCACGCGCCGCCTGACCGCCAAGATCTCTGGAACAACGCCTTTTCTGGTGCCCGAATTGATCCCGGACAGCCCGCAATCGCTGCTGCGAGCCTATCCCAAAGAGCCACGCTTTACTGAAAATGAAGACAGGGGTGTTCTATCCGGGCAGCGTGTGGATGAGGTCGTTTACCTGGCTCAGGAAGGCGGTCAGACGCAGCTGCCTCCGGTCTCGATCCGCTGGTACAATCTGGACAGCGACCAGGTCGAAACTATCGACATTGCCCCGGTCGACTTGACACTGGCCCGACCGAAATGGAAGCCGCCAGACACAGAAACCACTATTAGGTTCGTCGTATGGTTGGTGGCTTTTGCGCTGTTCTTATGGCTTACTATCCGTTTCCTGCGCCCGCGGATCGATCGCTGGCGCCAGCTTCGTCGGGATGCGTTCCTGGCTTCGCCCGACTATGCGTTGGGTGAACTCAAGAAATCACTGCAAAATCGTGATATTGCAGCGACTTACACAGCTTTGGAAATGTGGAAGTCCCGCAGCGATATGGCCAGTCAAACCACCAGTTTGGACCAACACCTCGCCCAGATTGGAGCCGCCAGATACTCGGCGCACCCCGACACCAAGACCGAGGATTGGGCCGCGGCGTTGTCGGCGCTCGCGTCATTGAAGCAATCCGTGCAATCGCCAACGAACCCGTTACCGCCGCTCAACCCCTGAGCTTAGCACTGACATGAGGCAATCAACTGCCGTCGGTCCTTCAGGCGCACGCGTCCATACCCAAGCTCGATCAGCCCCAAATCCGCGAGACGATGCAAGTTGCGATGCAACGTCGGTTGGGACACGGCCACCATTGCGGCCAGCTCATCCTGGGATATCACGATCCACCCATCGGACTTCGCCGTCCCCTCGTCCAAGTGCAATAAGCGCAGAACAAGGCGCTTTTCCGTTCCTGTCACGGCAAGATTGGCCATGATACGCAAAGCAGTCTGCATGTTTTCATGCGACAAAGCGTAAAAATCACGGATGTAATCGGGATTGTCGTCGACCAGCCTGTCCAACCGTGACGACGGGAAAAACAGCGTTCGCGTGGTTTGGGTGGCCACGACACTCACAAGCCTGCTGGCTTCGGCAAACACAGCCAGATCACCGATCCAGAACCCACCGCCTTGTTTGTGAACAACGAATTCCTGACCATCATCAGCGGGGGCCGTGATTTGAACCGCACCTTCCAGAACCGCATAAACCCCATTGGCCAAATCACCATACAGGTAAAGCGCTTCGTCCGCCTTGAAGTTTCTTCCTATCCCGCAGGCCAGCAGATCCGCCTGAAACCGCGCCCCACGCGCACCAAACCAGCCAGAGCCCAACAATCGCTGTCTATCATGCGGATTATCAATCATTAGTATTCTTCAATCTCATCATATGATAGGTTTCAAGACATTGTCATAGCCTAAGGTAAAGCTATCCGATTCTCGACGTAATGCGAATTTTTCCTTTCGGGAATCAATACCTTGTTGGACGATCTAATAAGATAATGATCGCCTTCCATTACTTTTACTTCAACGGGTCATTAAAACCCGGTCAGTTCAGGAGCAAACTATGTCACCACCTCGTTCGATTACAGAAAGTTGGCGCAGCACAATCCGCAAATTCGCTGTAGCTTCGGTCGCTGTTGCACTGGCCCTGCCCGCATGGGCACAAGATCAAAAGCCCAACATCCTGGTTATCTGGGGTGACGATATCGGTCAGTCGAACATCTCGGCCTATACAATGGGCCTGATGGGCTACCAGACGCCAAACATCGACCGCGTTGCGAAAGAGGGCATGATCTTCACCGACTATTATGGCGAGCAGTCCTGCACCGCCGGTCGGTCGTCGTACATCATGGGTCAGTCGGTGTTCCGCACAGGTCTGTCGAAAGTGGGTTTGCCCGGTGCCGATCTGGGTATGCAAGTCGAAGATCCAACAATTGCGGGCCTGCTGAAGGACCACGGTTACGTAACTGGTCAGTTCGGTAAAAACCACCTGGGTGACAAAGATGAGCATCTGCCGACAAACCACGGTTTTGATGAGTTTTTCGGGAACTTGTATCACCTGAATGCTGAGGAAGAGCCGGAAAACGAAGACTATCCCGGCGATCAGGTTCTGGCCGATGGCCGGACGTTCCGCGAAGCGTATGGTCCGCGTGGCGTGATCAAGTCCAAGGCGGACGGCACGATCGAGGACACTGGTCCGCTGACTCGCAAGCGCATGGAAACGGTGGATGATGAAACTGTTGCTGCTGCAATCGATTTCATCAAGCGTGCGCATGAGCAGGGTCAACCCTTCTATGTTTGGTGGAACGGTACGCGCATGCACTTCCGCACCCACGTCAAAGATGAAATGCGCCAACAGGCCAACGAAATCTTTGGTGGCGTTGCGGACGAGTACACCGCCGGCATGATCGAGCACGACATGCATGTCGGACAACTGCTTGATCTGTTGGACGAACTTGGCATTGCCGACAATACCATCGTTCACTACTCGACCGATAACGGCCCGCACATGAACACATGGCCAGATGCCGCGGCCACACCGTTCTGGGGTGAGAAAAACACCAACTGGGAAGGCGGCTGGCGCGTTCCTTCAATGGTCCGTTGGCCCGGTCAGATCGAAGCTGGATCGGTTACGAACGAGATCGTGCACCATATGGACTGGTTGCCGACCTATCTGGCGGTTGCTGGCGATCCTGACATCAAGGAAAAGCTGAAAGCAGGTTATAGCTCGTCCGGCATGGGGCGTGACTACAAAGTGCATCTGGATGGCTACAACATCCTGCCCCTGCTGACCGGTGAGACGACAGAAAGCCCGCGCGCCGAGATATTCTATTTCTCGGATGACGGCGACCTGACAGCGCTGCGCTACGACGACTGGAAGCTGATCTTCCTTGAGCAGAAAGCTTGGGCCACGCTACGCGCATGGATTGAACCTTGGACCGAGTTGCGCATCCCGCTGATCGTGAACCTGCGTCGCGACCCGTATGAGCGCGCCTATCGCACGTCCAACACCTACTATGACTGGCTGCTGGATCGCGCGTATTTCCTAGTGCCGGCACAGCAATACGTGGGCAATTTCCTCTCAACCTTCGAGGAATTCCCACCGCGCCAGAAAGCGGCAAGCTTCAACCTGGATCAGGTTATGGAGAAGCTGACGACACCGACAAACAACTAAGTCGCGTGTAAATCCAAACCGGGCCGCCACTTCGATGGCGGCCCTTTTTTTCTTGAAACTAAACGAGCAATTCATGCGATACCTAGTTCTCAGCGCAGTTCTTGCCTTCGCCCCGCTGTCACTGCTTGCCGACCCGCTGCCTAGTTGGACCAATAGTCATGCCAAAGATCAGATTGTCGCTTTTGTTGACGGCGTGACCAGCCAAGACAGTCCCTACTATGTTACCCCATCCGACCGGATTGCCGTGTTCGACAATGATGGAACGCTTTGGGCCGAGCAGCCGGTATATTTCCAGTTCATCTATGCCATGGACCGTCTTGCAGAAATGGCCGAGCAAGACCCATCGATCCTGTCAACGCCTGCTTTGAAAGCTGCGGCCGAAGGGGATTTGGCCACGGTTCTGCAAGGCGGCCATGACGCCCTGATTGAAGTCGTAAACGCCTCGCACTCAGGCAACAGCGTCGACGCGTTTCAATCTTCCGTGTCGAACTGGCTGGCCACCGAGCGCCACCCGGATACCGGCCTGCCCTATGACCAGATGACCTATCAACCAATGGTAGAACTTTTGCGCTATTTGCGAGATGAAGGGTTCACTACCTATGTCGTCTCAGGCGGTGGCCTGCATTTCATGCGTGTCTTTGCCGAAGAAGCCTATGGCATTCCACCCAATCAGGTTTTGGGCACTTATGGTAACACCAGCTATGAGGTGATTGATGGCAAGCCGACGATCGTCAAGGCGCCGGGAATCGCGTTCATTGATGACAAAGAAGGCAAACCCATCAACATCGAACGCACAATTGGCAAGCGCCCGATTCTGGCCGGGGGCAACTCGGACGGTGATTTTGCGATGATGGAGTGGGTGACCGCTGGTGACGGCCCCCGACTGGGCGTGCTGATCCACCACACAGATGCAGACCGCGAATGGGCTTATGATCGTGAAGGCCTTGTTGGCAAGTTGGCTGACGGGCTGGACAAAGGCCCGAATATGGGTTGGGTCATTGTGGATATGGCGCAGGATTGGACTCGGGTCTACACTGGGGCAAACTGACAAACCCGGAGCCTTAACCCTATGTGGACATTGCTTGTTTCTGCCGTCGTCTTTGCCCTCTATGCGACGGCAGCGGTGTTTGTCGTCCGCGCTGCGCAAACAGCGCGGACCCCTCAAGGTGCCGTTGGGTGGGTCGTGTTTCTGGCCTCAGCCCCCTTTATCGCAGTGCCTGCCTACCTGTTTCTAGGCCACCATCGCTTTCGCGGATACCGCATCGCACGTCAGGAAAGCGAACGCGTTGTCGAAGGCATCAAAACCTTCGCCGATTATTCAAAACCCGATCCGTCGCGCATGTCGATCAACCCGCGCCCGTTCGAAGTTCTGGCGCATTTACCAGTTTCACGCGGGAACGGGGCCGAGCTGCTGATTGATGGGCAAGCCACATTTGATGCGATTTTTGACGCCATTGACTCAGCCAAAAGCTATATCCTTATTCAATTTTATATCGTGCGCGCTGATGAATTGGGGCTGAGGCTGCAGGAAAAGCTGATCGCTGCGGCGAAACGCGGGGTGCGCGTCCGTTTCATGGCCGACGCAGTGGGCAGTTACGGCCTCCCCTCGGATTATCTTGGGGCACTTCAGGAGGCCGGGATTGACGTGGCCAATCCGAAGGATCAGCGCGGCCCCAATTTCCGATTTCAACTCAACTATCGAAACCACCGCAAAACCGTGGTCATCGATGGGGAAACCGGATTCATAGGCGGCCACAACATTGGCGTGGAATACCTGGGACAGGACAAGCATTTCGGTCATTGGCGCGATACGCATCTGAAAATGACCGGCCATATCGTCCGCCAACTGCAGCTGATCTTCACCGAAGACTGGCACTGGGCCCGTAACGAAGATCTGATCGACGAATTGGACTGGGCGGGCTCAGAGGCCGAGCAAGACATGAACGCCTTATTGGTTGCCACCGGCCCCGGTGATGAAACGGAAACCGGTGCGATGATGTTTTTTGCCGCCATTGCCGCAGCCAAGGAAAGGCTCTGGATCGCTTCGCCTTATTTTGTGCCGGATATCGACGTAACGACTGCCCTGCAACACGCGGCAATGCGCGGCGTGGACGTACGAATTCTGGTACCGGACATGATCGACCACCGCTTACCCTGGCTGGCCGCGTTCGCCTATTTTGACGAGGTCCGTGACTGCGGCGCGCGTATTTTTCGCTATACCGACGGCTTCATGCATCAAAAGGCCTTTGTGGTTGATGACACGCTTGCGGCGGTAGGCACCACCAATCTGGACAACCGCTCATTCCGGCTGAATTTCGAGGCGATGGCCCTGTTCTTTGATGTCAGGGCCGCGAACCGGGTCGCAGACATGCTGCAAGCAGATTTCGAGAACAGTTATGAACTGACGCGCACGCTGGCCCAGCAACCTGCTCACATTCGCTTTGGCTCTCCCCTGGCACGGTTGTTTGCACCGATCCTTTAGGAAAAGAACTTTTCCTGAAAGACCCGTGTCATCATTGCGACTAGGTAAGCCGTCGACAGACCAAAGGCCAACAGTCCGGCGACCGACGCGAAAGAGCCAAAGATACGCAACCCTTCACCCAGCACGATGTCGCCGTAGCCCAATGTCGTGAATGTCACCAATGAAAAATAAATGGCCGTATTCCAATCCGGCAGCACCTCAAGCAGTACCCACACGATCGCCCAAATCCAGACCTGTATCGTGTGCGTCGCGACGATGAACGCCAAAGATACTGCAATGGGCGCAGCGGTTCCGACATACACACCTTTGTCCGCCCATTTTTTGTCCCAATTGATAATCGTGACGGTGCACCAGGTCAGCAACAGGATTTCGATCACAAAGCAGAGCCCGAGAAAGGTACTGCCCCAAATGATCTGATGCAGCAACGTCATGTTTTTCATCCTGATTTACGGCAGTGGATCGTCAGGGCAGAATGACCTTTTGAGTTACAAGGCACAACCCCGGCCAATACCAAGTTCACCTGCGGCGAATGGAACCGGGTGATAGTCTGCACTGGACAGTTTGGATTTCCGCAGCAAATTCTTGGAAGAAAAGAAAGCAGATCATGTTGTTGACCATCGATCGTGTCCAGAAAACCTATCCCGGCGGACGACCGGTGCTACGCGATGTTTCACTGGATCTGGATCAAGGTCAAACGCTGGCCCTGACCGGTGAAAGCGGAAGCGGGAAAAGTACCCTTTTGAACCTTGCCGCAGCTTTAGACAGCTTTGACGGTGGTGAGATCACGCTGGGCGACACACGATTTTCCACGCTAGATGATGCTGGCAGGGCGCGTTTGCGCCGGAATCAAGTGTCGCTGGTGTTTCAGCAGTTCAATTTGATCCCGTCTCTGAACGTTGCGCAAAACCTGTCGTTTCACGCCCGTCTTGCCGGTGTAGAAGATACCACTTGGAACAGTCATCTCGCCGAACGGTTAGGCCTGTCCGATTTGCTGGGCCGCTTCCCCGAAAACCTGTCGGGCGGTCAACAACAACGGGTCGCCATCGGGCGGGCCATGGCCGCGCGTCCCAATTTGTTGCTAGCAGATGAACCAACGGGTAATCTGGACGAAACCGCCAGCGAAACTGTGTTGGACTTGATGTTGTCGCTAGTGGCAGATACCGGCGCCGCGCTTCTGTTGGTGACGCACTCACAGAAAATTGCCGGTCGGTTGGATCGCCAGGTCAAGCTGAGTGGCGGGCGTATCCAATGACATGGGCCACTGTTCAGGCGTTGCTGTCCCATTGGCGGGTACATCGCTTGCAATTGGCGACTTTGCTAATCGGCATCGCTTTGGCCACCGGTTTGTGGTCAGCCGTCCAAGCCATCAATGCTGAGGCGCGCGCAAGCTATGCCCGTGCCAATGCGCAACTGGCTGTTGGGCAATTTGACGAACTGCGTGACCCCTCGGGGCCTATTCCGATGTCCCGCTATGTCGAACTGCGTCGTGCGGGTTGGCAGGTTGCCGCCGTACTTGAAGGCCCCTACCGCGTAGGTGGGCGAACCTTGCGCCTGATGGGCGTGGACATGGTAGCCTATCCGGCCTTACCCGCCGTGATCGAAGCGGAACAAAGCGCAGAAGCGACCGAGCCCGCCGACATGCTTACCGCTCCAGGTCGCCTACTTGCATCCCCGGAATTACAGCCTTTGCTGAGAGGGCAAACTAACCTTCCGCCTGTTCTAATCACATCGGCCCTGCCCCCGGACGTTATCCTGACGGATATAGGTGTGGCCGAGCGACTTCTGAACCAACCGGGCGCAATCTCGAGGCTGGTCGTGTTGCCGAACCAACCTCGTGATCGTTTGCCTTTGAACCAGATCGCACCCGAGCTAGAGCGGATCAGCCCTACAACACAAGTTGACACCGCACGGCTGACCGACAGTTTCCACCTGAACCTGTCGGCCTTTGGCTTGCTGTCTTTTGCCGTTGGATTATTCATTGTGAACGGCACCGTTGGTCTGGCCTTTGCCCAGCGGCGCGGGATGATCCGCACTTTGCGTGCGTTGGGCGTTTCGATGCGGCGTTTGGTTTGGCTGATCCTGACGGAACTGACCGTGCTGGCCCTGATTGGCGGCAGCCTTGGGTTGCTGTTGGGTTTCTTTCTGGCCGGAGCGCTGCTGCCAGACGTCGCGGCCACCCTACGCGGGCTTTATGGTGCGCCTGTAACAGGACAGCTTACGCTCCAACCTAAATGGGTTTTGGCCGGGCTCGCTATGGCCGTATTTGGGACGTTGCTGGCCAGCGGCCATGCGCTATGGCGCTTGTCCAACATGCCTTTGCTCGAAGGACCGGGCGTCCAAGCGTGGCAGAGCAATTCTCGCGCACGCAACATCGTCGGAGCAATTGGTCTGGTCCTGATCGCCAGCGGGGCGTTGGCTTACATCAGTGTCGGAGGGCTGGTCGCAGGGTTCGTGCTGCTGGCCGGGCTGCTGACTGGTGCCGCGCTGTTGCTGCCCGCGCTGTTGGCCATGGCGCTGTCTGCGTTGGCTCGCACGGCGCGCGAACCTGTTTCGCAATGGGTCTGGTCCGATATGCGGGCGCAATTGCCTGGTCTGTCATTGGCCTTGATGGCGCTTTTGCTGGCGCTGGCGGCAAATATCGGCGTGAGCACAATGGTTTCCAGCTTCCGGTTAACATTTGTAGGCTGGCTGGACCAACGACTGACGGCCGAGCTCTACGTGACCGCGCGAGATGAAGACCAAGCGCGCGAGATCACCACTTGGTTACGCCCACAAGTCGATGCCATCCTGCCGATCCGAAACGTGGAACTGTTCCATGAAACGGGTCCTCTTTTCTTATACGGCGTGGTCGATGATCCCGTGTACCGGCAGCACTGGCCGTTGATTGCCTCAACCTACTCCGTTTGGGATGACGTGATGGCCGGAAACGCAGTGCTTATCAACGAACAACTGGCGCGACGCGCGTCTCTTTGGCCTGGTGATGAACTGAAACTGTCCTCTAAACACTATCTGCCGATTGCTGGCGTCTATTCCGACTACGGCAACCCAACCGGGCAGGCGATCGTGTCAATGGCGCAGCTGGACCAAATCGCACCAGGGGCCGAGATGCGGCGGTTTGGCGTCAGAATGCCCCCAGAGGGCGCGACTGCGATGGCTCGAAACGTACGAGAACAGTTTGCCCTGTCACCGCGCATGGTCGTGCAGCAAGCCGCGATGAAGGCGCAATCGCGTGCGATTTTCGAGAAGACCTTTGTTGTGACCTCGGCGCTTAACGTTCTGACCCTTGGCGTAGCTGGCTTTGCCATTCTGACCAGCCTATTGACCCTATGGACCCAACGACTGCCGCAAATCGCCCCGGTTTGGGCTTTGGGGCTGAATCGGGCGCAATTGGCGCGGCTGGAGCTATTGCGCAGCGTGCTGCTGGCCGCACTGACCGCCTGTCTGGCCCTGCCGCTGGGGCTGGTTCTGGCCTGGGTTCTACTGGCGGTGATCAATGTACAAGCGTTTGGCTGGCGTCTGCCGATGTTCTTGTTCCCTTGGGACTGGCTGTGGCTGTTCGTGCTGACCTTGCTGGCTGCGCTTATCGCTGCCGCCCTGCCCGCGTTACGAATGCTGCGCCTACCCCCTGCTGATTTGCTGAGAGTGTTCGCGAATGAACGTTAAAACCCTTCTACTTTGCTTGATGACCTTTTTCCCGCTACCGCTCTGGGCCCAGGGGTATGCCGGATTGGGTGGGTCCGCCGAGGGCTTTGACGTGCCCAAAGCGGGGTATGCGTTTGATTTCCCGAAGGATCACGGACCTCACCCCTCTTATCGGATTGAATGGTGGTATCTGACGGCCAACCTCAAAGGTGAGGACGGGCGCGATTATGGAATTCAGTGGACCCTGTTCCGGTCAGCACTGAAACCGTTTGAAACAGATGACTGGCAAAGTCCACAAATCTGGATGGGTCACGCAGCCACCACAACGCCCGACGGTCATTTCTTTGCCGAGCGCCTTTCGCGCGGTGGAATCGGTCAGGCAGGCGTAATTTCTCAACCCTTTGAGGCGTGGATCGACGAATGGCGTATGGCCGGTCCAGATTTCGACACCCTGACTCTCACGGCCAACGGAGAGGATTTTGGCTATGACCTGTCACTGACTGCTCAAGGGCCATTAGTGTTTCACGGTGATGCTGGCTATTCCGTGAAGTCAGCCGATGGTCAAGCCAGCTATTATTATTCGCAGCCCTTTTACGCGGTTGAAGGTGTCCTTAGACTGGCGGGCGGTGATGTACGCGTCACCGGACAGGGGTGGCTGGACCGCGAGTGGTCTTCGCAGCCGCTTGCCGCAGATCAAAGTGGATGGGATTGGTTTTCGCTCAGCTTCGAGGGGGGCGACAAGATGATGGCTTTTCGGTTGCGTGGGGGGCGTGGGGATTTCACCTCGGCCACATGGATCAATGCCGATGGCAGTACCGAAGCTATCCCCAACGGCACCGTCCAATTGATCCCACTGCGAACCGATCAGGTCGCAGGGCGCGAGGTTCCAACACAGTGGCGCGTTGTATTGCCGGATCGAGGTGTCGAAATCGAGGTCTCAGCCCTGACCCCCAACGCATGGATGGGAACCCGCTTTGAGTATTGGGAAGGCCCTGTCATCGTAACCGGCAGTCATGAAGGTATCGGATACCTTGAGATGACAGGGTATTGAAACGTCAAGCTACGCAATCGGCTCAGCGCACGACGTAAACCGAAACCGTCGAATGTCGCACCACGCGCGAGGCATTGGGGCCAAGAAGGTAATCCTTGAAATCCGGTTTATGCGCGCCGATCACAATCAGATCTGATCCAGCGCTTTCAGCAGTTTTCAGGATCTCCTGATAGGCCGTTCCTGTCGCGACGACGTGGCGAATATGCTCATTCTGCTCTGCCCCAAGAGCCTTGATACACAGGGCGGTCAGAGTGGTCTGCGCCTCTTCCAGTGCCTTGTCGTGGAAGTCGGGCTCAAAGAAACCCGACACCCAGCTCTCACCGAAATCCGGTAACACTGTCACAACATCCAACTGCGCGCCTTCCAAATCCGCAAGCGCGGCCGCCTTTTGGAGGACCGGCACATCAATCTCGCCATTGCTGATGTCAATGGCACATAGAACCGAACGTGTCATGCAAGCACCTCTTGTCTTGCGGCGCGGCCGCGTTGCAACAGCGCGATAAGGCCCAGAAGAACCATCGCGGGAATATAGATCAGCTGCTTAGGTGGCTGGCTGGATGGCAGGCTGACCGAGGTCAAACGCACGGCCTCATCCCCATAATAGTCGAAGTTGCCCAAATCGTCCGCAACAGGTGTGCCAAACAGCGGTTCTTCCAACTTAACCAGACCGTCCTCGGGGAACAGCAGCAGGCCCATCGCCTCGACCCGTGCAGCACCACCTTCTTCTTCGCCCACAGTGACGACAACGGTTGTATCCACCATTTCAAGCGTATCGAAGTCAGGCCCGGACACCACAAGCCGCATCTCTGTACCGGGTGGAACCTGACCGATTGTTTCTTCGAACGCAGCAGGCTCAACCGTCTGGAACGGAGGTGAAATGCGGTCCATGAAAAAGTCCGGCCTGAACAAGGCAAAGGCCACAAAGATCAGCGCGATGCTTTCATAGATCCGGCTGTGCGTCAGGAAGTAACCCATTGTACCGGCGGTAAAGACCAGAATGGCTATGGTCGCGAATATGGCGACGATTATGCCTTCGACCCATGTCACATCGATCAACAACAGGTCCGTGTTGAAGATGAACACAAACGGCAAGGCCACGGTGCGCAAGCTGTAGAAGAACGCCGTGAAGCCGGTTTTGATCGCGTCCCCGCCCGAGACAGCAGCGGCCGCGAAGCTGGCCAGACCCACAGGCGGCGTCACGTCCGCCATGATGCCGAAGTAAAAGACAAACAGGTGGACGGCGATCAGAGGAACGATCAGCCCGCTTTGCGCACCCAGTTCGACCACAACGCCCGCCATCAGCGAACTGACGACGATATAGTTCGCCGTGGTCGGCAGGCCCATGCCCAGGATCAGGCTGAGGATACCGACCATGATCAGCATCAGGATCAGATTGCCGCCCGAAAGGAACTCGACCAGATCGGCCATAACCTGTCCTACACCGGTCAGCGTCACCGTACCCACGATCACACCCGCCGTGGCGGTGGCCAAAGCGATCCCGATCATGTTCCGCGCCCCGTCGATCAGGCCCTGCCACAGGTCAGCCACACCGTCGATAAAGCGATTGTACACATCGCTTTCGCCGCGGAAGATCGCCTTGAGCGGTTTTTGCGTCAGCAGGATCACGAACAGTAACGCGGTTGCCCAAAAGGCCGACAAACCGGGAGATTTCTGTTCGATCATCAGGAAGTAGACCAGCACGATAATCGGCAACAGATAGTGCAGACCTGCCTTGTAGATGTCAGCAATGACCGGCAGTGTGACTTCTTTGGCGTTTGGATCGTCGGGCTCAAGATCCGGCACCTGAGCGGCCAGATAAAGCAGCACAACATAGATCGCGCAAACGATCAGGCTGAGGATCAATCCCGCCGCGGAAGGTGCCCAACTTGTCACCGCATCCACCGGGAATTGCGAGCTATAGCACAGACCGGCAAACACCAAGAAGAAAGACAACATACCGACTACGGTCCGCGCCAGATGCACATCCCGATCGCCCAGAGTTGGCATGTTCCGCTTAACCGCTTCAAGATGGACGATATAGACCAGAGCGATGTAGGAAATCGCAGCAGGCAGGAAGGCGTGGGTAATGACCTCGACATACGAGATGCCCACATATTCCACCATCAGGAAGGCCGCAGCGCCCATAACCGGTGGCATGATCTGGCCATTCACCGAAGACGCGACCTCGACCGAGCCAGCTTGTTCGCTGGAAAAACCCACGCGTTTCATCAACGGAATGGTGAATGTGCCGGTGGTTACAACATTGGCAATTGATGAACCCGAGATCAGACCAGTAGCAGCCGAGCCCACAACAGCCGCCTTCGCAGGACCGCCACGCAGATGGCCAAGCGCCCCGAAGGCCATCTTGATGAAATAGTTCCCTGCCCCGGCCTTATCCAACAAGGCCCCGAACAATACGAACAAAAAGACGAATTTCGTGGAAACGCCAAGTGCGATGCCAAACACGCCTTCGGACGTGATCCACATATGGCTCATGGCCTTTTTAAGGCTCGCGCCCTTCCAGCGGATCACCTCGGGAACGTATTCGGATGAACCAAAGAAAACATAGGCCAGAAAGATCGTCGCGATGATCGCCATGGCTGGGCCAAGCGCACGACGCGCGGCCTCAAAAAGCAACAGCAAACCGCCCAAAGCGACCCACTTGTCCGTATCATCGGCCAGCCCACCCGCATTGACGATCTTGTCGTAGAAGAAATAGCCGTAAAGTGCGACGAACGCGCCCAAAAGACCCATAATCCAGTCCTGGATCGGGATATAACCGCGCGGGCTTGATTTTAACGCCGGGTAAGCCGCAAAGGCCAGGAACATCGCAAAGGCCAGATGGAACTGACGCGAGTTGTTCACAACGCTTCCGGGAAGAACATAGTTCGAGATTGGTGAGGCCAGAACAACCTGAAAAATCGACCAGATCGCCGCCACGATGGCCAGAAATATCCCTACATTCCCGACTGGATTACGCCCACCGGCGTCGGAAGATGCGACCAGATCCTGAAGCTCTTCTTCGGATAGCGGACGATTGGATTGTGTGTCGGAACTCATGCAATGTCTCCCCGTCACGGCCTTTTTCGGCCTTTTGGAACCCCGTTTAACACGGGTTGCGTGCAGGGCGCCCGAGGGCACCCTGCGTCAGGTCTGGCTTACTGAATCCAGCCTTTTTCTTTGTAGTACTTCTCGGCACCCGGATGCAGCGGTGCCGACAGGCCGTCCGCGATCATCTCTTCAGGCTTGAGGTTGGCAAATGCAGGGTGCAGCTTTTTGAAGTCATCGAAGTTCTCGAAGACCGAGCTGACAACCGCGTACACAGCGTCTTCCGACACGTCCGCCGAAGTCACAAAGGTTGCGCCCACACCAAAGGTCGACGTGTCGCCGTCAGATCCACGGTACATGCCACCGGGAATGGTTGCGGTGCGGTAGAACGAGTTGTCGTTGACCAGTTTGTCCACAGCTTCCCCGCTGACATTCACCAGAACCGAGTCACACGCGGTGGTGGCTTCTTGAATCGAACCCGAAGGGTGACCGACGGTGTAAACCATCGCATCGATCTGGTTGTCGCACAGTGCGGCCGACTGTTCAGCCGCCTTCAGTTCGGTCGCCAGTTCGAAATCGCCCGTGGTCCAGCCCATTTCACCCAGCAGAACCTCCATTGTGCCCCGCTGACCGGAACCGGGGTTGCCGATGTTGACGCGCTTACCTTTCAGATCTTCGAAATTGGTGATGCCGGAATCTGCGCGGGCCACAACGGTGAACGGCTCGGGGTGAACCGAGAATACCGCACGCAGGTTTTCGAACGGGCCAGCCTCTTCAAACTTCGAGGTGCCGTTATAGGCATGGTACTGCCAGTCGGACTGCGCCACACCAAACTCCAGCTCGCCTTCGCGGATGGTGTTGATGTTGTAGACCGAACCACCGGTCGATTCGACCGAGCAGCGCACGCCATGTTCCTTGCGGCCCTTGTTCACCAGACGGCAGATTGCGCCCCCTGTCGGGTAATACACGCCGGTTACGCCACCGGTGCCGATTGTGATGAACTCTTCCGCATATGCGGCCGGCGCCATCATGGCTGCGGTCACAAACGCGCCGAGGCTCAGTTTGCTGCTGTTTTTCATGTGTTAACTCCCACTTTTTTATCTGGCAGTTGGAACCCAAATAAGTCGTCCTGCTCAGGGAAGCGTGCCGATAATACAAACCGGCCCGTCCCGCAACAGGTACAACTCTTTGAATTTTCCATTGTCTCCCAACCCTTAAGAGGTTTCATTCAGAGACACCGATTGTCAAGGCCAGCGCCAAGATTGATCCCGCCAATCCGCATATATGAGCTTAATTTCCAAAGTTTCCCCTTCGGCCTGCCAGAAACCATCCTGTTTTCCTGGCAACACTTTAAGTTCAAACATACGCCTCATTCCTGGCGCAAATAACAGGCACCTGCACGCCAGGTTCGGTCATAATGATTGCCCATTTTGCCGGACCGAGCGAACAGAAAACCCCCAAATTTGGAACTCGAAATGGCAAAGAAATACCTCTGCGTGCTCGCAATAACAGCGATGGCGGCCACTCCGGCTTTGGCCAAGAGCACACTACACGACGATGATTTTTCGATGGAATGTGTCTCGGATGTAGATGGCAGCAACGTTACAATGAAAAGGTCAGGTGGTTCGGACAAAGGTTTCATTTCCACAGGTGATCTTGAAGGCGAGGCTGCAATTTACCCTGTCGGAGAATCGATGACATTTCTGTTGATGCAGGACGGACAGGTCGTCACATTTGTGGTGAACTACGACAGTTTGAAATACGACATGATGGTCAAAGGTGCGGCCCAGAAATTTGATCGCGGCACCTGCCCCGCGTCCTGAAGCACGCACAAGGCCGAAGTCTATACTTCTCTTACACTGTGTTGATTTCAACTGGTGGAATTCAGACGCACGGTTGAAACGGAAAAAGCGGCGCAACTGCGCCGCTTTTATCATTTATTTCTGAAAGTTAGGCCGATGCCTTAAAGATTTTATCTATGTTGCTACCCAAAGCTGTATTGAACTCGGCATCAGATTGCTGTTTCGACAGACCTTCTGTCAGCGCACGCGAAAACGACGCGATCATCTTGCCGTTCTGACCCAGCAGATCACACGCTTGTTCGGTCGAATACCCACCTGACAAAGCAACGACGCGCACGACACGCGGGTGATCAGCCACTTCATCATAAAGGTTTGCCGTGCTCGGGATCGTCAGTTTCAACATGACGTCCTGTCCCTCGGTCAACTGATCCAGGTTTTTCAGGATTTCAGCCTTCAGCATCTCTTCCGCCTCGGCCTTGGTTTCCGAGTTGATATTGACCTCGGGCTCGACAATCGGAACCATCCCTGCCGCAACAACCTCGCGGGCCACGTCAAATTGCTGTGCCACAACGGCAGCGATGCCTTCGGCGTTGGCTTCATGAATTACCGAACGTTCCTTGGTGCCAAACACACCCTCTGCCTTGGCCAGCGTTTCGGCCAGACCCGGGATCGGTTTCATCATCTGGACGCCATTGGCAGTCTCTTCCAGACCTTTGTCGATTTTCAGGAACGGAACGATACCTTTGACCGACCAAAGGTAATCTGCAACCTTGCGGCCGTCGATTTCTTCACCCAGCGTACGTTCGAACAGGATCGCACCGATCACTTTGTCCTTGGTGAAATCGTCCGCCAGAATGATCCGCGCGCGCATGTTCTGGATTTCGCCGAACATCTCTTCTTCCGACGCGTAAGCCGACGCGTCCACCCCATAAAGCGCCAGCGCCTTGGGGGTCGATCCACCGCTTTGATCCAGTGCGGCGATAAAGCCTGCTCCGTTGGACATCTGCGCGCGCTGTTCTGCTTTGGACATAATGATTTCCCGTTCAAGAATGATTCCGATTTCATTCCTCGCATACAGCACGGCGATGGACGATGGTAGTTTGTTAGCGCTCAACCAACCTCAACCATATCCCGTCCTTGGACCGAACGGTCAGATGCGCCACCGGAACCGGTGTTTTTCCGGGGATTGTTTCGAATTTGAATTGGCGCAACAGCATCGACAGGATCAAGGGCCCCTCAACCATCGCAAACCCCGCCCCAGTGCACACTCTTGGTCCGGCAGAGAACGGAATGTAGGCATTGCGTTGACATGTTTTGCCGTTCTCTGTCTTCCAGCGCGAGGGATCGAACCCGTCGGGATTGTCCCAAAGCCTTTCTTGCCGATGCAGGTGCCAGAGGCTGACGACAATTGGAGAGCCTTTTGGAACGTCCCTGTCCCGGAACCGTTCGGGACATTGCGACTGGCGCACCATCATCGGCACCGGTGGATAAAGCCGCAACGCCTCTCGAAACACATCTCGGGTGACGTTCAGCCTGGACATGGCTGTAAAAGACGGATTCTGAAATGCCTGGGCCTCTTCCGCGACTTTCTCCTGCCAGTCGGGGTACAGAGCCAGCAGATAAAGCGCCCAGGCTAGGGCCGAGGCGCTGGTTTCATGGCCCGCCAGAAAGAAGATCGCGACCTGATCAATCATCTCGTCGGTTTCAAAACACTTCCCCGTGGCGGGATCGGGAGTTGTCATGATTTTCGTGGCCAGGTCGTTTGGTGCCGTCCCATCAGCAATGGCTGCAGCACGATCCGCTGTAAGTTTCTGGATCAATTTCCTGATATCATGCGCATTCCGCCGTGTGTCTCTGGAATGCAGACGGGGAACCCAACGCGGCAGAGGCACAAAGGCCGCAAGGTTCAAAAGTGGTTGCTGCCGTTGATAGGCACGAAACTTCTGAAACACTTTCGCCGCTGTTTCATGCTCAATGGGTACCGAGAACAGTGTTCTGAAAATGACATCTGCGGCGACATGGCTGGTGATTTCTTCTACTTCAATCTCCGCTCCAACACAGGAGTGCAGCCGACCCGCGCAGGCTTGTGAGGCGTCTCGCATCGCCGGAAACGTGTCTTTCAACCGCCCTCCTGCGAAAGCTGGGTCAATGATACGACGTTGTCGCTTCCATGCTTCACCGTTTGTCAGAAAAACAGACTCACCCAAAAGCGGTCGCAATCCTTCGCTGATCCGGTTGGATTTCGGGAAATCATCAGATCTTTTTTTCAACACCAGATCAACAAGTTCCGGCTGATTGATCATGTAAGATCTAAAGAACGGCGTTCGAAATTCCGCCATCCACGCGCGATAGAGACGATGGGGTTGTGCTGAAAGCAGGTCTTTCCGAAACAGTCTCAGATACTGCCAAAGCGAAACTTTGTCTGGGCGTGGGGTCGGTTTTGGCGGGATCATGCGTGAACCGTAGTGTATTTTGAAACGGGCTGATCAATACGTGACGGTGAAGGCGCGCGCCCGGCAAATCGTGCAGCCAAGGTTTGGGGGCCCGCGGTGATCCGAAAATAATCGTATGCACCCGGACGGTCAAAGGCGCAGAGATACTGAAAATGCAGCTTGAAGAACCGCCAGCGGTCCGCCTTCCAGCGCTCAGGGGACAGTGTCTGAGTAAACGCTGCCGACAAAACCAAGGGCCATTTCTTTTCTGGGCCGCCCACACCGCTGACCGCAACCGGGTCGCATAGCGCAAAGGCGCAGCCATCGCCGGGGGCGGTAAAATCGACCCATGTCACAGTGGGTTGCTGGGACAGAAACTGCAAATCCGCGCGTAAACGGTGTGCGTTTGGCAGGAAGGAAACCATGGGAACCACCTGCCCCAAAGTCAGAAACGACAAAACCGGGCCTCGGTCATACACGCCACAATCGCGGATCAAATCGGCCAGAACCGACACCCCCAGATGCGCGCCAGAGCTGTGGCCGATCACCAAAACCTCGTCTACCTCTTCAGTCAAAGCGTCTTTGATCAGGTCTTGGAATGTGTCCAGCCGCGCCTGCAACTGCGGCGGAGTTTCCCCCTTCAACTGCGCAGAATACGCGTAGTCATGCATCAGGTAATAGGCAAACAGCCGGTTGTCGATTGTGCGAAACCAACGCAACACGGCATAAGCTAGGACACCCACCGGAACCAAAGCCCACGGCCCGACCATTGGGGCAAGCAGTTTCGCCATCGCCCACGCAACCAGCAGCGCGGCCAGCAATTGCAAAAGCAACATGCCAACCGGATACAGCGCAGCAATCACCGGCCCTTTCCTCAGCCCCATCAACCGACGCAGAGTACCCGTTGAGATGTAGGTCCAAGCGGTTCGAGCCAGTTGCAGATAGGTGGAAAGGATCGATCCCGTCATGCTGTCCCGCACGATGTCCGACCAGACCAGCACATCAACATCCGTGTGCACCCGTTCACCATCCTGAAGCGACGTGACATGCCAGCCAAAAACCTCGGACCGCTGCTTGGCTGAGACAGAAATCTCGTAGCCGGAAATCTCGGCCTGGGCCTGTGACTCAGACCGATACAACTCGCGATATCGTCGGGGCGGAAAGGGATCATAACCGGGTATGTAAAACACCCGACGTTTGCGCACCCGAGGCTGATTTGTCTGACTGCTCATGCCCTTACCTTCTGTCGTGCAGGTTAACGCAGGCTTGAGGTCAAGGTAAGGGGGTCAGCGGCTCATCCAAAATTTGCCAAAGCCGGGAAGGTTTCCAGCAACCACCAACTGAACCGGGTAAAGAGGCCTGTGATCAGCATGATACCCACGAACAACAGCAAGCCGCCCATAACCTTTTCGATCGTGCCCATGTAAGGCTTGATGCGGTTCATGACGGTCATGGAGCGATTCAGGAACATGGCCGCCAGAAGGAATGGAATGCCCAAGCCTGCCGCATAGACGCCCAGCAACACTGTACCACGCGCCACTGACGCCTCATTTGCTGCTAGCGAAAGGATTGCACCTAACTGAGGCCCAATGCAGGGTGTCCAGCCAAAAGCAAACGCCAGACCCAGAATGTAGGCGCCAAAAACCGAGCCACCGGATTCACCGGTATCAATCCGCGCCTCGCGGTCCAGAAACGGGATGCGGAAAACGTTCAGAAAATGCAGGCCGAACACGATCACCACCGCGCCCGAGAGCTTGGCGAAAAGCACCTGATTTTGCAGAACAAACGCCCCAAAGGCCGACGCGGTGAAGCCCAAAAGCAGAAAGACGGTCGACAGCCCCATCACAAAAAACAACGCCGACAGGGTTGCCTTACGCCGCGCGCGGGCTTCATCCTGCATCTCGTTGATTGTGACGCCGCTCATATACGCCAGATAGGGCGGCACAATGGGCAGCACGCAAGGCGATAGAAAGCTGATCAAGCCGCCCAGAAGGGCGACGAACATGGCGGGGATCAATCCCGCGTCTATGATTTCAATTCCGAACATGTCTCTGCACATAAGTGATGAAGGTCGATCCGTCACGGGGCCATTCAGTCACATCCTCGTGGTTGGAATCTGGACAATATTTCAACTTGGTCCTATCCCGAATGACATGACCGAGATTACAGAAACGTTGGACGCCCTTGGGCTTTTGTGTCCTCTGCCCGTCCTCAAAGCCCGCAAACGGCTTAAATCCTTGCCTGCAGGGGCCGTACTGCGTGTTTTGGCCGATGACCCGGCGGCTATCGTCGATGTCCCGCATTTCTGCGCCGAGGCTGGGCATACATTGTTGTCGCAAGATCTTGATGGTGCGCATCAGATTTACTTGATTCAAAAATCTGTCTGAAAACCCTTGCGCCAACGAAAAAAAGCGGGCCCATCAGCCCGCCTTTCATTATTTACCCAATGACCACCATCCGCGCCGTTTCGGCTTGGCAGGTCCCGGTTCCGGTTCTTCCGCTACGGTTTCCAGCACGGGTTCGGGCGTTTCTTCCACTGGCGCTTCTGCGGCGGGCTCAACCTCATTCGCAGTAGGTTCTTCAACCGCTTTTGCTGCGGTTGATTCCACATCCGCAGCGGGTTCTTCGACGGTTGCATCCGCAACGATGGCTTTGTCGGCCGCATCCGCAACGCTGGCCTCTTCGGCAATCACCGGTTCTTCAACCGCAGGTTCAGGTGCCGCAACAAACGCCTCGCCTTGCTCCTGAGCGACCTCTGTCACGTCACCCTCAGGGGTTTCGGCACCTTTTTCTGCCGCAGGTGCATCCGTTACCGTCTCAGCTTCGGCAACTGCTGTTTCAGCCTGTTCGACCGTTTCTTCTGCTATTGCGTCTTTCTTCCGACGACGTGGCGCGCGCTTGCGCTTGGGCTTGGCAGGTTTTTCTTCGTCAGCGGCTTCTGCCTCGACAACCTCAGTCGCAGCTTCTTCATCGGTGGCCTCGCCCTCAGAAGCCTCCTGTGTCTCGTCGTCATTGCCGTCGCTGGATTGCTCTGTCGCATCCCCATTGCCCCCGCCCTTCTTGCGGCGACGACGACGGCGCTTGCGCTTGGGCTTGGATTCCTCCTCTGCCTGGGCAACTTCGTCTTCGGCGACTTCTTCGTCCGACGAATCCACCAAATCCATCAGTGATGCATCGACGGATACAACAGGCGCAGTGGCTTCCGGCACAATCCGACTGGCGGTCTTGAATTTCTCCATCGAGAAATCGGGGCTGACCAAATGAACGTCACCCTCGATCCGCACCGACAGACCGTACCGCGCCTCAATCTGTGCAATGTGCTCGCGCTTTTGATTCATAAGGAAGTTGGCGATGCTGACAGGGCAGCGCACCAGAACCTCACGCGACCTACGGCGGGTTCCTTCCTCTTCGATCTGACGCAGAATCGACAGGGCCATATTGTCGTCCGAACGGATCAAGCCGGTTCCATGACAGGCCGGGCATGGCTGAGTCGTGGCCTCGATCATACCAGGGCGCAGGCGCTGACGGCTCATCTCCAACAGACCAAAGCCCGAAATCCGGCCAACCTGAATACGCGCCCGATCAGTTTTCAGCTTATCCTTCAGACGCTTTTCAACCGCTGCGTTGTTCTTGCGCTCGTCCATGTCGATGAAATCGATGACAATCAGACCGGCCAAGTCACGCAGACGCAATTGACGGGCAACTTCTTCGGCGGCCTCCAGGTTGGTCTTCAGCGCGGTTTCCTCGATCGAGCCTTCCTTGGTCGCCCGACCCGAGTTCACGTCGATCGCCACCAAAGCCTCAGTGACACCGATCACAATGTAGCCACCGGATTTCAGCTGAACCGTCGGGTTGAACATCCCTGCCAGATAGCTTTCGACCTGATACCGCGCGAACAGAGGCAGGGCATCCTCATACCGTTTCACGTTCTTAGCGTGAGACGGCATGATCATTTTCATGAAGTCCTTGGCGATGCGGTATCCGCCCTCACCCTCGACCAGGACCTCGTCGATATCGCGGTTATAAAGATCGCGGATTGACCGTTTGATCAGGTCGCCTTCTTCATAGATCTTTGCAGGCGCAATCGATTCCAGTGTCAGGGCGCGGATCTGCTCCCACAAGCGCTGCAGGTATTCGTAGTCGCGCTTGATCTCGGACTTGGTGCGCTTGGCGCCCGCTGTACGAATGATCAAACCGGCCCCGGTCGGGACATCAATGTCCGCGGCAATTTCTTTCAGTTTCTTGCGGTCGGCGGCGTTGGTGATTTTGCGGCTGATACCGCCACCGCGCGCAGTGTTCGGCATCAATACGCAATAGCGACCGGCCAAAGACAGGTAGGTTGTCAGTGCAGCGCCCTTGTTGCCGCGCTCTTCCTTGACCACCTGCACCAGCAGGACCTGACGAACCTTGATAACTTCCTGAATCTTATAGCGACGCGGTCGAGGTTTGCGCGGTGGACGGATGTCTTCGCTGTCATCCTCATCCGCTACGGATTCAATTGAATCATCCTTCGAAGACGCATCGGCCCCCGTGCCTTCGGCGCCTTCTTCATCCGCGTCCTGATCATCGGCGGAGTCTGAGGAGGTTTCAGCCGAGGTATCATTATCTTCAACAGCCGAAGCCTCTGCCGCTTCCTCATTCGCTTTGTCCGAAGCTTCCTCGGCTTGATCTACGACATCTGCTGACGCCTCATCCGAGGTTTCAGCAGGCTCTTCGGTGGTCTCACCAGCAGCGTCGTTGACCCCTTCAGCTTCATCAGTCGCGTCATCGACCTCAACAACAGCCGCTTGCTCAGCGTCGTCAGATACAGCGTCCGACGGGGTCGCATCGCTGTCTTCCGGCTCTTCTACCGGTGTTTCCGCGACAATCTCCATGGGCGAGGTTCCCTCGGGCACCTCTGCATCCGTATCTTCGCCGTCGGCCAGATCGATGGTTTCCATACCAGTCGGCTCGGATGAAACTTCCATCGTTTCAACCGGATCGTCCGATTTCACATCGGCCGCCTTGGACCGCGACCGAGACCGCCGTTTCTTGGGCTTGGATTCTTCGGCTTCATCACGCGCCTTCATCGCCTCGGCGTAGGCGCGTTCTTCCTCCATCAATGCCTCACGGTCGGCGACGGGGATCTGGTAATAGTCTGGATGAATTTCCGAAAACGCCAGGAATCCATGCCGGTTCCCGCCATAATCGACAAACGCCGCCTGAAGCGACGGCTCAACCCGTGTTACTTTTGCAAGATAGATGTTGCCAGCAAGCTGGCGCTTGTTTTCGGACTCAAAATCGAACTCCTCGACCTTGTTTCCGTCGACCACCACGACGCGGGTTTCCTCCGAGTGGGTGGCATCGATAAGCATTTTCTTAGCCATGTTTCCTTGGTGCACCGCGCCAAACGCGTTGTCCTGACCTGTCCAGGCGGACAGGCGCATTTGGGGAGGTGTCTTGTCAGGGCGATTTCGGACGGCGCGCGGCAAGGTCTGGCGCTGTGGCCCCCTGCCCGTTCTCTCAATCGTTGCGCGCGCGTCATCGCGGTTCTTCTCCGACAGGCGCGTATGACCGCTGCCTGCCCATTTATTCCTTTCGCCCAAGGGTCCTGGGCTCAGGTACTACACTGCCCCGTTCGGGGCACAATCGGCCTGCTGAACCGCGAGGGCTTGATCCTCATCAACAGATCAGCAGCGAAACTCAAAAATTCGGGTCTTATGGGCGTCAAATTCGCCTGGCCCGTTCGCACACCATAAAAGCAACCCTGTGGAAAAGACAATGGGCAAACTGCATTCCGCGAAAATGCGCGCGGGCGGATCCCTTTCATCTGGCTAAAAATACCTCGGGGGAGTCGCCCAAGGCGACGGGGGCAGCGCCCCCATTCGCGTCACTTAAAGATAGTCTGAACGCTGAAGACCATATTTGGCCATTTTTTCATTCAGCGTCCGGCGCGGCAGGCAGAGTTCGTCCATAACAGACGCAATCGAGCCTTTGTGGCGGCGCATCGTATTGTCGATCAGCATCCGCTCGAACGCTTCGACATATTCCTTCAGCGGCTTACCTTCGGTGGTCATCACCGGCTGCATCTCTTCATGGTCCGACATCAACAGCGACGCAATCGTTCCCGATCCACGGCGCGATTGCAGCACGGCGCGCTCGGCAATATTGATCAATTGGCGCACGTTGCCCGGCCAGGGCGCTTGCAACAGCTGCGCTGCTTCCTGAGCGCTGACCTGAGGCGCATCACAACCGTATTCCTCGGCAAACTGCTCGCTGAGGCGCGTGAAGAGGGTCAGAATGTCCTCACCTCGCTGACGCAGTGGCGGCATCGTGATCCGCAACGCGGCCAGTCGGTAAAACAGATCAGGGCGCAGAACATCCTCAGAGGTTTTTCCCGCTTCCTGCAGATTCGAAATCGCAACGATCCGGGTCTCGGCAGGCGTGCCCTGCTCGTTCATCACGCTCAGCAGCTTGGCCTGTAACGTATCGCTCAGCGCCTCAACATCTTCCAGCACCAGCGTGCCACCGCGCGCTTCTTCGATTGCGGGCAATTGCGCATCCTCGGGCATCATCGGGCCAAACAACCGTTTGGCCAGCGCATCTTCCTCGAGCGCTGCGCAGGATACCAAAACAAACTTCTTGCCCGCGCGGCTGCCCACCGCATGCAGCGCATGCGCCACCAGCGTCTTGCCGGTTCCGGTCTCGCCGTCGATCAACACATGTCCGTCGGCCTGCCCAAGGTCCAGAATATCCTCTCGCAACCGCTCCATCACCGGGCTGGCACCGATCAGCTTATTCATGATCTGCGTGCCACCCGACAGCTCGCGTCGCAGTGCACGGTTGTCCAATGTCAGGCGACGGGCATTGCTGGCGCGCTTGGCCAGTTCGGACATGCGATCGGGATTGAATGGCTTTTCGAGGAAATCGAACGCACCGACACGCATCGCCTCGACCGCCATTGGAACATCACCATGTCCGGTGATCATGATCACAGGCAGGGTGCTGTCGGCGCCCATCAATTTTTTCAGAAGCTGGATGCCATCCATCCCCGGCATTTTGATATCCGAAATCACGATCCCCGGGTAATCCGGCCCCAAAACCTTGAGCGCATCTTCCGCACTGGCAAAGGTTTCAGTGTCATATCCGGACAAAGCAAGCCACTGGCTGATCGACTGGCGCATGTCCTGTTCGTCATCCACAATGGCAATTTTCATGGCCTGTGCCATAGTCATTCCTCGTTATTCCGCGGCCTCAAGGCCGTCGCTTCCCAGTGCTGGCAACTGCATTTCAAACACCGCGCCGCCGTATTGTGCATTGCGCGCAGTCAGCCGTCCCCCATGGTCGTTCACGATCCCAGACGAGATAGCAAGCCCCAGACCTACGCCATCTCCAGGCTGTTTGGTGGTATAGAACGGCTCGAACAGGTTCTCGATATCCTCGATACCATGCCCGTTGTCGCGCACGGTCAGGACCGCCATGTCGCCCGCCGCCAGGATGATTTCCACATCCGGCTCTGCTACTGATTTGGTGGCATCCAGCGCATTTCGCAAGAGGTTGACCATCACCTGCTCGATCCGCATCCGGTCCCCCATCACCATCACAGGTTCTTCCGGCAGGATCTGAGTGATCTTCACATGACGCTGACGCAGTTGGGGCTCCATCATAGACAAGGCCGAGGCCAGCGCTTCACCAAGATTTACAGGCGAAAACGCATCCGCCCCTTTGCGTGCATAAGACTTAAGCTGGCGCGTGATCGCACCCATCCGTTCGATCAGGCCATCGATGCGCCCAAAGCTGGCCAGCGCCTCTTCCGGTCGGTTGCGCCGCAACAACAGACGCGCCCCGGCGAGATATGTTTTCATTGCAGCCAGAGGTTGATTGAGCTCGTGACTGACCGCAGCCGACATCTCGCCCAACGCCGCCAATTTCGAGCTTTGCGCGAGGGTCTGTTCTGCCAAATCCAGCGTCTTTTCAACCCGTTCCCGCTCAGCAATTTCTCGCTGTAGCCGCGCGTTCAATGCGCGAAGCTCTGCCGACTCGCGCTGAAACAGGGCCATGCGCAAGGTGGCCCGACGGCTGAGCGCATAGAACGTCAGCGCCAGAAGAATCGCAAAACCCATGATTTCCAGCGCAAGAACGCTGTTCACCTTTTCGCGGATCGACTCAAAGGTGGTGAAAGATGTCATCTGCCAACCCCGGAACGGGATGCGTGTTTCCATCCGCATCACCGCCTCGCCTTGCAGGTACGCGTCAGGTGGCAAAGCCGTCCAGTCGGTTGTGGCCCGAATGGCGCGTTGAATTGCGCCCTGCGGCGGCTGGCGCAGCATTGCCGTGCTTTCTTCCAAGCCGCGCCAACGTGGCTCGGTGGACAGGATGATCGTTCCGGTGCTGTCCGTGACCATCACCGCGTCTGATATACCGGCCCATGCGCGCTCGAATTTCTGAAGATCCACCTCAACAACGATGACACCCAGAATTTCCGATCCATTTTCCAGTCGCCGGGAATACACAAAACTGTATCCGCCGGATTCCTTCGGAATGACGGAAAAAATTGTCGCGTTTGATCGGACGGCGTCCACAAAATATGCGGTATTTCTGTGCCCTTCGCCTAGTCTGTTCCGATCGGTCGCCGCGACTGTCCGACCGTCGCTGTCCAGCAGCATCAAGGATGCGGCGCCGATTTCTTCTACAAAAGAGATCAACCGCTGCGTTGAAAGCGTGTAGTCACTGGATTGTAGGGCGGAAATCAAGGTTGGGTCACGAGCCAGCAACTGCGGCACGATTGAGTTTCGTCGCAATTCGCTGAGCAAGTTTCCGGAATACAAGGCCAGCCGTAGTTCAGCCCGGTTTCGGGTGGATTCCGTGAACCTGTCAGTCAACAGGCGGTTGGTAATCCAGACCGTTGCGATTGTTGCGACTAGCAACACCAGCACAGACAGGCGCAGCCGCCAGCCCAGTGGCGCACCACGAAACGGTTTCAACAGATTTGACCAGGCTGATCGCACGTCCGAGTTCATGTCCAGACGTTAAGCGCGGGCGCGCGTGACCTCAAGTCACGCCGCTTCAAACACGCCCGACAATGCGCGGAACAGCGCCGCCCCGTCGGTGCCACCGTGACCTTCGTCAGCGGCCCGTTCGGGGTGCGGCATCATTCCCAGCACACGGCGGTTTTCCGACAGAATGCCAGCAATATCACCCACCGAGCCGTTGGGATTCTCGGTATAGGTGAACGCGATACGGTCTTGATCCTGCAATGCCGACAGCGTTTCGTCGTCCGCAAAGTAATTGCCGTCGTGATGTGCAATCGGAATGCCGATCACGTCACCCGCATTGTAGCCGGCGGTAAACACGCTATCGCTGGTTTCAACCTTCAGGCCCACTGTTTTACAAATGTACTTCAGCCCGGCATTGCGCAGCAACGCGCCTGGCAGGATGCCCGTTTCTGTCAAAACCTGGAAACCGTTACAGATACCAACTGCATATCCGCCACGTTCGGTATGATTCACAACCGCTTTGCAGATCGGTGACTTGGCAGCGATGGCCCCGCAGCGCAGATAGTCGCCATACGAAAAGCCGCCCGGTACGCCCACGATATCTACACCGTCGGGCAACGCTGCGTCTTTGTGCCAGACCATATCAACCTTGAAACCGGCCTGCTCAAAAGCGACGGCGAGGTCTCGGTCACAGTTGGATCCGGGGAATACGATTACGGCTGCGCGCATGGCGGGCCCTCCTACGAGACAAAATCAGTAACCACCGCAACGCCCGGAGGGGTCGGATGATCAAAGGCGGCAAGCTCAGCGCTTACCTGGTTGAGAGATATTTTACGCGTGACCAGTGGGCTCAGGTCGATCCCGCCCCCTGCGATCATCGACAACAAGGACGGATAACGCCAGCTTGGCATTCCCCGTGTACCGAAAACAGAAAGCTGGCCAGAGTACAGCACATCCATTGGCAGTGCCATCTGGGTGTGATCCCCCGCAGGCATTCCGATCTGCACCATGCGCCCCAGTTTGCGAAGGGACCGCATCGCGGAGACAGTCGTCACTTCAATGCCCAAGGCTTCAATTGCAACGTACGCGCCGCCGCCAGTGATGTCCTTCACGGCTTGCGACGCATCACAGGTCGTCGCATTCACGACCGCGTCCGCGCCCAGAGACATGGCATAATCCAGCTTGTCGTCTGCGATATCGACCACCACAACCCGTGCACCAAGGGCCTTGCCCAACAGCAGGGTCGAGATTCCAACGCCACCGCCACCAAAGACCGCAATCCATTCCCCACCCTGAACCTGCGCCCGTCCGACCAATGCCTGCCATGCTGTCGTCACCCGGCACCCAAGGGCGGCCGCCACTTCGGGCGCAATGCTGTCGGGCAACAATGTAAGGTTAGCATCCGCATGGGCTACAGCAATGTATTCGGCAAAGGCGCCATCGCAGGTGAACCCAGGCACAATCTGATCGTTGCAGATTGTCTGATGCCCCTGCGCACAATCCGCGCAATGCCCGCAAGCCAGAATGAAGGGAGCAATCACCCTGTCGCCAACCCGCCACCGGGTAACGCGCGCGCCGACCGCAACAACCTCGCCACAATATTCATGACCAGGTGTCATTGGCAGAATAACGTCTGGATCTGCGCCGGACCACGCGTGCCAGTCAGACCTACATACGCCACAGGCCAGAACCCGAACCACCACACCGTCTTCGGCGGGTTCGGGGTCGGGTACCGTCGTAACCTCAAGTGGTTGGCGATAGGTGATCAGACGCGCGGCCCGCATTCGGTCAGACCAGTTCGATCTCGTAGCGTTCAATGACCGTGTTGGCCAACAGCTTTTCGCACATTTCGGTGACATCCGCTTCGGTTGCACCTTCGGTCAGTTCAAGGTCGATCACCTTGCCTTGACGTACACCTTCGACCTTATCAAAGCCCATTGCGCCCAATGCGTGCCGAACAGCTTCGCCCTGCGGGTCCAGTACCCCGTTCTTGAGCATCACATGCACCCGTGCTTTCATTTTGGCAACTCCACCTTCGGGCCGCAATCCATGGCCCATTTCGTTGCGCGGGGGATAGCGTGCCTGACCGTTTTCGACAACCCTGTTTCCCAAGCAGTTTGCCGCAGTTGTCATCAAGCGAAGCGACTCTTTCGGTTAATCACCAACAGATGAACCTTCCGATAACGCAAAAACCAAAATGCGCCGCGGTTTTTGCCGCAGCGCAGTTTAGTTGACACATAAGTCTCCGGAACGGATCAGTTGATCAGTGTCGGCTTGGTGACATTGGTATTCGGAAGCACACCCAACCGGCGCGCGACTTCTGAATATGCATCGGTCAGGTTGCCCAGATCGCGGCGGAACACATCCTTGTCCAGCTTCTGGCCGGTCTCAATATCCCACAGGCGGCAGCTGTCGGGGCTGATTTCGTCAGCCACGATCAGGCGCTGATAGTCGCCATCGAACACGCGTCCGATCTCGATCTTGAAGTCCACCAGCCGAATACCAACTGCCAGCATCACGCCGCTCATGAAATCGTTCACCCGCAGAGCAATGCTGAGGATGTCGTCCATGTCCTGCTGGCTGGCCCAACCAAAGGCCGCGATATGTTCTTCTGTAACCAGAGGATCACCCAGCGCGTCGTCCTTGTAGCAATATTCGACGATCGGGCGCGGCAGCTGTGTCCCTTCTGCTATGCCCAGACGTTTTGACATCGATCCGGCGGCATAGTTTCGAACGATCACTTCCAACGGAACGATTTCGCAATTGCGCACCAGTTGTTCGCGCATGTTCAGGCGGCGAATAAAGTGGTTCGGAATACCGATTTGGGTTAGGCCGTTCATAAAGAACTCGGACAGGCGATTGTTCAATACGCCCTTGCCGTCAATAACGTCCTTCTTTTCCGCGTTAAACGCGGTGGCGTCATCCTTGAAATACTGCACAATTGTGCCCGGTTCGGGACCTTCATACAGAATCTTGGCCTTACCTTCGTAAATTTTTTTGCGACGCGCCATAAGCGACCTTTCCAGTCTGAGCAGAGGGATTGAGTCCCCTCTCGTTGGCGTTCTCTTAGTGCAAGCCCCCTTTTCTCGCAAGTTCATGTACCCGAGAGGCTTTGACGCAGCGCAAATACCTTGCGCACGGGACGTCGTATGGTCATATCATCAGGAAACAAGATGTAACCCAAGAGGTCCTCACCCAATGACCACGTTCGACGAACGCGAAAACGCCTTTGAAGCCAAATTTGCTCATGACGAAGAAATGCAGTTCAAGGCCCAGGCCCGCTGCAACAAACTACTGGGCCTATGGGCGGCAGAGAAACTGGGCAAAACCGGTGCCGATGCCGAAGAATACGCAAAGACGGTTGTAATCGCCGATTTTGAAGAAGCCGGGCACGAGGATGTTGTGCGCAAGGTTTCAGGCGATTTGGGTAGCTTGTCCTCGGATGACGAAATTCGGGCGAAAATGGCCGAGCTTTTGCCAGAGGCCAAAGCGCAGGTTCTGAGCGAGACCGACTAAACGATTAGCGCCTGACTCATGATCTTCATGAGTTTTATGAATTTGATTTGACGCCCCTGTCGTGTGACATGGGGCGTCTCTATTTTTTAACGGCGATTTGCGCCTTTTTCTGGAATACCCCAATGACAAATGCGCTGAGCAAGCTTCTGGACACCAATGATGCCATTCTGGCGGATGGAGCGACTGGAACAAACCTGTTCAACATGGGCCTGCAATCCGGCGATGCGCCTGAACTCTGGAACGTGGACGCTCCCGAAAAAATCAAAGCCCTGTATCAGGGTTCCGTCGATGCGGGCAGCGATCTTTTCTTGACCAATACGTTCGGTGGCACATCGGCGCGGCTCAAATTGCATGACGCACAGAATCGCGTGGGCGAACTGAACCGCATCGGTGCGGAACTTGGGCGTGAAGTTGCGGACAAGGCGGGACGCCCCGTTGTGGTCGCTGGATCCGTTGGCCCGACCGGCGAGATCATGGAACCCGTCGGAAGCTTGTCTCATTCCGAAGCGGTGGAAATGTTCCACGAACAAGCCGCAGCACTGAAAGAAGGCGGAGTGGATGTGCTGTGGGTCGAAACCATCAGCGCGCCCGAAGAATTCCGCGCCGCCGCCGAAGCGTTTGCGCTGGCCGATATGCCCTGGTGTGGCACCATGAGCTTTGACACAGCGGGTCGCACAATGATGGGTGTCACCTCGGCTGATCTGGCGCAACTGGTTGAAACGCTGCCAAACCCGCCCATCGCATTCGGAGCCAATTGTGGAACCGGCGCATCGGATATTCTGCGCACTGTTCTGGGCTTTGGCGCACAGGGCACGGAACGTCCTCTGATCTCAAAAGGTAACGCGGGCATTCCGAAATACGTGGATGGCCACATCCACTATGACGGTACACCCGAATTGATGGGGCAGTATGCAGCTATGGCGCGCGACGCAGGTGCTACGATCATTGGCGGTTGCTGCGGGACCATGCCCGATCACCTGCGCAAGATGCGCGAGGCGCTGGACACCACATCCCGCGGCGAGCGCCCCACCCTGGAACAAATCACTGATGCGCTTGGTCCGTTTACTTCGGCCTCGGACGGAACCGGCGATGATGCTGCACCCGAGCGCCGAGCGCGCCGCCGCCGCCGCGCCTAAATTCGACCTATTCAGCGCCCTTCGAATTTCGGAGGGCGTTTTTCCATGAATGCCACCACACCTTCGGCGAAATCGCGCGAGCGACCGCATTCGCCTTGCAGATGCGCTTCGGTCGCAAGCTGCTGAGGCAGGGTGTTTTCATATGTCCCACGAACAGCTTGCTTGATCGCGCCATAGGCGGCGGTCGGACCTTTGGCCAGGTATTCCGCCCGTTTGCGCCAATGCGCAGCGAAGCCTTCATCAGGGATGGCCTCCCAGATCAGACCCCAATCATCTGCCTGCCGTGCGCTGATCTTGTCGGCAAACAAGGCCGCCCCCATCGCCTTGGCCAGCCCCATTTGACGCGGCATGAACCAGGTTCCGCCGGCGTCGGGCAGCAACCCAATCCGCGAAAAGGCCTGCAGGAAATAGGCGCTTTCGGCAGCAATCACTACATCCGCGCACAGGGCAAGGTTGGCTCCTGCCCCAGCCGCAGCTCCGTTCACGGCCGCAATCGTGGGCACCGGACAGCTGTGAATCGTCTCCAGCATCGGCTCATATTCGTCCCGCAACGAACGTTCCAAGTCAATCTTGCCGGTTGACGACGCATCACCCAAATCCTGTCCCGAGCAAAAAGCAGGTCCAGCGCCGGTGATCACGATGCACCGGGCTCGGGTCGCCGCATCTTTCATTGCGTGAGTGATTTCAGCTCGCATCTGAGTTGTCAGAGCGTTCATCTTGTCAGGTCTGTTCAATGTCAGAACTGCCAGCCCGTCAGAAATATCCAGAACAACCGTTTCGTATTTCATTAAAACCCTCCCGTCGCGCCTTGCGTTTTTGCACACTTACTGACCCAAACGGGATGGGAAAAGCAGAACCAAACGTCAGTCTTCAAGAATTCGGCGCAGGCGTTCCTTTTCGTCCTCACTCAGCGTCGTGCTCTCAACTGAAGCGTGGGCTTTGGCGCGGTTGCGCAGAAAGTTCAGCCCGACCCCGGCTGCAATCAGCAACATGATGGGTCCGGCGAGCCATAGAAACAGGTTCGAACCGCTGGTCGTCGGCTTCAGCAGAACGTATTCGCCATAGCGATCTACGATAAAGGCAATTGCCTCTTCATCGCTGTCACCCGCGACCAAACGCTCACGCAGCAACAGGCGCAAGTCACGCGCAAGATCTGCATTGCTTTCGTCGATGCTCTCGTTCCGGCAAACAAGGCAGCGTAGGCCAGTGCTGAGGTCGCGCGCCCGCTGTTCGAGGACCGGATCATCCAGCACCTCGTCGGGCTGCACCGAAAACACGGGTGTCGCCAGCAGCATTAGGATCAGTACAAGGCGTTTCATTCTGCGGGCACTCCGCCAACCGGGGTTTTTCTGGCCCCAGCCGCAACACGGAATCGTCTGTCACATAGGCTTAGGATACCGCCTAGCGACATTAGAATGCAGCCACCCCAGATCCAGTTTGCGAGCGGTTTGATATAGGTCCGCATGACCCAGCCCCCATCGGCCTGCTGATCGCCGATCACGACGTAAAGGTCGCCCAGGAAACGATAGTCGATCGCAGCCTCAGTCGTGGGCATACGCGCCACCGGATAGTCGCGTTTTTCCGGGTGCAGGGTGCCAATCAGACGTCCATTCTTTTCAACCAGGACATCTGCCGTGGTCGAGAAATAGTTCGGCCCCTCAACCTGCCGCACATCTTGCAGGGTCAGCGTGAACTGCCCCACCACGAACGGCTTGTTGGGTTGCGCCACGCGAATATCTTCGGCCTCCCACGCAGTCAGACCAGCGACCGCGAAGATGGTGACGCCCAAACCGGTATGAGCAACCGCTTTTCCCCAATCCGCGCCCGGCAAACGGAACAGGCGCTTAAGGCTGCCATTGCGGCCTGTGCGGCTCCACAAATCAAGCGCTGCACCAAAGGTGATCCAGGCCCCAAGGAACAGCCCAACCGGCCCAAGCGCGCTTCGTCCGGTTTGCATCGCCCAAACCAGCAGAGCAATTGCCAGCGCAAGGCCAAAGGCATAGCGCAGCGACCACGCGGTCTTGCCAATCCTTCCCCGCTTCCAAGGCAACATTGACCCAATCGGCAGGATCAACCCGAGCAGCACCATGAACGGAGAGAACGCCGCATTGAAGAACGGAGCACCGACCGAGAGCTTCCGGTCGAACATCATCTCAGCCACCATCGGCCACATGGTGCCTACGAACACAACAAAACAGCTGACAGCCAGCAGCACGTTGTTCGCCACCAAAGCGCTTTCGCGGCTGACCATACCAAACACACCCTTGGCCTCCATCGCTTGGGCGCGCGCGGCAAACAGCGTCAATGCCCCGCCGATAAAGAACACCAGGATCATCAGGATAAACACGCCACGTTCGGGATCGGTTGCAAAGGCATGAACAGACGTGAGAAGCCCAGACCGCACAATGAATGTACCGATCAGTGAAAATCCGAATGCGATGATTGCCAGCAAAATGGTCCAACTCTTCAGCGCCTCGCGCTTTTCCACAACGATAGCAGAGTGCAACAGCGCGGCTGCCAGAAGCCACGGCATGAAAGAGGCGTTCTCGACCGGGTCCCAGAACCAGAAACCGCCCCAGCCGAGTTCGTAGTACGCCCACCAGGAACCCAACGCGATCCCGATCGTCAGAAAGACCCATGCTGCCAGTGTCCAAGGCCGCACCCACCGCCCCCACGCAGCGTCGACGCGGCCTTCGATCAGGGCGGCAACGGCAAAGCTGAACGCCATACTCAGCCCCACATATCCGAGATAGAGAAACGGTGGATGGAAGGCCAAACCGGGGTCTTGAAGCAGTGGGTTCAGGTCGCGCCCGTCAAACGGCGCAATTGCAAGCCGATCAAACGGGTTTGACGTGAACAAAATGAAGGCAAAAAATGCGACAGCAATTGAAGACTGCACGGCCAACACACGTGCCTTAAGCGTTGGCGGCAAACCGCCCCCAAAAAACGCAGCCATCGCACCGAACAAGGTGACAATCAGCACCCAAAGCAACATGGACCCTTCGTGGTTCCCCCATGTCCCACTTATCTTGTAGATCATCGGCTTGGCCGAGTGGCTGTTCTCAACCACGATCCTCAGGGAAAAGTCGGACACGACGAAAGCCCAGATCAGAGCACCGAAGGAAAATGCCGTTAGCAGGAACTGAACAATGGCCGAAGGCTCGGCAAATGCCATCCATCCGGTCCAACGTTTCGAGGCACCGATCAGGGGCACCACGCTTTGCACGATTGCGACAAAGAAGGCGAGAATTAGGGCAAAGTGGCCGAGTTCTGTAATCATGCTCCGGAATATACTCCGGGGCCAATCCGGGGGCCAATAACTTTCGCCAGATCCGGGGGCACATAGTGTCGCGGGTCAGGTCCCGCGACGCTTGCGCCAGTCTTCCAGCGCAGGGTTGGCATCAGGGCGCGTGATGTCTTGCGTCAAAGCTGAATCCGGGCCAGGATCCGCAGCCCCCGGGCTGTCGGCTCGCAGGGCGCGCAACTGCTCGATATTGTTCAGGACGGCAGGCAATCGCAGCATTGAAACACCGATATCCCTTTGAAACTCCTGCATCTTCACCTGATGCCGTGCTCCAAAGTAAAAGGAAACGATAACGCCCAACAACCACCATAAAGGTTCCGGCACCAAAGCCATGCCTTGCATCCTAGCCGCAAACCACAGCGGATCGACCATGGCCGCGATGAACAACCCCAGCGTCCCCAAGGCCAAAGCCGGACGTGGCAGTCGATTCACACCATCCATAAACCGGTCAAATGAACCTTTTTGCGCAGTTTGGAATTCACCACCAAATTGCAACATGGCTTGCGCTTGAACCTCGGCTCCTCTCTGCGCGCCTGCTTCGGCGTTTTCGCGGTAAAGCTCAACGGTTTCTCTTACCGCATTGCGTCCATTCCCAAACAACAGCGCCAAGACGCCCGAGATCAATCCCATGCTTCCACCCTTCTTTGAAACGCGTCATCTGACATGTGATAGCGGTGCGACAGAAATTCTTCGGCGCGTTTAATCCAGCCACCTTTGCCCCCTGACCGGCTTTGCGCATATTTTCTTAACGCCGGTCGTCGATCCGCCAGACGAAAGTAGTAATTCCGCCGCGCAATCCCGTATGCATCCCGCAGTGTGGATGGGTCCGGCTGGGCTGCACTTACACAAGCTGCTGCGGTCTTTGGACCAATCACGCCATCCACTGCCACATTGAAGCCCATGTCTCGCAAAAGTCGTTGCAAGATTTTCACTGCCTGAGATCCGGCGTTCACATACATGTCAAAGACCGAAGCGTGCAGCACATTCGGCAACGACGAAACACGTGGCTTATCAAAGTAATGCTGAACAAAGATGTCGACCGCTTTTTGCCGCGTGAGCAACCGCACGTCGGCAACATCCACAGCACCATCGCCAGTCAAATCCAATCCCAGACGTCGCATTGTGTGAATGGTCACACCGTATTTCGTGGCACCGCCGGGGTCGTCCGGATCATCCACAAACCCGCCTTCTCGTGCAACGATGTCTTCTGCGATCTGCCGAACCGTTTGCATGACATCCCCCAATTTTAACAATCGCGGCAACGGTCCGACAAACCTGTTAACATCCAGAAACGACAAAGGGCGCTGCAGTTTGAACACGTGCAACGCCCTTTATTCTTTTGTTCAATGGCTACATTTGCCCGAGAAGCCCGACGATCAGCTGCCTTCCGCTTCTTTGTAAACACCTTGCTCTTTCAGCGCGTCCATTACCTCTTTCGGCATGTAAGTTTCGTCATGTTTGGCAAGGATTTCAGTTGCTTCAAACACGCCGTTTACGTAGCTTCCGGTGCCAACCATGCCTTGGTTCTCGGTAAACAGATCCGGCAGAACGCCCGTGAACGAGACCGGGACACTCTCCCCCCCATCCGTAACCACAAAATGAACGGTTTCGCCCTGCCCACGAATGATCGAGCCTTCTTCAACAAGCCCGCCTATGCGGAACACCTCGGTCGGTTTGGGCGGCTCCGCAATTACCTCGCTGGGCGAACGGAAGAAATTGATGCCATCCTGCAAGGCCCACCCAATCAACGCCGTCGATGCCACCAAGGCAACGACCGCTACCAAAATGACTTGTACTCGACGACGTTTCTTAAGCGTTTTCATACCGTCCTCACGGAAATAGAGGGGCCATCATCAGACCCACAGTTTCATCTTCACCTAACATCAGGTTGGCGTTCTGCAAGGCTTGGCCACTGCTACCTTTTGTCAGGTTATCCAGCGCGGCAATCACAATCGCGCGCCGTTCGATCCGGTCAGCCACCACACCGATATGACAGAAATTCGACCCGCGTACATGGTGGGTCGACGGCGCCTGTCCCATCGGCAGCATCTGGATGAAAGGCTCATCCACATAGGTCTTTGCCAACGTTTCATAGACGCTTTGCGGGTCGCCCTTGACGTAGGTCGTTGCCAGAATGCCCCGGTTAGCCGGGACCAGATGCGGTGTGAATTGCACATGCACTGTCCGCCCGGCCAGCTTCGAAAATTCCTGATCGAATTCACCCAGATGCCGGTGTGCACCGCCGACCGCATAGGCATTGTACCCTTCACTCAACTCAGCGTGCAGCAGGTTTTCCTTGAGCGACCGCCCGGCCCCGGAAACTGCGCATTTCAGGTCCAGAATGATGTCATCAAGATCAATAACCCCGGCCGAGATCAACGGCCGCAGCACATATTGCCCTGTCGCGGCGTTGCAGCCTGTACCGGCGACCAAGCGCGCCGACCTTATCTCATCCCTATAGAACTCAGTTAGGCCATAAACGGCCTCGCCCTGCTGTTCCAAAGCGCTGTGCGGGTTGCCATACCACTTCTCATATTCATCCGGGTCTTGCAGCCGGAAATCCGCTGACAAATCAATGATCTTCAAGTCTTTCGGCAGGTCCCGGATCACCTCTTGGCTGGTTTTGTGCGGCAAAGCACAGAAACACAGATCAACATTGGAAAAATCGATCTCGGAAATCTTGCACAGATCCGGCAAGTCCATGTGCCGCAGATGCGGAAAGACCTGCGTCATACTCATCCCAGCCTTACGTTCGGCGGCCAAAGCAACGATGTCCATGTTCGGGTGCTCGGCGATCAGCCGCACCAGTTCAGCGCCGGTGTAACCAGAAGCGCCCAGAATTGCGATTTTATGGGTCATGTCAGACCTCTTCTTTACGTGTGTCACATATCACGACCGCCGATGTGACGGTCTTTGAACTAGAAAATTCGGGGAAGTGCGTCCTTGACCTAAATCAGGCCGCCTCGAACGATATTTGTCGTCGGAGGAACTGCGTCGCTCGGTCACTGACAAACCCTGGCTTGCCCGTGGTCAGAAAACCACCGCCGCCGTCGCCCAGCATGTTGGGGTGACGTTGCAGGTAATCGGCCAGACTTTCGGCCACCAGATCCCCTTGGCTAAAGACCTGAACATCCGAACCCAGGGCCGCCTGAAACGTCTCGGCCATCAACGGGTAATGCGTACAGCCCAGAATTGCGGCCTGCGGGTCCGGCATTTTGCGTTTCAACGCATCAACATGGCTCCGCACCAGCGCCTCGGCCAAGATCATATCGCCATCTTCAATAGCATCAACCACACCACCACAGGCCTGCGCTTCGACGTCCACGCCAATCGCGCGGAATGCCAGTTCCCGCTGAAAGGCGCGGCTGGACACAGTGGCAGGCGTCGCGAACAAGGCCACATGCTTAACGGCCACTTCGCGTGGTGGAGAGTTGTCGCCCCATTGCCGCTCGGTCAGCGCTTCGATCAAGGGAACAAAGACGCCTAGCACTCGCTTACCCTCGGGCACGCCCTCTTCCTGCATCCTGCGCAGCGCGGCGGCACTTGCGGTATTGCAGGCCAGAATCACAAGATTGCAGCCGCGACCCCAAAGACTGTGCACGGCCTTGCGGGTCAGCTGATAAATATCCTCGGCGTCGCGTACACCGTAGGGCGCATGTGCGCTGTCCGCGAAATACAGGAAATCCACGTCGGGCAGCCGTTGCTGCGCGGCGTTCAGGACGGTCAAACCGCCCAAACCGGAATCAAAGATACCTACTGCCATTAGCCCCTTCAGGCGCGATGCCGTTCCTCAAATTCATAGCCGTAGTCATAGGACTCCAACGGCTTCGGAGACAGCTCATACGTGGCTTTGCGCAGGAAATCCATCATCTTGCGCGTATCCTTACCCAATGGATCCAGAACGTCGCGCCCTATAGGCTCTCCGATCACCACTTTGACAGGCGTATCCACGCGCTTTTTGAATTCTTTGATCAACAGGCCCATGCGCAGCGTGTTGTGCAAATGGCTTGCGATCTGGAACAGGCGCGACGTGTGCCCATCAAAGAAAACCGGCACCACGGTGGCATTGGACTTTGCCACCATCCGAGCGGTAAAGCCGCGCCAACCCGGATCCATAGGATGGGCAAACGGCTTGACGCCGGTGCTGACCGTGCCTCCGGGGAAAATACCAATCGCCCCGCCCTCGCCCAGATAGTTGAGAGCCGTTTTGCGCGTCTCCAAATTCAGCTTCATCGCTTCTTTCGTCTCATCAAACGAAATAGGCAGAATGATACGGTTCAGATCCTCGGCCTTGCGAAAAACCCGATGCGCAAGAATTCGGAAATCTCCGCGTGTCTCAGACAGAATGTGCCCCATCATAAGGCCATCCAGAATGCCATAGGGATGATTGGCGATCAGGATCAGGGAGCCATCCGTCGGAACGTTTGCAAGCGATCCCCCCTCAACATCCAATGTCAGCCCATAGCGTTCGACCATAACGGCCCAAAAGTCGCGCCCGTTGGCAACGTCTTTCTCGTATCCGTCGGCGCGTTTGATCAGGCGCATACGGCCAGTCGTATTCTCCATAAGCTTAATAACCATTCGCCCGCCTTTGGTCTCGGCAGAATGGGCATAAGAAATGTCACGAACGGCATCACGACGCGATGGCATGTGGGTCTCCGGTTTGTTGCCTGCAAAATAGGTGTAAGTAACAATTTTGCCTAGCTATCGTGACGCCCTTGTGACGATTTACTCCGCCGCTGCCTGCAACTCGGGCCCGCCGCTTCGGATGGATGCCAGCAACTCCTCGCGCCTTTTGGCTGCCTTGGCCTCGTTTTCCTGCAAAACAGGTCCGAAACCACGGATATCCAATGGCAGTCGAGCCAAGGCAGAGATCGCATCACGCGTGTCCTGCGACAATAACGGCAACACTTCGCGCATGTCCTTTTCGTACTGCCGGATCAAAGCGCGCTCCATCTTGCGTTCGGACGAATATCCGAAAACATCGAACGGTGTGCCGCGCAGGGCCTTCAACTTGGTCAGCAGCTTCAATGGGCCCATGACAGATTCGCTGAATGCGCGCTTCTTGGGCCTGCCGTTGCTGCCCGATCCTCCGAAAATCGGCGGCGCCAGATGAAACGTCATCTTGAAATCGCCATCAAACTCGGCCGCCGCCTTTTCCCGACTGGTCAGCAGAAGGCGGGCAACCTCGTATTCATCCTTGTAGGACAACAGCTTGTGATAGCCCTTTGCCACTGCTTCGCGCACCTCAGCGTCCTCAACGCTGTCGACCAACTTACGATACCGTTTCGCGAGCCGCGCACTTTGGTAATCGGTCAGGTGCTGTGCACGGAACTCGATGATCTGGTCCAGCGTTTTCGGCATCTCCGCCACGGTTGGGGACAGAATAGACTGCACTTCATCTGGATGCAGTACTGCCCAGCGGCCGATATCAAACGCACGCTTGTTTCGTTCGACCGCCGTTCCGTTCAACTCAATGGCGTCAAAGATCGCCTGATGGCTGACGGGCAACAACCCGCGCTGCCAGGTCGCGCCAAAGATCATCATGTTGGAATAGATCGAATCCCCCATCACGGCGCGCGCCAGATCGGTTGCGTCAAACAATGAGACATCTTCTTTCAGCCGCGCCTGCAAGGCCAGTTCCAACTGATCGGCTGGAATGCGAAACTCCGTATTGCGTGTGAAGTCGCCCGTGACCGTTTCATGGCTGTTTACGACTGCGCCGGTGCGTCCGGTGCGCGTCAGGCCCAAGGTCTTCGCCCCGGCGGAAACCACCAAATCGCCGCCGATCAGCGCGTGGGCTTCACCGGTGGCAACGCGGATCGCGCTGATATCTTCGGGGCGATTGGCCAGACGACAGTGGATATGAACCGCACCACCTTTCTGTGCCAAGCCCGCCATTTCCATCATGCCCGCGCCTTTGCCATCAATCTGCGCGGCCTGAGCAAGAATTGCACCAAGGGTGACGACGCCTGTTCCACCAACACCCGTAATTACCACGTTGTGCGTTCCCTTGATCTCGGGAAGCTCCGGCATCGGCAAATCCGGCAGGTCGATCTCGGTCGTTGCCTCTTTGCGGATTTTCGCGCCCTCAAGCGTCACGAACGAGGGGCAAAACCCGTTCAGGCAGGAAAAGTCCTTGTTGCAACTTGACTGATCAATGGCTCGCTTACGGCCCAGTTCGGTCTGTTTCGGCACGATCGATACGCAGTTCGACTGCACCCCACAATCGCCACAGCCTTCGCAGACATCAGTGTTGATGAACACTCGTTTGTCCGGGTCCGGGAACGTGCCCCGTTTGCGACGGCGGCGCTTTTCAGCCGCGCAGGTCTGAACATAGACAATGACCGAAACGCCTTCGATCTCGCGGAATTTCTCCTGCACTTGCATAAGATCCGCGCGCTCATATGTCTGAACGCTGGCTGGCAGAGCCTTGAAGTTAACGTCTTCCTTTTCGTCATAAACCAGAGCGACCTCGCGGACCCCCATCGCTTTGACCTCTGCAACGATCCGTTCTGCGGTCAGGTCGCCTTCGTTGTCCTGCCCACCGGTCATGGCGACCGCGTCGTTGAACAAGATTTTAAAGGTGATGTTCGTTCCTGCCGACAACGCCGCCCGGATCGCCTGAACGCCCGAATGGTTATAAGTGCCGTCGCCAAGGTTCTGGAACACGTGTTTGGTGGTCGAAAACGGAGCTTCACCAATCCAGTTCGCGCCTTCACCGCCCATTTGGGTGAAACCTGTCGTCTCGCGGTCCATCCACTGAACCATGTAGTGACAGCCGATACCGGCATAGGCGCGGCTGCCATCCGGCACTTTCGTCGAACTGTTATGCGGACAGCCCGAGCAGAAATACGGAAGCCTTGTCGCGATTTCCTGCGCGTTATCGGCCCGGCGAGCTTCGGACAACGATGCAAGCCCGGCGTTGATGCCTTCAGTTTCGCGCCCCTCTTCGATCAGGATTTCGCCCAGTTTTTCGGCAATCATGATCGGATCAAGCGCACCACGCGTCGGGAACAGTTCTTCCCGGTGCAGCGCCCCTGCCCCACCTTTGTACCAGCCATAAACCCTGCGACCACGCCGATCGTCAAAGATGGCCTCCTTGACCTGAACCTCAATCAGCTTGCGCTTTTCCTCTACGATCACAATCAAGTCCAGCCCTTCGGCCCAGTCATGGAACCCGGCCATATCCAACGGGAAAGTCTGCCCCACCTTGTAAGTGGTGATCCCCAGCCGTTCGGCCTCGGCCTCGTCGATATTCAAAAGCGAAAGAGCATGTGTCAGATCTAGCCAGTTCTTGCCTGCAGCCACAAAGCCGATCTTGGCACCGGGTTTGCCCCACATCCGCTTGTCGAGCTTATTGGCATGGGAAAACGTTTCGGCCGCGAACCTTTTGTAGTCGATGACGCGCGTTTCCTGCAGGTGCGGAGTGTCACCCAACCGAATGTTCAACCCACCTTCCGGCATGTCGAATTCAGGCACAACGACCTGCATCCGGTTCGGGCTGCCATCCACAACCGAAGTGACCTCGATTGTGTCTTTCATCGTTTTCAAACCGACCCAGACCCCAGCAAAGCGACTGAGTGCGAAGCCGTATATGCCGTAGTCCAGAATTTCCTGAACGCCAGCGGGGCTGACAATCGGCATATACATGTCAACCAGCGACCATTCGGACTGATGCAAAACCGTCGAGCTTTCACCGGTATGGTCATCACCCATCGCCATAAGGACGCCGCCATGTTTGGCCGTTCCGGCCATGTTCGCGTGGCGCATAACGTCGCCGGACCGGTCAACGCCAGGACCTTTGCCGTACCAAAGCCCGAAAACGCCATCGAACTTGCCATCCGCGCGCAATCCCGCCTGCTGACTGCCCCAAAGCGCAGTTGCAGCCAGATCTTCGTTCAATCCGAACTGAAACGTCACATCGTTTTCAGCCAGCGGCTTTTGGGCGCGCATCATCTGCTGATCGACCGCACCAAGGGGCGAACCTCGATAACCGGTAACTAGGCCCGCCGTGTTCAGGCCCGCTTGCCGGTCCCTTGCTTTCTGCATCAGCATCAACCGGACAAGCGCCTGAGTTCCGTTCAAAAGAACGGGGTTTTTCTCAAGATCAAACCGGTCGTTTAACGTTATCTGTGGCTGACTCATCAGACGTCTCCCCTCGTCAGATCAGTGTGCTTCATTTCGATGCATTTTAGGTCATAATTTCTGACCTGTATAGGATTTATCCACTGATAAGTAACGATTTCGCCCTTTGAATGTGGAACTTGTCACCTCTTTCATATAGGCATCCAAAAGGATAACGAAAGTTGCGGTGATGGATTGGGACAAGCTTAGAATATTTCACGCAGTGGCCGATGCAGGCAGCCTGACCCACGCGGGTGACAAGCTCAATCTGTCTCAATCCGCCGTGAGCAGACAGATCCGTGCATTGGAAGAATCGCTGGATGCGACCCTTTTTCATCGTCATGCGCGGGGACTGATTCTTACCGAACAAGGTGAATTGCTGTTTGACGCCACATCTGCCATGTCGAAACGACTGGACGCTGCAGCCGCGCGCATTCGGGACAGCGAAGAAGAGGTCTTTGGCGTCCTGCGGGTTACGACCACATTCGGCTTCGGAACTCTCTGGCTGGCCCCGCGCCTGCCTAAACTGTACGAGCAGTACCCCGATCTCAACATCGACTTGATGCTGGAAGAACGCGTTTTGGACCTTCCTATGCGTGAGGCGGACGTCGCCATTCGCATGAAAGAACCCAGTCAAGCCGACTTGGTTCGCAAGCGTTTGATGACGGTGCAAATGATGCTGTACGCGACGCAGGACTATATCGAGGCTCATGGTGGAACGTTGAATTCGTTGGACGAAATCAAAGACCATCGACTGATTTGCCAAACCCCCGCAGCACCGCAAGTCGGAGCCAGCGCAGCGATGGTGCGCCACCTGATGACCTACAATCCAGGGTCGTTACTGACCGTGAACAACTATTTCGGAGTACTTCAGGGCGTTCTGCACAATCTGGGTATTGGGGTTCTTCCTGATTATGTAACGCAGGATTTTCCGCATCTGGTGCCGGTACTGTCCGACATCGAAACCGCTGATGTTCCTGTATACTTGGCCTATCCCGAAGAGCTCAGGCATTCGAAGCGCGTCGGCGCGTTCCGTGATTTCGTTCAGGATGAGATCATTGCGCAGCGCAAGCAATTGAAACAGATGGGTAAACTCTAGATATGCACCCATAGCATATCGGGCATGAGGTCTTAACAGGGTTAAACTCCTTGAACCTTCACAAACTGACACCTAAATGAGCACTCGAAGGCGGTGATGCTGAAACGCTCATCATCTTCATACCTCCCTGTTGGACTACGGCCGAGCTTATAGCTCGGCCTTTTTTTTGCGCGGCCAAAAGCATTTAGCCAGCGAAAGCTCTGGGAAAAATACACGCATAGGCATATGATCCCCAAAAAACGAAACAATTTCGTGTTCGAGGGAAAATCAATGTTCCACCCACTCCGCCTCATGCTGGCGATCATTTCCGCTTTATTTTTAGCGACCCCACTTCTGGCACAAGGCACCAGCACGCCGTCCTCAGTGACGATTCCCGAAGATCTGACACCCGAACAGGTCGACGACCTTGTTGCGCGGATGTCTGACGACCAGGTGCGCGCGATTCTGTTGGAGCGGCTTGATGCTGTTGCAGAAAAGCGGGCCGAAAGTGGCACGACCGAAAAGGGTATATTTCAGGCCATCTCGGACACCGTTAGCACCATGGCCGCGTCCTGGATGGATGTTATCAGAAAGATCCCTCTGTTAATTTCAGCTCAGGTTCAAGCATTCTCGAATTTCGGAAGTAGCTTTGGGTCCAGCGGGCTAGTTAGTCTTTTTGGCTTCACTTTCATCGCCCTAGCGGTTGGTTTTGCCGCCGAGAAGATCGTTGGGCTGTGGACGCGCCGATGGCTTAAAGTAGTTGATGGAGATGCTTCTACAAACCTTCGAGGTGCGGCCACCTATTTGTTCAAACGCTTTTGCGGTGAGTTTCTTGGCCTTCTGGTCTTTTATTACACTCTGGTTTTTGTAGGGCGTCGGCTTTTGGACGAGCCTCAGATCGCGCAGGCTGCACCATTTGTTTTCTTCCTAATTTGGTTCCCTCGTTTGGGTGCAGCCATTTCGCGTTTCATTCTAGCCCCGCAACAGCACGATCTTCGTATGGTCAATGTTAGCGACCACTGGGCGAGCTACCTGCATCGCAACTTGATCGGCTTATTCCTGCTGATTGGGTTCACCATGTTCATTTTGGACTTCAACGCCATCAACGGCGTCCCACCGGGTGAATCCCGTTTGGGTTTCTGGCTGAATACAGCGATTCACATCTACATCGCGGTGATTGCCTGGACGGCACGTGATGGATTGTCCGACATGATGCGTGGTTCAGACCCTGATCGTACACGGTTTGATGAAGAGGTAGCGAGGCTCTACCCTTACATTGCTATCGGTGTTTCCGCCGGCACTTGGCTGCTGGTCGAGTATCTCGCAGCGCAGAACAACCCTGTGGTATTTGGCCTTCTGGCACATGGAGCACACTTCGTCACCATGTTCTGGCTGCTGATCGCTCCTGCTTTGGATACGCTGATCCGTGGCCTGGTACGTCACCTTCAACCACCTATGCTTGGCGACGGCCCTGTCGCAGAGCGCGCCTATAAGTCCACCAAGCGAAGCTACATTCGTATCGGGCGGGTTCTGGCCGGTGTTTTGGTCATTCTTATGATCGCCAATGCGTGGGACCTTGACCTTCAGGAAATCGCAGGCGGTGGAACTGAGTCCGGCAGCAAAGTGATCCAGTTCTTTATTATAATCGCGGTCGGGTACATCCTGAACGAAATCGTTTCACTTTGGATAAACCGCCGCCTCGCAAAAGAACAAACAGCCGCCGAACAAAGCCCGGATGAAGAAGCCGGTGAAGGCGGAGGTTCCGGCGGATCACGTCTGGCGACTGTTCTGCCACTGCTACGCGTTACTGCACAAGTAGCCATTGCCGTTATCTTTGTTCTTCTGGCTTTGGGTGCGTTGGGTATCAACATCACACCTCTGTTGGCCGGTGCCGGTGTTCTGGGTCTGGCCATCGGTTTTGGCGCACAGAAACTGGTCGCCGATATCGTGGGCGGGATTTTCTTCCTGATCGACGATGCCTTCCGCGTAGGTGAGTATGTGGATGTGGGCGGCACAATGGGCACGGTTGAGAAAATCTCGATCCGCTCGATGCAACTACGCCACCACCGCGGTCCCGTTCACACCATTCCCTATGGTGAGATTCAGAAACTGACCAATTTCAGTCGCGACTGGGTGATCATGAAGCTGAAGTTCACCGTGCCTTTCGACACTGACCCCAACAAGGTCAAAAAGATCTTCAAGAAGATCGGTGCCGAGATGATGGAAGACGAAACTCATAAGGATGGTTTCCTTCAGCCCTTCAAGTCTCAGGGCGTGTTCGACTTTGACGATGTCGGCATGATCATCCGCGGCAAGTTCATGGCAAAGCCGGGCAAGCAGTTCACCCTGCGCAAGGAAATCTTCAACCGGGTCAAGGCCGCCTTCAAGGAGAACGGCATCGACTTTGCCCGCCGTGAGGTGCGCGTTGCAATCCCGGGCCTGGATGATGCTGAAAACCTGACCCCCGAACAGAAAACAGCTGTTGGTGCCGCCGCGGCAGCTGAACTCAACAAGGACCAGGGACAGGCGTAACCTTCGCGGTTTGTTCCTGCGATCTGCACCAAAGCTTCGGTGCTTTCATACGGAACCGGCGCCGCCGTCGGTTCCGTTTTTCTTTGAAAGACGCAGCCTGCGCCGTCTTGACCCTTTCCACACGCGCGCGCTTGCCCTACAAGGCGCGCAATCTCGGCCCACTTGGACACAGGACAGAAGATGCAAGAGCCCGCCATCACACCCGATCTGATTGCTGCACACGGGCTCAAGCCCGAGGAATACGACATGATCCTCGAGATCATCGGGCGTGAACCGACCTTTACCGAACTGGGCATCTTTTCCGCGATGTGGAACGAGCATTGCTCGTACAAGTCGTCCAAGAAATGGCTGCGCACCCTGCCTACATCGGGGCCTCAGGTGATTTGCGGACCTGGTGAAAACGCAGGCGTTGTTGATATTGGCGACGGTCAGGCTGTTGTTTTCAAAATGGAAAGCCATAACCACCCGTCATACATCGAACCCTATCAGGGTGCGGCAACGGGCGTTGGTGGCATTCTTCGCGACGTCTTCACCATGGGCGCGCGCCCCATTGCATCGATGAACGCGTTGTCATTCGGCGAACCCGACCACCACAAGACCCGTCAGCTGGTGAATGGCGTGGTCGAAGGCATCGGCGGCTATGGCAACTGTTTTGGCGTGCCATGCGTCGGCGGCGAAGTCCGATTCCATCCGGCCTATAACGGCAACTGTCTGGTGAACGCATTTGCTGCTGGTCTGGCCGACAGCGACAAGATTTTCTACTCCGCCGCGTCCGGCGTCGGGATGCCCGTCGTCTATCTGGGCGCTAAAACCGGTCGAGACGGCGTTGGCGGCGCGACGATGGCCTCTGCTGAATTCGACGACACCATCGAAGAAAAGCGCCCGACAGTACAGGTTGGCGACCCCTTCACCGAAAAACGCCTGATGGAAGCGACGCTCGAACTGATGCGGACCGGAGCAGTGATCTCGATCCAGGATATGGGCGCGGCGGGTCTGACCTGTTCTGCCGTGGAAATGGGTGACAAGGGTGGTCTGGGCGTACGCCTCGATCTGGAAAACGTACCCCAGCGCGAAGAGAATATGACAGCCTATGAGATGATGCTGTCGGAATCTCAGGAACGTATGTTGATGGTTCTCAAGCCGGAACTTGAGGCCGAGGCCCGCGCTGTTTTCGAAAAATGGGATCTAGACTTCGCCATCGTCGGTGAAACCATCGCCGAAGACCGCTTCCTGATCATGCATAACGGCGAAGTCAAGGCGGACCTTGTCTTGTCCAAGCTCTCCTCCACCGCGCCAGAATATGACCGTCCGTGGGAGCCGACGCCTGCTGCCGAAGAATTGGCCGATGTGCCTCAGATCGACCCGATCGATGGGCTGCGCGCCCTGCTCTCTTCGCCCAACTACGCTGGAAAGCAGTGGGTGTACGAACAGTACGACACCATGGTGATGGCGGACAGCGCCCGCACACCGGGTCTGGGCGCTGGCATGGTGCGTGTCCACGGCACCGACAAGGTGCTTGCCTTTACCTCAGACGTGACACCGCGCTATGTACGCGCAAACCCGGTTGAAGGCGGCAAACAAGCTGTGGCCGAAGCCTATCGCAACCTGACCGCTGTTGGTGCCAAACCTCTGGCCACCACCGATAACCTGAACTTCGGAAACCCCGAAAAGCCCGAAATCATGGGCCAGTTCGTCGGTGCCATTCAAGGCATCGGTGCCGCCGTTGGCGCGTTGGATATGCCAATCGTTTCGGGCAATGTGTCGCTTTACAATGAAACCGATGGTCAGGCGATCCTACCCACCCCAACAATCGGTGCGGTTGGCCTGCTGAACCATTCAGATGAGATTATCGGCAATGAAGTCCGTGAGGGTCACGTCGCCCTGGTCATCGGTGAAACCAAGGGCCATCTGGGCCAGTCCGCACTATTGGCTGAGGTGTTCAACCGTGAAGACGGTGATGCGCCGCGTGTTGATCTGGATGCCGAAAAGCGCAACGGTGACTTCATTCGCGCCAACCGCGAGATGATCAAAGCCTGTACCGACCTTGGCGATGGCGGTCTTGCATTGGCCGCCTTTGAACTGGCCGAAGCGGCTGGCGTTGGTGTCCATCTCGACGAAGCCCCAACCGAATTCCTGTTTGGCGAAGATCAGGCGCGCTATCTGGTCGCCTGCAACTTTGACCAGGCAGAGGCACTTATGATTGCAGCCGGCCAAACCGGTGTACCGCTTGTCTCTGTCGGTCGCTTTACAGGTGATTGCGTGAAGGTCGGCGGTTCCGAGGCACCGCTAGCCGAGCTTACAGAGACCTTCCGCACCAGCTTTGCCGCCGCAGTGGCCTAAAATACAGGCTTCTTCTCGTCCCAAATACGGAAATCCTGCGCGTCTAAAAAGGCGCAGGATTTACCGGATTTGTCCGCACGTGCCATCTTGCACGCCCCGCCCCACCGCTCTACATCTTGATAAAGACCTTTAGGAGTAAACCTACATGCCGATGAGCGCCCACGAAATTGAAACCCTGCTGCGCGAGAGCTTTCCCAACGCGGAAATTCAGGTTGGCGGCAGCGATGGCGTTCACATGTCCGCCATGGTCGTGGACGAAAGCTTTCGCGGCAAGAACCGCGTACAGCAGCAGCGCGCTGTCTACGCGGCCTTGAAAGGCAAAATGGACGGCCCAGATGGTGAACTGCACGCGCTGGCGCTGACCACCAAAGTACCGGAATAATATATTTCTTAGGAATGTGCTTAAATCAATGGGTGGATGGCAACCGCCCGATCCTAATGAAAAACCACCATTGGGAATAGAAGCAACTGACCTAAATCTAGTAAAGAAAACAAACGACGACACGCGTGGCGGCAAGTAGTAATCGACAGCCAAAGACGCGATCTTTGAAGGAAACGCGAAATGACCGATGTGAAGACCCAGATCGACGAAACCGTCAAAGCCAATGACGTGGTGCTGTACATGAAAGGCACCAAGGAGATGCCTCAGTGTGGCTTCTCCTCCCGCGTGGCCGGTGTGCTGAACTATATGGGCGTTGACTACGCTGACGTGAACGTTCTGGCCGACGAGGAAGTTCGTCAGGGTATCAAGGACTACTCTGACTGGCCGACCGTACCTCAGCTTTACGTCAAAGGCGAATTTGTTGGCGGTTGCGACATCATCACCGAAATGACCCTGTCGGGTGAGCTGGACACGCTGTTTGACGAAAACGGTGTCGGCTACAACAAAGATGCAGCCGACAAAATTCGTGAAGCAAACGCGTAAGCCTGCTTATCGGCTGGAACAGTCCTGAAAAATTGCCTGCTCATTGGCGGCGCCCGCCGCCAAATAGCTGATCGATGCGTTCCAGCCTTTTGAGCGCAGAATATAGGTTCCTTGATCTCCGCTGGATTCATAGCGGATACCTGACCCGCTTTCCACTTGGCGCATGGCAACCAGAGTATTGTCCACGATCGTCGCTGCGGCACCCGAACCGTCGGACGCGTTGAAATAGGTCACCGGCAAGGGTATCCCGTTTTCGCAAGTGAATGTGACTGACAGTATGTCAATCTCTGCCAAAGCGGAAGTCGCAGGCACAGCCAGTGCAGCCGCAAACAAGGCGTTTCGCAACACAGTCATCAGGCTTTCTTCTCCTCGACAACTGCCGCAAGCGCTTCTGCCCGCGCGGCCAGCTCTGCCAGTGTGTCGGTGACAGATGGCGGAACAACTGCCACTTCGACGCGTTCTGGTTCCGGCGGAGGAGCGTTCCTGAGGTTCTGAAGCTGGGCCTCGACCTCGGCCAACTTTGCCTCAAGCGATTTGACCTTGTCTTCCGTTGCTGCCGTTTTGTCGGCAAGCATGAGCCCGGCCATCAAAAGCATACGGGATTCAGGCATCCTGCCGATCTGATCGGACAAAACCTGGGCTTCATCGTCCAGCATTTTGGCTGCGGAATGCAGAAAGGGCTCCTCACCGTCCCTGCACGAGACGTCAAAGCCGCGACCGCCGATATTTATGGTCACTTCGGGCATTATTCTACCTCACCTTCTACAAGTTTCGCCTGCGACAGCAACGGCTCAAGACGCGCAAGAACGGCCTGCGCCTCGGCCGCGTCCGAGGCTTGCGCTGCTCGCGTGGCTTCAAGTTCGGCGACCGTGGCCTTGTTGAGAAGCTCTGCATCCGTCAGGCCCTCAGTTGCGGCCGCGCGCAACTCGTCAACGGCATTGCGCAATTGTTCATTTGCCTTTCGCATACGTTGAAGATCGTCGTCCAAACGAGACATTGCAGCACCATGGCTTGCGCGTTCAGCACGCAGCATTTCCAACTCGGCGCTCAGGTCACCGACACGTTCCGTGTCTTCTAACTCGGCCTTGAGGCGGCTGTTTTCGGCCTCCACTGCTTTAGCCTGATCCAACATGCCACGCAGCTCTTCCAACTCGGCTTTCAGTGGCTCGGGATCTTCCTTTCCATCAAGCTCTGCCCGCATTTCTTCGTTTTCGGCTTTCAATGCGTCCAACTCGGTGCTGTTGTCCAGTGCCGCCTTGGCTTCGGCCAGCTCGGCGCGCGCAGCTTCGACCGAGGCAATCTTGGCGCGGGCTTCTTCCAACTCTGCGCGCAGTGCGTCGGTTTCCGAACCGTCAGACGGTGCCGCACGCAGCTCTTCCAGATCAGCGCGTAAGCCATCCATTTGCTCTTCGTGCTGCTGTTTCAGAGATTTCAGCCGTTCCTGAAGTTGCGCATTGGCAATGCGTTCATCTTCCAGCGCAGTCTGAAGTCCGTCATCCGGCCCGGTGCCCCGAGATTCAGCGCCCAATGCCTCGACCCCCGCGCCAATACGATCCATCGCGGCAATTATGCGGTGCTGTAAGTCTTCTATCTGGCTCATGCCCCTGTCACCTCTTTATCAAGGTTCATTCTGTTTCGATGCGATCCGAATCAAAACCGAATCCCGCCTGCAGACAGTCTAGCGGAATGCGACAGAAAATACCCACTGTTTGCTTTCAAACACTTGAGCCCCGCTCTTCATGCAGTGCGGCCCGATTCACCCCGGTTCCGCTTGCACTTTGGGTACTGAGTGGTATTGAGCCCGCAATCTGCTTCAAACCCAAAGGAACAACGCCCGTGGACCTGACTGCGCTGCGCAAAGCCAACCCCGAACACTGGGACAAAGCTGCGGCCATCCGCACTCTGACCCTTGATGCCGTCGCCGCCGCCAATTCCGGCCATTCCGGTATGCCCATGGGCATGGCCGATGTTGCGACCGTACTGTTCGAAAAGCACCTGAAATTCGACGCTTCAAACCCAAGCTGGCCGGACCGCGACCGGTTCATCCTGTCCGCCGGACACGGCTCGATGCTGGTTTACTCGCTGCTGTACCTCACCGGCCACGCTGACGTGACCCTCAACGAGATCAAAAACTTCCGCCAATTGGGGGCAAAAACCGCCGGTCACCCGGAAAACTTTTTGATTGAAGGTGTTGAAACCACAACCGGCCCGCTGGGTCAGGGCATTTCGAACGCCGTGGGCTTTGCCATGGCCGAAGAGATTCAGCGCGCGCATTACGGCAAGAAGGTCGTCGATCACTATACCTATGTGATTGCTGGCGACGGCTGTCTGATGGAAGGCGTCAGCCAAGAGGCGATCACGCTGGCCGGTCGCCACGAACTGAGCAAACTAATCGTCTTTTGGGACAACAACAACATCACCATCGACGGTACCGTCGATATTGCCGACCGCACTGATCAGGTGCGCCGTTTTGCGGCCTCAGGCTGGCATGTAATCGAGATTGACGGCCACGATCCAAATGCGATCGACGCAGCGATTGTGGACGCGAAGAAGTCCAGCAAGCCGACCATGATCGCATGCGAAAGCCACATCGCCTTGGGTCACGCAGCACAGGATACATCCAAAGGCCATGGTGCTCTGACCGATCAGGATCAGTTGAAAGCCGCCAAAAAAGGCTATGGCTGGCCGCATGACGCATTTGAAATCCCGGCCAATGTTAAATCTGCGTGGGAAGCCATTGGCGCACGTGGTGCTGCTGAACGAGCAGCCTGGGAAGAGCGTTTCGCGCAACTTTCTGAACGCAAGCAGGCCGAGTTCAACCGTGCCTACGCGTTTGAAGCCCCTAAAAAGCTGGTTGGCGCCATTCGTTCTTTCAAAAAGCAAGTTTCGGAAGATCAACCAAAGCTGGCTACCCGCGCCTCGTCGGAAAAAGTTCTGAACGTCGTAAACCCGATCATGACCGAAACCGTTGGCGGCTCGGCTGACCTGACCGGCTCGAACAACACCAAGTCGGCCGATATGGGTGTGTTCCTGCCGGAAAACCGCAAAGGACGCTACATCCACTACGGTATTCGCGAACACGGCATGGCCGCTGCGATGAACGGCATGGCGCTGCATGGTGGCATCCGCCCCTATGGCGGTACATTCATGGCCTTCACCGACTATGCTCGCCCGTCCATGCGTTTGGCGGCCCTGATGAAAATCCCATCTGTCTTCGTGATGACCCATGACTCCATCGGCCTGGGCGAAGACGGCCCGACCCACCAGCCGGTTGAACATCTGGCTATCTCGCGCGCGACGCCGAACACCTATGTCTTCCGCCCCGCCGACACAGTCGAAACGGCTGAAGCCTGGGAAATGGCGCTGACCTTCAAGGACAGCCCCTCGGTCCTGTCTCTGACCCGTCAGGGTGTTCCGACCGTGCGGACCCAGCACAAAACCAAGAACCTTGTTGCACAAGGTGCTTATGTCTTGGCTGAAGCCGAAGGCAAACGTCAGGCCATCCTGATCGCGACCGGGTCCGAAGTGTCCCTGGCGATGGAAGCCAAAGCGATGCTCGAAGCCGAGGGCATCGGAACCCGTGTTGTCTCGATGCCCTGTATGGAACTGTTCGCTGAACAAGACGAAGCCTACCGCAAACGCGTTCTGCCTGCCGGTGCGGTTCGCGTCGGCATCGAAGCCGCCGTTCGCGCCGGAGGCTGGGATCGCTGGCTTCTGGGTGAGCGTGGTCGCGAGGCCAAAGCCGGGTTCATCGGCATGTCAAGCTTTGGTGCTTCAGCCCCGGCAGGAGAGCTTTACAAGCATTTCGGCATCACCGCCGAAGCAACCGTAGCCAAAGTCAAAGAACTGCTGGGCCTGTAAAACAGACGCATCTGATCAAGCAAAGGGCGGCTTAGGCCGCCCTTTTCATTTGGGTTTCAATGTGTTTGTGACTTCTTCGAAAGCAAAGGCCCAATCACTTTGGTCGCCACCGGGATCAAAACCAATCCCCAAGCCAAACCAAATACGCCATCCATCGTGGCCTTGGACATCCACTCAACTGCGCCAACCCATTGATCGGAAACCGAATGACCAATGGCGTAGGCCCAATCGTGGATGTGATGGCCCAACCATCCGAAGCCCAACACCTCCATCCCGTGGATCACAATCGACCCGCCGACCCACAGCATCGCTGCTGTCCCAACAATGGACAGGGTTTTCATCACGCCGGGCATCGCTTTGACCAACCCACGGCCAAGACCACGACCAATCGGGGTCGGTGCGTTTTGCGCCAGATAAAGCCCGACATCATCCATTTTTACGATCAGCGCAACAGAACCATAAACAGCCACCGTCACCCCGATCCCAACAACGGCCAGAGTCGCCGCCTGCATCCACAGGTTCGGCGCTTCGATCGCCGCCAAAGCAATCGTCATGATCTCGGCCGACAAGATAAAGTCCGTCTTGATCGCGCCTTTGACCTTTTGTTCCTCGAGGTGACCGGGGTCACGGACATCCATGTCCTGTTCAATGGCGTGGCTGCCGTGCGGGAACAAGACGTGGAATATCTTTTCGGCCCCTTCAAAACAAAGGTAAGACCCTCCAATCATGAGTAATGGTGTGATCAGCCACGGCGCGAAGTTGGCCAGTAGCAGCGCCACCGGCAGCAGCAATATGATCTTGTTGAAAATCGACCCGCGCGCAATGCGCCAGATGATCGGCAACTCTCGCGCAGGCGCAAACCCCTGAACATATTTGGGCGTGACCGCCGCGTCGTCGATGATCACCCCGGCAGTCTTGGCCCCGGCCTTACCTGCCGCCGCAACCACGTCGTCGACCGAAGCCGCCGCCACTTTGGCAATTCCCGCCACATCGTCCAAAAGGGCCAACAGTCCGCTCATCGCGTGTCCTTTCCTGTCACCTGCCGCACCGGGACCCTACCTGATCTCTCAGCTAGCGCAAGCGTTAGCGCAATCGGCGCAGGTTTGCGCTAACACCTTAAAAATATGCCGTTTTTGCCCTTTTGAGATTCCCATTTCGCCGCTATATGGCCCACAAAGCAAGCGCATCTGGAGACGTCATATGACCATCAAGGTCGGTATCAATGGTTTTGGCCGTATTGGCCGCTGCACCCTGTCGCACATCGCCGCTTCGGGGCGTAACGACATCGAAGTGATCAAAGTCAACGCCACCGGCCCATTGGAAACCTCGGCGCACCTTTTGAAATACGACAGTGTTCACGGGCGTTTCCCGCGCGAAGTCTCCATTGACGGAAACACGATGGATCTGGGTCGCGGCCCGATGCAGATGTTCTCGACCTACGACATGAACGAGCTGGACTGGGAAGGCTGCGACGTCGTTCTGGAATGCACAGGCAAGTTCAACGACGGCACCAAGGCGAAAACCCACATTGAGCGTGGCGCTGGCAAGGTTCTGTTGTCCGCCCCTGGCAAGAATGTCGACAAGACCATCGTCTTCGGCGTGAACCACAACACGCTGACCGCAAACGACAACATGGTTTCAAATGGTTCCTGCACCACCAACTGCCTGGCCCCGCTGGCCAAAGTTCTGGACGAAGGTATTGGCATCGAAAACGGCATCATGACCACGATCCACGCCTATACTGGAGATCAGCCGACCCTGGACCGTCGCCACAGCGACCTGTACCGCGCCCGCGCCGCAGCTATGTCGATGATCCCGACCTCGACCGGAGCCGCCAAGGCGTTGGGCGAAGTTTTGCCAAACCTGAAAGGCCGTCTGGACGGGTCCGCGATCCGCGTCCCTACCCCGAATGTCTCGGCTGTTGACCTGACCTTCCGTGCCGCGCGCGATGTAACCGTCGAGGAAGTCAACGCTATCGTCGAAGAAGCTGCCAAAGGCCCAATGCAGCGCGTACTAGGTTTTGAGCCCGCACCGCTGGTCTCAACAGATTTCAACCACACCGAAGAAAGCTCTATCTTCGCACCGGATCAGACCCGCGTTGTAGACAATCGCCTGGTCCGTGTTCTGGCCTGGTATGACAACGAATGGGGCTTCTCAGTCCGTATGGCCGACGTGGCCGTAGCGATGGGGCGTCTTAACTGACCATTCGGACTTCGCTTGTACCTTAATGCCCGCTCAGGTTATCTGGGCGGGCATTTTTGTTCGGAACGGCCATGACCAATCTTATCGCCATCTGGCTCGGCATCCTACTGCTTGGGGGCGCAATGCTGGATATGACCCTGTACGGCGGCGACCACCTGCTGTTCCTTGCCAAGAAGCTCTACGAATTTTTGGACTGGCTCGCCTTCTGGCGCTGATCGAGGTTTCTCTTGACTCTTTCGCTGATCTGGAGTTGTTAGCGCTAACTAATCTGATATAGGTTTTCCGACGGAGCAGACCATGACCCTGAAACTTGCCATCAACGGATTTGGACGGATTGGGCGCGGGGTTCTGCGCGCAGTGATGGAAAGCGGTCGCACAGACGTTGAAATCGTGGCGATCAACGATCTGGGCAAACCTGACATGAACGCACATCTGTTTGAGTTCGACAGCGTGCATGGTCGCTACGCCAACCCGGTTACACTCAGCGACGCAGGTTTGGACGTTGGTCGTGGGCCGATCCGCCTGACCAGCGAACGCAACCCCGAAGACCTACCTTGGTCGGATATTGATGTCGTTCTGGAATGCACCGGTGTGTTCCGTACGCGAGAGGCCGCTGAGCGTCACTTCAAAAACGGCTCGAAAAAGGTTCTGATCTCGGCCCCGGCCCGCGGTGATGGCAACATCAAGACCGTCGTGTTTGGTGTAAACGATCACGAACTGACCGCCGAAGACCTGGTCGTGTCGAACGCATCCTGCACCACCAACTGCCTTTCGCCGGTCGCTGCTGCCCTGGATGCGGGGCTTGGCATCAAGCATGGTAATATGACGACTGTCCACGCCTATACGGCCAGCCAGCCCGTACATGACTTAGTTGGAAAAGACCCTTACCTGTCACGCGCCGCGGCGTTGTCGATGATCCCCACCACAACCGGCGCGGCTGCCGCCGTTGGCTTGGTGCTGCCGCAACTGCAAGGCAAACTGACGGGGCAGGCGATCCGCGTCCCTACCCCGAACGTTTCAGTTGTTGACCTGGTGGCTGAAGTATCCCGCCCAACCACCGAAGAAGAGGTAAATCAGCTGTTCATCGATGCCGCAGCAAAAATCCCCGGCGTGTTGGCTGCTGAAAACCGGCCGCTGGTTTCCGTTGACTTCAATCACGACCCGCACAGCTCGACCGTGTCGCTGGCCGAAACCAAAGTCACCGATGGCACACTTGTTCGCGTACTGGCCTGGTATGACAATGAATGGGGCTTCTCGAACCGGATGTTGGACACGGCCGCCGCAATGGGCGCCCTAGCCTAACCGTTCTTTCAGCGCGGTGTTGACGCGGGGCGTGACGAATTTCGACACGTCCCCATTCAACCGGGCGATTTCCTTGACCAGTTTCGAGGCAATTGCCTGATGGCGCGCTTCTGCCATCAAAAAGACGGTCTCGATTGAATCGTCTAATGCACGGTTCATTCCAACCATCTGAAATTCGTACTCAAAGTCGGCAACAGCGCGCAGGCCACGCACAATGATCTGCGCCCCAACATCCCGCGCGCAATCGATCAGCAGGTTTTCAAACGGATGCGCGACAATCTCGGTCCCGGTCTGTTCAGAAAGCTGGGAACATTCGGCTTCAATCATGGCCACGCGCTCTTCTAACGAGAACAAAGGTCCTTTATCCCGGTTGATGGCAACACCAATGACCAGCTTGTCGACCAAAGCTGCCGCCCGACGAATGATATCGATGTGGCCCATTGTGATGGGATCAAAGGTTCCAGGATACAATCCAACCCGCATCACGCCCTCCTGCGCAACAAAATTTCTGCGCAAGCAAACACAACTTTGCTGCAGGTGCAAGTGATTGCTTTGGCAGCTCTGGCCGCTAGTGGCCCATTATCATGCTTTCCAAAGCGTCTTTTTCCATGGCCAATTCGGAAAGCTGGGCCTTCACCACATCGCCCAAGGTTACGATGCCAACAAGTTTGCCATCTTCAACAACCGGCATATGGCGGAAACGCCCTTCCGTCATTTGTGACATGATGTCCTCAACTGTGGTCTGACGCGTCGCTGTCACAAGGTCCTGCGTCATGTAAGACTTTACTGGCTGGTTCAGACAGCCACTGCCGCTGGCCGCCAATTCGCGAACGATGTCACGTTCCGACAATATACCTGCAGCGGTTTCGCCACCATCGTCGGAAACCACGACTGTACCGATACGCTTCTCCGCAAGAATCTTCGAGGCCTCTGAGACAGTCGCTGTCGACGCCACGGTCACGACACCATCGGTCGCCTTAGACTTCAGGATGGCCTGTACTAGCATGAAGAATACCTCCGGAAATAATCACACTTATTCCAAAGCGTTGCGCGATTGTCGCGACCTGTCAAGCGTCGGCCACTGCTTCCAAACGAAGCACTTCCTCGCGAATGCCGCGCGTCAGAGCTTCGGCAAAGCGGTTCAACCGTTCGTTGCGTTGGTCACCTTCATGCCGCACAAGATAGAAACTGCGCGTCAAACTCACTTGTTCCGTCAGGATTTTCCGCAGATCGGGATGGAAGGGCAGCGTGAAATCATGGGCCACACAAACCCCGGTTCCCAGCGTCACCTGCCGCAATTGAACCGAGACCGAGTTCGATGCAAGCGCGACACGGTCAATACCAATGTCGTTGAGGTAATCCAACTCTCGGTCGAAGATCATGTCGGGGATATAGCCGATCAACCTGTGCCCTTTCAGGTCTGTGACGGAGCGGATCGGACCATGTCGGTGCAGGTAGTTTTCGGTCGCAACCATATGCAGTTTATAGTCGCTGATCTTTTTCACACGCAGTTGGCCGGCTGTTGGCGCACTGACTGTCACAGCCATGTCCGCCTCGCGCCGGGACAAGTTGATTACCCGCGGAAGTGCAAGAATCTGAATGTCCAGATCAGGGTTCGCATCGCTGATTTTTGCGCAGACCTGCGGCAGCAGGTAATTGGCGCTGCCATCCGGTGCGCCGATCCTGATTTGTCCGCTGAGTGATTTGGTCGGTCCGGTGACAGCTCCGGCAGCGGCACGCATCGCCTCTTCGGCGTGTAGCCCGTGCTCTAAAAGACGTTGCCCAGCCGGTGTCAGAACATAGCCTTGCTGGGACTTGGTAAACAACGAAGAATCCAAAGTGGATTCGAGCCGCGCCACACGACGCCCGACAGTGGCAGGATCAATTTTCAGGATACGACCAGCAGAAGACAAGCTTTCTTCGCGTGCCACGGCCAGAAAAATCCGCATATCGTCCCAGTTTGGGGTCATCTCACACTCTTTTGCATTTTTGCAAAACTCCTTTGAGACATTGCCTCTGTTCGCGGGATTTCTGCAAGCCTATTCTGCGCGCAAATCTATCGGAGGAGCTATTGATGCAAGATCTGACCCATTTCCTGAACGGCGAAATGGTCGCCGGTACATCCGGTCGTTTCGACGACGTTTACAACCCGGCGACGGGCGAAGTTCAATACAAATGCCCAATGGCCAGCGCGGCAGAAACCACGGCAGCAATTGAAGCGGCAGCAGCGGCCCAGCCCGCATGGGGCGCAACCAACCCGCAGAAACGTGCGCGCGTCATGATGGCCATGGTTGGCTTGATGAACCGCGACATGGACAAACTGGCCGAGGCGCTAAGCCGCGAACACGGCAAAACTCTTCCCGATGCCAAGGGCGACCTGCAGCGTGGTCTTGAAGTGATCGAGTACTGCATCGGCGCGCCACAAATGCTTAAGGGTGAGTTCACCGACAGCGCAGGCCCCGGCATAGACATGTATTCGATGCGCCAGCCTTTGGGTGTTGTGGGTTCGATCATGCCCTTCAACTTCCCCGCCATGATGCCGCTTTGGCATGTTGGACCGGCGCTGGCTTGTGGGAACGCCGTGGTCCTGAAACCGTCCGAGCGTGACCCGTCGGTTCCGCTGATGCTGGCTGAACTCTTCATCGAAGCCGGTCTGCCCAAAGGTGTGTTCCAGGTCGTGAACGGTGACAAAGAAGCCGTTGATACGATCCTCGACAGCGAAATCATCCAGGGTGTCAGCTTTGTGGGGTCTACCCCGATTGCGCAATATATCTACAGCCGCGCAACCGCCAACGGCAAACGCGCCCAGTGTTTTGGCGGTGCCAAGAACCACATGATCGTCATGCCCGACGCTGACTTAGATCAGGCGGCTGACGCTCTGGTTGGTGCCGGATTTGGAGCGGCAGGCGAACGCTGCATGGCAATCTCGGTCGCGGTTCCCGTTGGTGAAGAAACTGCGGACAAGCTGATCGAAAAGCTGATCCCGCGTGTCGAAAAGCTGAAAGTCGGCCCTTACACGGCCGGTGATGATGTCGATATGGGTCCGGTCGTCACCGGGGCCGCAAAAGAACGCATCCTAGGTCTGATCAACTCGGGTGTTGAGCAAGGCGCCAAGCTGGTTGTCGACAACCGTGACTTCAGCCTGCAGGGCTATGAAGATGGCTTTTTTGTTGGCCCCCACCTCTTCGACCATGTCACCCCGGACATGGACATCTACAAACAGGAAATCTTTGGCCCGGTCCTGTCCACCGTACGCGCCGGTTCGTATGAAGAGGCGCTGAAGCTGGCGATGGACCATGAATATGGCAACGGAACCGCGATTTTCACCCGTGACGGTGACACCGCGCGTGATTTTGCCAGCCGGATCAATATCGGCATGGTTGGCATCAACGTGCCGATCCCGGTTCCGCTGGCCTATCACACCTTTGGTGGCTGGAAGAAATCGATGTTCGGGGACCTGAACCAGCACGGCCCTGACAGCTTCAAATTCTACACCCGAACCAAAACCGTGACCTCGCGCTGGCCGTCGGGCATCAAAGAAGGTGGCGAGTTCAACTTCAAAGCCATGGACTGATTGGAACGATCATTACGCTGACAAACCCGGCCTTATCTTGGGCCGGGTTTTGCATTTTTCCGCCGATAAGCAGGCTCACGTGCCAATCTCACGAGAAATTCAGCTTTGATACTCTGGAAAAACTCATCAAAGCAAAATATTTTGTCGGGAAGTGTGTACCGAGCAGTGAAATTATCGGAGGCAGTCTTGTCCCATTCCCGTATGACCCGTCGTTCCGCCCTGTTGGGCGCAGCATCATTGGTGGCAACCCCTGCCCTTGTTCGGGCACAAAGCACAGATGCTTTCCCAGAAACAGAAGACGCCATCAGCACGCAATTGCCAGTGCGCCGCAACGTGTCCTCGTTCTCGCAACAGAACTGGCAGGATCACTTTGATGAGCTTGGTGTTGGCTGCCTGCTGGCCGATATCACAAGCCGCGCCGTGCATTATTGGAGCCCGGACGGAACGTATAAGCTTTACCCAAGTTCGGTTCCGATGAGTGAGGAACTCACCAAACGCGGTTACACAAAAGTCGTACGCAAAACCGAATTCCCAAGCTGGACACCAACGGCGTCCATGCGCGAGCGGGATCCCTCGTTGCCTGTACGGATGGAAGGTGGCGACCCTGGCAATCCATTGGGCACCCGCGCTATGTATCTGGGCTGGCCAGCTTACCTGGTTCACGGAACGCATGACACGCGCAAGATTGGCCGTCAGAGCTCGTCTGGATGTATCGGACTCTACAATCAGCACGTGGAAGAGCTGTATCCACTGGTTCAGATTGGGACACAGGTGCGTCTGGTCTGATTTGCCAGTCGTAAAAAGCAAAAGCCCCGGTCAATCGCCGGGGCTTTGTTGTTTTTTAATCCGTGGCTTATTCCGGCAGAATAACCGCGTCGACCACGTGAATCACGCCATTGCTGGCTTCAATGTCGGCTTGCACAACCTTGGCATCATTCACCTTAACGCCGTTCTTTGCGTTAACGCTCAGCCGGTCGCCCTGAACGGTCAGAACCTTGGCGCGCTTGTCAGCGATGTCGCCAGACATCACTTTGGCCGGAACCACGTGATAGGTCAGGATCGACACAAGCTGATCTTTGTTCTCGGGCAGCAGCAGGGATTCCACCGTACCTTCAGGCAATGCTGCGAACGCCTCGTCAGTCGGGGCAAATACGGTGAATGGGCCATCGCCCTTCAACGTATCAACCAGACCAGCGGCCTGAACGGCAGCGACCAAAGTGTTGAACGATCCGGCGGCAACGGCCGTGTCAACAATGTCAGCGGCCTGCGCCTTCAGCGGCATGGCAAATGCAAGTGCGGCGGCTGCGCCCATGAATGTGCGACGGAACATAGCTGTCTTCTCCTCTCCAGCGTGTTATGAAAAGGGGTACGGACCTTTTGCCGCAGCGGATCACTCTGAGATCATTTTTCTTTGAGTTGCACCCAGATGCTCTGCGCTCGTCCCTCAGTCAGAAACGGCAAGGCGGCAACGGCATCCGGGCGTTCCTGTTGAAGGTAATATCCCGGCCAAAGCATTGAATACGCGCCAGATTGCAGCAACGCGTGCAGCATGTACTGCTCTCCCCAACCGGGGCAATCATAGAAGAAACGTTTGGGATATTCGTAGGGTAAAAAAACATCGTGCACATGAATGACCACGCCGGCTTTCAGCGCAGGAATGATGCGGCAGAACAGATGGGCGACGTCGTTGCTCATCCGCACAACATGGCTTGAATCGATGAACAGAACGTCTCCGGCTTCAAGCTCGGCAAAAAGCGACGGGTCAACTTCTTCAAGACGTTTTTGTTCGAAGTGGTCCGCGATATGGGCAATGTCGGCCCGCGGGTAAGGGTCAATGGCAGTGATCGTGGTGTCCAACCCGCCGTCAATAATCGCTTGCCGGGTCACACGGGTTGAGTTCCCGCACCCCACCTCGATCACGCGCTTGGGCTGAAAGCGGCGGATCATCAGATACAACGCATCTGCATCCGGGCTGTCGTAATAGCCGTTGCCTGTGCGATAGCCAGTCTGATTGCGCGCCGGGTCTTTCAACGCCTGCAGTTCCGCCTTGTGACGGTCATATTCCGCCACCAGTTGCGCGACATCGAAACCTTCCATACCCGGAGATAACGCGTAGGCCGGGCGTGTCAGCCCTCCGGCAGCTTCAAAAGCCTCAAGCCGCGCGCGTTCATCCTGTTCGGTAACCTTGTCGATCAGCCTCACCCCCAACTCGTCCAGAGCAGCGTTAATCTTTGGGAATTTTCTGGGTTTCACGGCGTTGGCTCCACGGTCTGTGCTGATCCGTTCCTTACAATTGCCGCCAGTGCCAGTGCAAGGACAAGACGGGCAAACCCTTGGCAAAAGGCAAATTTCCGTATTCACTGAAACTTACGACAGCCAAAGGGGGCTCCATGCAGCAAGAATTCACACTGGGCATTGAAGAAGAGTATCTTCTGGTGGATCGCGACAGCCTGCAATTGTCAGAGGCCCCGGAAGCGCTGATGGAGGCCTGTCAGAATGATTTCGAAGGTCAGGTAAGCCCCGAGTTCCTGCAATGTCAGATTGAAGTCGGCACGCGCCCGCACACAACAATCGCCTCGGCGCGGGAAGACCTGAAACGCCTGCGATCCTGCGTGTCAAAACGTGCTGCCGAATACAATCTGTCCCCGATCGCAGTATCCTGTCATCCCTTCGCCAATTGGAAGGATCAACATCACACCCGCAAGGAACGATATGACGCCTTGCAACACGCGTTAGGCGGCGTAGCACGTCGGATGCTGATCTGCGGGATGCATGTACACGTGGGGGTCGAAGACCCCGCCCTGCGCGCCGATCTGATGCCGCAGCTCTCTTACTTTTTGCCCCATCTTTTGGCGCTGTCCACATCCTCTCCATTTTGGAGCGGTGAAGATACCGGCCTATCATCGTATCGCTTGACCGTGTTCGACAACCTTCCACGAACCGGCCTGCCCCCAGTTTTTGGCAGTTGGGCTGAGTATGAGCGCACCACAGGTATACTCGTCGAACTGGGCGTGATTGAGGACACGACCAAGATATGGTGGGACCTGCGCCCGTCGCATCGTTTCCCTACGCTTGAAACCCGGATCATGGACGTGCAACCCCGGCTGGAGCACACGTTGTCCCTCGCAGCACTCGTTCAGGCACTGACCCGAATGTTGTGTCGACTGAAAGACCGCAACCTGCGTTGGCGGCAATATGATCGCTTCCTGATCGGAGAAAACCGTTGGCGTGCGCAGCGTTATGGCGTGGGCGAAGGATTGATTGACTTCGGCGACCGCTCGGTCAAGCCGATGTCCGAACTGATCGGCGACCTTATGGGGTTGTTGGCGGAAGACACCGAAGCGCTTGGAACGATGACCGAACTTGCGCGGTTACGGCAGATCGCCGAAAACGGCACTTCGGCCACCCGTCAACGCCGCGTTCACGCCGAGGCCGTCGCGCGCGGGGACGATCCCGGGCAAGCAGTCGTGCGCCATCTGATCGAGGAATTCCACGCGGATCTCTAGACTGCTCCAGCGTTTTGCGCCCCATTGTTGAACCTGCAAAATTTCTGTAAGAATTCGGAAATAAACAACCGTTCAATTCATTGCCGACGGGAGACAGCGCCATGGATTTCGCACTCAGCGAAGAACAAACAGCCATTTTCGACATGGCGCATGCATTTGGTCAGGAAAACATTGCACCTTTTGCGCGGCAGTGGGAATCCGATGGCACCATTCCCAAAACTTTGTGGCCACAGATCGGCGAGCTTGGTTTCGGAGCTTTGTATGTTTCCGAGAACAGCGGCGGCTCGAACCTGACCCGCCTGGATGCAACACTGGTTTTTGAGGCCCTTTCAATGGCCTGCCCTTCGGTCGCGGCCTTCCTGTCGATCCACAACATGTGCGCCAAGATGTTGGACAATTTCGCGGATGATGACCTGAAGGCGCGGATCATGCCCGATGTTCTGAGCCTCAATACGGTTCTGAGCTATTGCCTCACCGAACCCGGTTCCGGCTCGGACGCAGCGTCCTTGAAGACACGCGCCGTACGCACGAACGAAGGCTATACGTTGAACGGCACCAAGGCATTCATCTCGGGCGGTGGGTATTCCGATGCCTATGTATGCATGGTGCGCACCGGTCAGGACGGCCCCAAGGGTATTTCAACCGTTTATGTCGAGGACGGAACTCCGGGTCTTAGCTTTGGAGCACTGGAAGAGAAAATGGGCTGGAAAAGTCAGCCCACCGCGCAGGTGCAGTTCGATGATTGCAAAATCCCGGCAGGCAATCTTGTCGGCACCGAAGGCGACGGTTTCAAATATGCCATGATGGGCCTCGACGGCGGGCGACTGAACATCGCGGCCTGTTCCCTTGGTGCCGCGCAGACCGGTTTGGATATGACGTTGCAATACATGTCCGAACGCAAGGCGTTTGGCCAATCCATCGACCAGTTCCAGGCCCTTCAGTTCCGCCTGGCGGATATGGAGATTGAACTACAAGCCGCACGGACCTTTCTGCGTCAAGCCGCTTGGAAACTAGATAACGGCGCGCCCGACGCCACTAAGTTCTGCGCCATGGCCAAAAAATTCGTGACCGAAACCGGATCGAAGGTGGTGGATCAGTGCCTGCAGCTGCATGGTGGTTATGGCTATCTTGCCGACTACGGCATTGAAAAGCTTGTGCGCGATCTTCGGGTGCATCAGATATTGGAAGGCACAAATGAGATCATGCGCGTGATCGTATCGCGTCAGATGCTTGCCAACCGCTGAGGGCCACATGTCAGACATTGAAATCCGCACCACAGGCCGTGCCGGACGCATCACCCTGACCCGCCAACATGCTTTGAACGCAATGAGCTACGAGATGTGCATGGCCATCGACGCGGCGATGCGCAACTGGCGCGAAGACGATGCCGTTGACCTTATCATTCTGGACGCCGAAGGTGAAAAAGCCTTTTGCGCAGGTGGAGACATCGCCGAGCTCTACGAAACCGGGACCAAGGGCGACTATGCCTACGGGCAGACATTCTGGCGTGACGAGTACCGTCTGAATGCAATGATCTTCGAATATCCCAAGCCGGTCATCAGCTTTCTTCAGGGCTTTACCATGGGCGGCGGTGTCGGCATCGGGTGCCATGGCAGCCATCGCGTTGTCGGGGAAAGCTCGAAAATCGCGATGCCAGAATGCTCGATTGGTTTGGTACCGGATGTGGGCGGCTCGCTTATGCTGGCCCTCGCCCCCGGTCGGTTGGGCGAGTTTTTGGGAACGACTGGGTTCCGAATGGGCCCTGCGGATGCAATTCTGGCAAGGTTCGCGGACCATTACATCCCTCAATCACACTGGTCCGATTTGACTGAGATGCTTGAGGCCTCTGGCGACGCAGGGCTGATTTCACAACATGCCGAAACACCACCCGCCGGAGAACTGGCCGAGTTGCAGGCCGACATTGATCAGCATTTCTCGGGCGAAACACTTGGCGACATCGTGACGAGCCTGCGCAACAGCGACCACGATTTTTCGCAGAAAACCCTAGCGACTCTGGGAAAAAACGCCCCCCTTTCCACGGCCTGTACGGTTGAAATGCTGCACCGTCTGCGCGGCCCCGCTTTGTCCATACGGCGCGCCCTGGAGTTGGAATACCGTTTCACCCACCGGTCGATGGAACACGGTGACTTTCTGGAAGGTATCCGCGCGCAAATCATCGATAAAGACCGCAGCCCGAACTGGCAGTTTGCCGATATGAACGTCCCTTTGACGGCCGTTTCGAAAATGCTGCAACCGCTGGGCGCGGATACCCTGACATTTGAGGAGGACTAAAAGATGCAGATCGGTTTCATTGGGCTGGGAAATATGGGCGCGCCCATGGCGGCCAACCTGGCAAAAGCCGGGCATCAGGTTCTGGGGTTTGATACGGCTGGCGTCACCGTGGAAGGTGTCACTCAGGTCGAAACGGCGTCTGACGCGGTTGCGGGTGCTGATGCGGTCATCACCATGCTGCCAAACGGCGCTATTCTAAGGGCCGTTGCGGATCAGGTCATTCCCGCAATGTCAAAAGGGGCTGTGTTAATCGACTGCTCGACGGTTGACGTGGACAGCGCGCGTGCGGTTGCGGATCAGGCTATGGGAGCCGGACTTTTGTCCGTGGATGCGCCGGTTTCCGGCGGTATCGGCGGTGCAGCGGCAGGTACGTTAACGTTCATGGCCGGCGGATCGGAAGCCGCATTCGCCAAAGCTGCACCGCTGTTCGAGATCATGGGACAAAAAGCGGTTCACTGTGGCGAAGCCGGGGCCGGACAAGCCGCCAAGATCTGCAACAATATGATCCTTGGCGTCACCATGATTGCCACCTGCGAGGCTTTTGCACTGGCAGACAAACTGGGATTGGACCGGCAAAAGATGTTCGATGTCGTCAGTACATCGTCAGGCTATAGCTGGACGATGAATGCCTATTGCCCTGCCCCCGGCGTTGGCCCGCAAAGCCCTGCTGACAATGACTACACGCCCGGATTCGCCGCCGAGCTCATGCTAAAGGACCTGCGTCTCAGCCAGCAAGCAGCAGACAGCGCTGATGCGGATACACCGATGGGTCAGGTCGCGACTTCGCTATATGAACAATTTGTTGAAAATGAAGACGGATTGGGCCGCGACTTCAGCGCGATGTTGCCACGCTTTGAAAAACGAGGGCGCGAATAGGCAATTCGGCGGCCTCTTGCCCAGCCATTTGACAGACAATCGGCAAGGGGCCATCTATGCAGTCATGTTCCGAGGCGTCTTCAGCCTGTTCGTAAGGGAAAGTGACATGACAAGATACCTGGTGACTACAGCGATGCTTGTGGCGGTGACGCTTGTACCTGTTACATCCGTGGCAAAAAACAAAATCGGGCATTGCCCACCGGGTTTAGCCAAGAAGTCCATTCCTTGCGTGCCTCCCGGGCAAGCAAAAAAGATCTATCGGAACGGCGATTTCATCCGCAACGACTATCGATGGGTAGACAATCCGTACCGTTATGGGCTGAACCGAAACTATTCCTACATTCGCGCGGGTGACTACGTGTACCGGGTCGACCCAGACACACGCAAAGTCTTGAACCTGATCGGTGCGGTTGCCGATATTCTGAACTGATCTGAAGGCGCTAAGCCTATTCAGCAGCAACGCGCGCGTTGTCTAACATCGATTTCAGATAGCGACCGGTATGACTGCGCTCGACTGTGGCGACATCTTCGGGTGTGCCCGTAGCCACTATCTCACCTCCGCCATCGCCGCCTTCGGGACCAATGTCGATGATGTGATCTGCAGTTTTCACCACGTCCAGATTGTGCTCGATCACAACAACCGTGTTCCCCTGATCGACCAACTCATGCAGCACTTCCAATAGCTTGCGTACGTCTTCAAAATGCAAACCCGTGGTCGGTTCATCTAGGATATAGAGCGTTCGCCCGGTTGACCGTTTCGACAATTCCTTGGACAGCTTCACGCGTTGCGCCTCGCCACCGGATAGCGTGGTGGCCTGCTGACCGACCTTGATATAGCCCAGCCCAACGCGGGCCAAAGCGTCCATCTTATCGCGGATCGACGGCACAGCCTTGAAGAACTCCTGCGCGTCTTCCACCGTCATATCAAGCACATCAGCGATGGACTTGCCCTTGAACTTGATCTCAAGGGTCTCGCGGTTGTAGCGCGCGCCTTTGCACGTCTCGCAGGTAACGTAGACATCAGGCAGAAAGTGCATTTCGATCTTGATAACACCGTCACCCTGACAGGCTTCGCACCGGCCTCCCTTAACGTTGAAACTGAAACGACCAGGTTTGTACCCACGCGCTTTCGCCTCGGGCAAACCCGCAAACCAGTCTCTGATCGGCGTGAAGGCCCCGGTGTAAGTGGCTGGATTCGAACGCGGAGTTCGCCCGATCGGGCGTTGGTCGATATCGATAACCTTGTCCAGGTGCTCAAGCCCCTTGATCGTCTCACACGGCGCTGGAGTCTGTCGCGCACCATTTAGGCGCATCGATGCGGTTTTGAACAACGTCTCAATCGTCAGCGTGGACTTGCCGCCGCCAGACACCCCTGTCACACAGACAAATTTGCCCAAGGGAAATTCAGCCGTGACGTTCTTGAGGTTGTTACCAGTGGCTTTCACCACAGTCACTTTCTGCTTCTTGCCCGCGCGCCGTTCAGCCGGAACCGCGATTTCCCGGGTCCCCGCCAAATATTGCCCGGTGATAGAGGCAGCATCACCCGTAATGTCCGCCGGCGTACCGTGACTGACGACCTGCCCCCCGTGCACACCCGCTCCGGGGCCAATGTCGAACACATAATCGGCCTCTCGGATGGCCTCCTCGTCATGTTCTACAACAATTACCGTGTTGCCCTGATCCCGCAGGTTCTTGAGCGTTCCCAACAACCGGTCATTGTCACGCTGATGCAAGCCGATAGAGGGCTCGTCCAACACGTAAAGAACCCCAGTCAAACCCGAGCCGATCTGGCTGGCCAAACGAATACGCTGGCTTTCCCCGCCCGACAGTGTTCCACTTGAACGCGAAAGCGTAAGGTATTCCAAACCAACATTATTCAGAAACCCAAGACGTTCGCGAATCTCTTTCAGTATGGCGCGCGCGATTTCATTTTTCTGAGCGCTCAGATGGTTCGGCGCGTCCTCAATCCAGGCCAAAGCCTCTCGGATTGACATCTGCACCACTTGCCCGACATGCAGACCAGCGATCTTGACCGCCAGCGCCTCGGGCCGCAGGCGATACCCCTCACACGTGCCGCATGGACGGTTGTTCTGGTACCGTTCAAATTCCTCGCGAATCCAAGCGCTGTCAGTTTCACGATAGCGGCGCTCCATATTCGGGATCACGCCTTCGAAACTGCGCGTCACCTGATAAACGCGTCCACCTTCATCATAGCGGAACTGGATCTCTTCATCGCCAGAGCCGCGCAGGAACACCTGCTGCACCTTCTGGGGCAGGTCTTTCCATGGTGTGTTCTTGTCGAACTCGTAATGCCGCGCAATGGCTTCGATGGTCTGAAGGAAATACGGAGACTTACCCTTGCGCCACGGCGCCAAGGCCCCGTCATAGAGTTTCAGCGACTGATCGGGCACCACAAGCCGCTCGTCAAAGAACAACTCGACCCCCAAGCCATCACAATCGGGGCAAGCCCCAAATGGCGCGTTGAAGGAAAACAGGCGCGGTTCGATCTCGGGGATGGTAAACCCGCTGACCGGGCAGGCAAAGTTCTCGCTAAAGGTGATCCGCTCTGGGTCACCCTCACGCGGGGCAGTTTCCAGAATCGCAATACCGTCAGCCAGATCCAAGGCTGTGCGCAGGCTGTCGGCCAAGCGGGTCTCCATACCCTCTCGGACAACCAGTCGATCCACCACGACATCGATGTCGTGGCGGAATTTCTTGTCCAGCGTCGGCGGTTCATCCAGTTCGTAGAACTCACCATCGACCTTGACGCGCTGAAAGCCTTGCTTGCGCAACTCCAGGAATTCTTTTTTGTACTCACCCTTGCGATCTCGCACGATGGGGGCCAGCAGGTAACCTCGCGTGCCCTCCTCCATCGTCATGATCCGGTCGACCATGTCCTGTACCTGCTGCGCCTCGATCGGCTGTCCGGTCGCCGGGCTATAGGGGGTTCCAGCGCGTGCGAACAGCAGGCGCATATAGTCATAGATTTCCGTAACCGTCCCAACAGTTGAACGCGGGTTCTTGGACGTTGTCTTCTGTTCAATGGAGATTGCCGGACTCAGACCGCTGATATGATCGACATCGGGCTTTTCCATCATGTCGAGGAACTGCCGCGCATAGGCAGACAGGCTTTCAACATAGCGACGCTGCCCTTCGGCATAGATGGTATCAAAAGCCAGCGAGGACTTGCCCGAACCAGACAAGCCGGTGATCACCACCAGCTGATCCCGAGGGATATCAACATCGATGCCTTTGAGGTTATGCTCGCGCGCGCCGCGCACCTCGATATTCTTCAGCTCAGCCATTTCCGGCCCCCAAGAAACAAGTGGTTTAGAGATAGGCGAGCTTGCCTGAGTCTCCAACAGAAAAGTTAGAACATTTAGTGAACATACGAGTTTTAGCCGAGCAAATCAAACCGCAGCTGCTTAATCGGGATCTTCGCTGCGAAGCTTTTAAGCCGATCGGTTGAGAGTAAGAGGAAAATGGCGCGGTTGACGGGGCTCGAACCCGCGACCCCCGGCGTGACAGGCCGGTACTCTAACCAACTGAGCTACAACCGCGCATCTATTTTCGTGGCCGTTGTCCTGGGCCAAGGTAAGCAGCGATGGCGCGGTTGACGGGGCTCGAACCCGCGACCCCCGGCGTGACAGGCCGGTACTCTAACCAACTGAGCTACAACCGCCCGCTGCACGTTCATTGCTGAACGTTGGGGTGTATTATGGCTACGCTCGGGCAGCGTCAAGCGGCGTTTTGAAGTTTTTTGTCAGAATCCAGTTTTTTGTTTACCCGCAGATTTTCGCGCGCAGACCATCGTCAAATTCGCTTGCAGCCGAACCACAGGACAGATAACAACGCGTCCTATGGGTGATTAGCTCAGTGGTAGAGCGCTTCGTTCACATCGAAGATGTCAGGAGTTCAAATCTCTTATCACCCACCATTCCTTTTCGCAGATTACGCTTGAAATTGAGGGGCTTGCCAGCGCGCGACCTCGGCGACTATCGTGCTTCATCGGCCGAACCGTGTGCCGATTGCAAAGTCAGGGGTCGTTATGGCAGAGCTAAAGCGAGACATCGGCCTGATCGGACTAACCTTTATTTCGGTTGGAGGAATCATCGGTTCGGGCTGGTTGTTCGGCCCCCTTCTGGCGGTTCAGCATGCCGGACCTGCGGCTATCCTCTCGTGGGTGATCGGCGCGGCTGCGATGTTCATTTTGGCAATCACTTTCGCAGAAATCTCAGCCATGCTGCCTATTCCGGGTGGGATTGCCAGGGTTCCGCAGTTTTCACACGGCAATATCGTTTCAATGGCCATGGGATGGACGGCTTGGATTGGCTACAACACCACTGCCCCCATCGAAGTGGAGGCGATGCTGAAATACCTCGCGCCATACGCGCCCTGGCTGCATGCCGCCGATACAGGCGACCTGACAGGCGCGGGTATATTTGCGGCCCTTGTATTCATGCTGCTTTTCGTTGCCGTCAACGCGCTTGGGGTCAAGTTTTTCACACATGTGAATGCCGCTTTGACGTGGGCCAAGATCGCTATTCCGGTCGTTCTGTCTGTTCTACTAATTTCCAACCGTTTCAACGCTGACAATTTTACACATCCGGATGGGTTTGCACCTTATGGCTTGCAGGGAATCATGGCTGCAGTTTCGACCGGCGGTGTCATTTTCTCGTTCATAGGATTTCGTCATGTGGTCGATATGGCGGGAGAAGTGCGAAATCCGAAATTTGCAATCCCCACCGCCCTCGTCCTGTCGATCATCATGTGCGCCGCAATCTATCTTGGCCTCCAAGTGGCTTTTATCGGCGCGCTGGATCCATCTTTGCTGGCTAATGGCTGGTCGCAACTGAGCTTTGGGGGCGAAGGCCCATTGGACGCTGTAATCATGTCGGTCGGGTTGGTCTGGTTCATCAGCTTGCTGAATGTCGGATCAGTCGTTGGCCCCTTTGGCAACGGATTGGTCGCAACCGGGTCGAATGCCCGTATTGCCCTTGCCCTGTCCCAAAACGGTTTTCTACCAAAACGTTTGCAAAACTTGTCTTCGTTTGGGGTTCCAGTATGGGCTTTGGCGTTGAATTTTCTGATCGGGACTCTGTTCCTTTTGACCGTTCCCTTTACTACCGTCATCGCCCTGAACGGTGCCGCTATTGTTTTGTCATTCGCAGTTGGCCCAATCGCCGTCGTTTGCCTACGGGATCTGCTGCCAGACCAACCCCGTTCAATCCGCATCCCAGCGGTGCGTCTGGTCGCGTTGACTGCCTTCGCCATTGCAACCCTGATTGTCTATTGGAGCGGTTGGGACACTGTCTGGCGCCTTGGGATCGCGCTTATCGTTGGAAAAATTCTGCTGCTTATCCGGTTCCGAGGGCGCCTTGATGAAATGGACCTGACCGAAGCCGTTTGGTTGATGCCTTATTTTGCCGGACTCGGGTTAATCTCATTTCTGGGTCAATTCGGCACCGGGTCTTTGAAGCAGATCCCGTTTGGGTGGGATATTCTGCTTTGTGTCGTGTTTTCCGCGATCATCTTCGCCCTCGCGATACGTTCAGCGCTGTCTGACGAGAAATTCATGAAATACATAGCGGAAGAAGAGATACTTGATCCAAAGCTGCCCGTTGTCGGGCTGTAAAAAAGGCAGAGCGTTGCTCTGCCTTTTTCCGTTTTCTATTAATGCAATTTAATGCGCTGTGGCTGAAGCATCCGCAGATTTGGCCGAAGCGGCGGCCGCAGCGGCTGCTTCCTCTGCCGCTTCGTCCCACTCGATCGACTCAGGCTTACGCACCAGCGCCTGCTTCAGAACTTCCGAGACGTGCTTTACAGGGATGATCTCCAACCCTTCCTTCACATTGTCAGGGATGTCCGCCAGATCCTTTTCATTCTCTTCCGGGATCAGAACGGTCTTGATGCCACCACGAAGAGCCGCCAGCAGTTTTTCTTTCAGCCCGCCAATCGGCATTGCATTACCGCGCAGCGAAACTTCGCCGGTCATGGCAATATCCTTGCGCACCGGAATGCCGGTCAGCACAGACACGATCGATGTCACCATCGCCAGGCCAGCGCTAGGGCCGTCTTTGGGCGTCGCCCCATCCGGCACATGAACGTGAATGTCCAATGTGTCGAACTTTGGCGGTTTCACCCCGATCTGAGGTGAAATCGACCGCACATATGACGAAGCCGCATCGATGGATTCCTTCATCACATCGCCCAGCTTACCTGTGGTCTTCATCCGCCCCTTACCAGGCAGTTTCAGCGCCTCGATATGCAGCAGATCGCCACCCACGGACGTCCAAGCCAGGCCGGTCACGACACCGATCTGATCGTCCTGCTCAGCCAGACCATAACGGAACTTTGGCACACCCAGGAAATCATCCAGATTGTCTGGTGTTACGGTGACCGACTCCGCCTCTTTCTTGATGATCTTGGTCAACGATTTCCGCGCCACCTTGGCGATTTCACGTTCAAGGTTACGAACACCCGCTTCGCGGGTATAAGTGCGAATGATCTTCTGCAGCGCCTCATCGGTCAGCTCAAATTCCTTGGCCTTCAGACCATGGTTCTTGACCTGCTTTTCGATCAGGTGCTGTTTCGCGATCTCGCTCTTTTCCTCTTCGGTGTAACCGGCCAGCGGAATGATCTCCATCCGGTCCAGCAGAGGCCCTGGCATATTGTAACTGTTTGAAGTCGTCAGGAACATCACGTTGGACAGGTCGTATTCGACCTCCAAATAGTGGTCCATGAAAGTGTTGTTCTGTTCCGGATCCAGCACCTCAAGCATTGCCGAGGCCGGATCACCACGGAAATCCTGACCCATCTTGTCGATTTCATCCAACAAGATCAGCGGGTTCGTGGTTTTCGCCTTTTTCAGCGCCTGGATGATCTTACCCGGCATCGAACCGATATAGGTCCGACGGTGGCCCCTGATCTCGGATTCGTCGCGCACACCGCCCAACGAGATGCGAATGAACTCGCGCCCCGTGGCTTTTGCAACCGATTTACCCAAGCTGGTCTTACCCACGCCCGGAGGGCCAACAAGGCACAAGATCGGGCCCTTCAGCTTTTTCGAACGCTGCTGAACTGCCAGATACTCGACGATGCGCTCCTTGACCTTCTCAAGCCCATAGTGATCGGCATCCAGAATGTCCTGCGCGCGCCCAAGATCCTTTTTGACGCGGGATTTGGTGCCCCACGGCAAAGACAGAATCCAATCCAGATAGTTGCGCACAACGGTCGCCTCGGCCGACATGGGCGACATGTTCTTGAGCTTTTTCAGCTCTCCTTCGGCCTTTTCACGCGCTTCTTTGGATAGTTTGGTCTCGGCGATTTTCTCTTCCAGCTCAGCGACTTCGTTCGATCCGTCTTCGCCATCGCCAAGTTCCTTCTGAATGGCTTTCATCTGCTCATTCAGATAATATTCGCGCTGTGTCTTCTCCATCTGGGATTTGACGCGGGTCTTGATCTTTTTCTCGACCTGCAGAACCGACATTTCGCCCTGCATCAGACCATAGACTTTCTCAAGCCGTTCGCTGACGCTGAGGGTCTCCAGCAGCTCTTGCTTTTGTTCGACCTCGATGCCCAAGTGGCCCGACACAAGGTCGGCCAGCTTTGCAGGCTCGGTGGTTTCCCCCACTGCCGCCAGCGCTTCTTCGGGGATGTTCTTGCGCACTTTGGCGTAGCGTTCAAACTCATCCGCAACGGTACGCAACAGGGCTTCGGTTGTCGTAACGTCGCCGGGGATTTCGGTCAGATATTCTGCCCGAGCCTCGAAAAACTCTTCGTTTTCAAGAAACTCAGTGATCTGCACACGCGCCTGCCCTTCGACCAGAACCTTCACGGTGCCGTCGGGCAGCTTCAGCAGTTGCAGCACATTGGCCAAAACTCCTGCGCGATAAATCCCTTCTTCATCGGGATCATCAACGCCGGGGTCGATCTGGCTGGACAACAGAATTTGCTTGTCATCCTGCATCACCTCTTCCAAAGCGCGGACCGATTTATCGCGGCCCACAAAGAGCGGCACAATCATATGCGGGAACACCACAATGTCGCGCAGCGGCAGGACGGGGTATGAGGAATTCAGAGGCTCTTGCATGCTCTATCCTTATCGTTGGCAAGACGGCACGTGTCCCTCATCGAGGCAACATTTGGCCATCTCCTGTCTTGGACGATAAAGGTGGGGCCTCATCGCCCTTTTTCAACCTTACCGCCATGTATCGTGTTTCAGCATGAACCGAGGTTTTCGGGACTGCAAGACGTCCAAGGAACATATCCACCGAAATTAGCACGACAAGCATAGGCGACGTGCACTTCAAAGGTCAGAACACCCGCTGTACTGCGCGAGACAGGAAAAACCCGTGACCGTCTTGGTTGCGACATTCCAGACCTTTTGTCGAAGAACTGCAGGTGAATCCTCCGAACTGACCAGTGACCCCATATTCCGCACGGTCATATCCGTCTTTGTTACGATTCAGCGGCTGGCACAACATCTCTACCTGGCCAGTGTCGAACATCAGAAAATCATGCCCCCAGTCGGATTGACAATTCGCGGGGCGTGGCATCGCAGGTGGGCCGGATTTTTCTATGATCGTACATTGTATATCCGAGGACGAAGCACTTTCCCCGACCGAGCACTGAATGTTTTCGGACGGAGTTTCGAAGGTCCAGACATCTGAAATGGCAGGTGTCGCGCAGAAAATTGCTGCGCCGAGAATAAGGCGAAACATCATAAACTCTCCGGGTCACAGACTAAAATGGCATTGCTTGAAGTGGCACTAGACTACCGGAAAGCCACGCAATTGTCACCCAAAGGGAAAGGTTACAAGGGTTCGATATCACCTTGCGCACGCTGCGCATGAAACTCGGCCTGCCAGGCGACAAACGTGCCCGCAGCAATCGCATCTCGCATCCCCTGCATGATCTCTTGGAAGTAATGCAGGTTGTGCCAGGTCAGCAACATGCCCGAGATCATCTCATTGGCGCGGAAAACATGGTGCAGGTACGCGCGCGAATAGTTGGAACAAGCGGGACATGTGCAGTTTTCATCCAGCGGACGCGGGTCATCCGCATGGCGGGCATTCTTGATATTGACCACACCGCGACGTGTGAACACTTGCCCCGTGCGGCCCGAACGCGACGGCAACACACAGTCCATCATGTCGATCCCACGCGCGACGGCGCCGACGATATCGTCTGGCTTACCAACACCCATCAGGTAACGCGGTTTGTCTTCAGGCAGAAAATCGGGGGCGTAATCAAGGCAGCCAAACATGGCCTCCTGCCCCTCACCCACAGCCAGACCGCCCACCGCGTAGCCTTCGAAACCAATAGATTTCAACGCTTCTGCGCTTTCTTCGCGCAGGTCCTGTTCCAAACCGCCCTGCATAATGCCGAACAGGGCGTGACCCGGACGATCCCCAATCGCGTCACGCGACCGTTCTGCCCATCGCATCGACAACCGCATGGACTCGGCGATGCGATCCCGGTCGGCAGGCAGCGCGGGGCATTCGTCAAAGCACATCACAATGTCCGAGCCCAGCAAGCGCTGAATCTCCATTGACCGCTCGGGCGTCAGTTCGTGTTTTGATCCGTCGATATGAGATTTGAAGGTCACGCCCTTTTCGGTCAGCTTGCGCAGCCCTGCCAAAGACATGACCTGAAACCCGCCCGAGTCGGTCAGGATGGGGCGGTCCCAGTTCATGAACTTGTGCAACCCGCCCAAACGGTCGATCCGTTCCGCAGTTGGTCGCAGCATCAGGTGATAGGTGTTGCCCAACAGAATATCCGCCCCGGTGGCGCGCACACTTTCGGGCATCATCGCTTTGACCGTCGCGGCTGTGCCCACAGGCATGAAGGCTGGCGTCCGCACCTCTCCTCGCGGCGTGATGATCACACCCGTGCGTGCCTTGCCGTCTGTTGCCTTAAGCTCAAATGAGAATTTCTGCGTCATGTCATCGCCTCGGATCGCCGAACCGGGCAGGCTTTGCCCGATCCGTTCCGTCTTTGCAACCCGTCAGGGCAACGAGGCCACGCGGTCCGTGAACAGACGTACAACCCCTGCCCCGTCCACATCGCGGCACACCCGGATCGCGGGTCGGTCGGGATCTGGTTGTGTCGCCCCCATTTGATCGCCTTCGGTGACAACCCGCAGCCCGGTTTCAACCATATCGAACATTGCTTGATGGGAACACGCAATCACGGCTGTTGAATCGTGCAGGCCGCAGCCTTCCAGCCCCCCGATCTCTTTGTAAAACTTCAGATAGAATCTGGAGATGTCGCGCAGAAACGCCCCCATATCGGGTGACTTTTGCGCCAATGCTTCGAAGTCCGCCGTTTCGTAAAGCGTCTTCAGGGTCACGTCCAATCCAACAAGAACTGTGTTGGCCGGGGCGGAAAAGACCTCTTCAGCAGCAAGAGCGTCGTGATAGATATTGGCCTCGGCGTGTTGGCTGATGTTGCCCGGGCAGTAGACCGCGCCTCCCATGACCACCAATTCGCGCAGATTGCCTGCAAATTCCGGGTCCAGACGCATTGCGTTTGCAATGTTAGTCAAGGGCCCCACGGCGCAGACTACAAGTTCACCCTTATGGGCTCGGGCCATTTCAACCAGAAACTCGGCTGCTGGCAACGCGTGGTTCTGTCCAATCTCCGGGATTTCGGTCAGATCACCAAAACCTTCGGGGCCATGAACATGCTCCGACGGCGCGTGCGTGTCCGCCCCCAGCGGCACCGCAGCCCCTTCGGCCACAGGCAAGTCCAACCCAAGCTTGTAAAGCAAAAACCGCGCGTTGCGACTGGATTGGTGCACATACGTGTTGCCAAAAACCGTTGTCAGACCGATCAGGTCAATTTCTGGCGCGGCGGCAGCATACGCGATGGCCATTGCATCGTCGACGCCGGGATCTGTGTCGATAATCAGTTTCATCCCCGCCCGATACCGCAAACGCCGTGGGATGCAAACCGGTCACAGCCACAATATTCCGGGCCGCGCCCACGCGTTCAGGCATTTGCATAACGCTCCAACCCACTCATACCAGAGTTGAAATCGGGCGACTCAATCCCCAAATGTATACCATAGTACACAATAATAAGAGGACAGAATGACCGAAGATCAGATTATCGGATTGCTTTCGTCAAACATCATTTACCTGCTGGCAGCTGTGCTGGTGGTTGTCGTTATTCTCAAAGGCATCAAGATTGTACCGCAGTCCGAAAAATACGTGGTTGAGCGGTTTGGCCGACTGCATTCGGTGCTTGGCCCCGGAATCAATTTCATCGTTCCTTTTCTGGATGTTGCACGCCACGAAATCTCGATCTTGGAACGCCAACTGCCGAATGCGACGCAGGACGCAATTACCAAGGACAACGTGCTGGTGCAGATCGACACCTCGGTCTTCTATCGCATTCTTGAACCGGAAAAGACGGTTTACCGCATCCGCGACGTAGACGGCGCGATTGCGACCACTGTCGCCGGGATCGTGCGCGCCGAAATCGGCAAGATGGATCTGGACGAGGTTCAGTCGAACCGCGCGCAATTGATCACGCGCATCCAGGAAAGCGTTGAAACCGCAGTCGATGACTGGGGCATCGAAGTGACTCGCGCCGAGATTCTCGATGTTAATCTGGATCAAGCGACCCGCGATGCCATGCTGCAACAGCTGAACGCGGAACGTGCCCGCCGCGCGCAAGTGACCGAGGCCGAGGGTCAGAAACGCGCCGTTGAACTGCACGCTGATGCTGAACTTTATGCCGCTGAACAAACCGCCAAAGCCCGCCGCATTCAGGCTGAAGCTGAAGCCTATGCTACGGGCTTCGTGGCCAAGGCCATTCAGGACAACGGTATCGAGGCCGCCCAGTATCAGGTTGCTTTGAAGCAGGTTGAAGCCCTTAATGCGCTGGGCAACGGGTCTGGCAAACAGACCATTGTTGTGCCAGCGAACGCCCTTGAAGCCTTTGGCGATGCGTTCAAAATGCTCAAAGGAGGAAAGTGATGGCAGACCCCTTCTGGCTGACATGGTGGATTTGGCTGGCGGCCGCACTGGCGCTCGGTATCCTCGAGATTGTTCTGCCGGGATTCATCTTTCTTGGTTTCGCAATTGGCGCAGCAATCACGGGTCTTCTCTTGATCATTCCGGGTCTGACAATGTCGCTTCACGTCCTTGCGTTGATCTTTGCGGTGCTGTCGCTTGTAGCGTGGCTTGTCTTGCGCAAGCTCTTTGCGCTGCCGCATGGTCAAGTCAAAACCTTCAAACATGATATCAATGATTGAATCGCGGTGGCGCTTGTCTGAGCGCCACGCCCCCACTGGACGCTGATACGGCTATTCCCTATATAATCACTCAGGCAACTGACCCGAGGCAAAGATGACTCACCCGAGCGAACAGTTTGAAGGCACACCGCTGATTGCGCCGTCAACAATTGAACACCCGTTGTACGACGCCGTGGTTGAGGCGTGCCGCACGGTCTATGATCCTGAAATCCCGGTCAACATCTATGACCTCGGCTTGATCTACACGATTGATATTACTGCGGATAACGCAGTTAAGGTGATCATGACCCTGACTGCGCCCGGATGCCCAGTGGCCGGTGATATGCCCGGATGGATCGTGGAAGCGATTGAACCCGTAGCCGGCGTCAAAGAAGTTGACGTTGAACTGACCTGGGAGCCGCCCTGGGGTATGGAGATGATGTCGGACGAAGCTCGTCTGGAACTGGGCTTTATGTAAACTAAATACCCGCGACTAACATGTCTGCGAACACAGTTACTCCAGATCGCAGGTTGCTTTGATCTCTGCGGCACGGGCATCCAGTTCATTGATGTAATCACCAGACAACATTTGCAGGTGTTTGTGTTCGGTTCCTGTAACCAGACCCAGCAGAGCACCGGCGGGCGTGATCGAAGCGATGCTTTCAAGCTGCTTGGTCTCGGCATGTTCCTTTTCGGCCTGAATAGCGCGCAGATCACCTGCCGCTGTCGCACAGTTTACCGGGTGCCTCTCGGCATCTGTGATAGCCAACGCACCGGTTGCAGTTAAACTGGCAAGCAGAAAAGTAAGAGTAGATCCTTGAAAAACCAGCTTAACAAAACGGATCAAGTCATTCATATTTATGATCTTTCTGCTGCAATATGAATTCCGGAACACGGGACGTTGCACCCATTCCAGCAAAGCTAAACCCGCTTTCCTGTTTAATGCAAGGTTTCAAGGAGGAAGCCAATACCAAGTTGGTTTAGCCAAAAGGCACTCTTTAACACTCGTGACCTTGAGCCCGAGGCGTTTGAGCCCTAAATTGGGAATGACGCGTGACAACGGAGATTTACATGTTCGGCATCCCCGGCAAACAGGCTGTGACCATGACGCCCAAAGCCGCAGAGCAGATTACACGCCTGATGAATTCGGGCGGGCATGCTGGTTTGCGCATTGGCGTCAAGAAAGGCGGCTGTGCAGGCATGGAATACACCATGGAATATGTAGACCAGGCAGATCCGCATGATGAGGTGGTCGAGCAAGACGGAGCGCGCGTGATGATCGCACCGATGGCGCAGATGTTCCTTTTTGGAACCGAGATCGACTACGAAGTGTCCCTGTTGGAAGCAGGCTTCAAGTTCAAGAACCCGAACGTTGTTGATTCCTGCGGCTGCGGTGAATCAATAAAGTTCGACGCAAACCTCGCGTCGCAGTCCTAACTGGTTCGCAGGTGAACATAGGTTTCGTTGAACCGTTTGGTCAGATGATCACCGGCCGAGATCACTTGGCCTGACCCAGGTGGCGCGACATTGGTGTCAAAAGACGGGTTGAAGAACATAGGGACCGAGATTCGCTCGTGCGATCCACCAACAACCCTGTGTTCGGTCGCCTTCACCTGCCCTGCTGTCCAAAATTCCAGCATCTCACCAAAGTTGATGATAAACACGCCCGGTTCGGCCTGAACCTTTTCCCATGCGCCATCAGGCATCCGCACTTCCAAACCGGCAGCGCCGTCTGTGGCCAGCAAAGTCAGGCAGCCATAGTCTGTATGCGCGCCAATACCAAAATCCTGCTCTCCGGCCCAGGCGGGCCGTTTTGGATAATAATTGCCGCGCAGCAGAGCCATTGGCGCATCGAATGCCTGATCGAAACTGTCCGCTTCCCGACCCAGTGCCACCGCAATCGCACGCAGCACCCGCATCGCTACACCACAGGCATCGACGTAATAGGCTTGTACAATTTCACGGAAAGCATCGGGTTGCTCGGGCCATTGATTTGGGGCGTACACGCTTAGGTTCTTTGCACGGTAGGGGTTGTCCAGCGGCAGTTCGTATCCGCAATCGAACACTTCTTTGAAGTCAGGGTTAACTGTTGGGTCGACCTGTTCGGACTGTGACGCACCCCAACCTCGGTTGGATCCCGTTGCAGCCATGTCCACCAAACGCTTCTGGTGTTCCGGTAAACGGAAGAAACCCTTGTAGGCAGCTATAACGTCGTTGATGCGGTCAGCCGTCAGGCCCGTGTTGCAAACGGTCAAAAACCCGACCTGACCAACGGCTTGGCGCAGGCGGGAAAGCTCATAAGCGTCTCGGGCGTCCAGCTTTTTCAAGTCGAGGTTGTCGATCATGGCGCTCTCCCAGAATTTGCGACATTCCTGCCAATCACCCGTGGAGCTTGTAACCGGAATTGTATGGCGAGGACAACGATGTTATCCGGTGATTTAAACAACCGAATACGCAGGGAGAAACCGATATGCGGCGCAAGCTGGCGGCTGGAAATTGGAAGATGAACGGAACTGGCTCGGCGCTGAGCGAGCTTGCATCGCTGTCGCAAAGCTATTCTGAAGCCTCGGTCGATATTCTGATCTGCCCCCCTGCGACATTGCTTCACCGCGCCGCTGATGCCGTGGCAGAATCGGCGGTTACGGTTGGTGGACAGGACTGCCACTCAGGCCATTCTGGCGCTCATACCGGCGACATCAGCGCGGATATGTTGCTGGATGCCGGTGCGACTTCGGTCATTCTGGGCCATTCCGAACGGCGCGTGGATCACGGAGAGCATGACGAGGATGTACGCGCCAAAGCCCGCGCCGCAATGGATGCGGGCCTGAAGGCAGTCATCTGCGTCGGCGAAAGTCTGGAACAGCGTGAGGCGGCCAACACGCTCGACATTATCGGCGGGCAGATGTCCGGCTCGATCCCGGATCAGTCCACCGGCGAAAACCTGATCGTCGCATACGAGCCGATCTGGGCGATCGGCACTGGAAAGGTCCCCACTCTGGAAGAGATCGGCGAGGTTCACGACTTCATGCGCGCCCGGCTGGAACGTCGTTTTGGCGAAGGCGTGGGCCGGTCAGTACGACTGCTTTACGGCGGGTCCGTCAAACCCAGCAATGCGGCCGACATCTTTGCTGTCTCGAATGTGGATGGCGCTTTGGTCGGTGGGGCCAGTCTGAAGGCTGCGGATTTCTCGGGCATTATTCAGGCGCTGGAAAGCATCTGACCTCGGTCGTTATTCGGCAATATCCTCGGCCCAAAGCTCTGGTTTTTCTTCGATAAATCGTTGCATCAGCGCGATGCAGTCGGGGTCGTCGGCTATCACCACTTCGACCCCGCGCTCGCGCAGGAAGTCTTCGTTGCCTCCAAAGTTCTTCGTGTCACCGATCACGACGCGCGGGATTCCGAATTGAACGATGGTGCCCGAACACATCATGCAGGGCGACAGCGACGTATACAGCACCGTGTCGCGATAGGTTTTCTGCCGTCCGGCCTTGCGCAAGGCGTCCATCTCGCCATGGGCAATCGGATCACCGCCCTGAACTCTTTGATTGCGTCCGCGCGCCACAACCTCGCCCCCACGGGCCAGGGCCGAGCCGATGGGACAGCCGCCCTCATCATACCCGGCTTTCGCCTCGTCAAAGGCGATGCGCAGCAGGCGGCTGTCGGTCTCGGTCAACATGGGGAAAATCCTTGGTTGGGGCGTGTACCGGCAGCCTGCCCAATGACGCCCCGACCGTCAACGGATCAGGCCAGCTTCATGGTGACAATTCCGGCAATGATCAGCAGCGCTGCCAGAACCCGAAGCGGCGTCACCGCCTCGCCCAGCAAGGTAACCCCCACCACAAAAGCCCCCACCGCGCCGATACCAACCCAGATCGTATAGGCGGTGCTCAGCGGCAGTTCACGCATCGCCAGCGCCAACAAACCGAAAGACCCGATCATGGACACTCCCATGATCGCGGTCGGCAAAAGCCGCGTGAACCCGGCGGATTGCTTCATTGCACCCGCCCAGACAACTTCAAGAATTCCAGCAATAAGCAACATGATCCATGCCATGATATGACCTCTTGTCAAAGCGGGTCGTCCCGCATGATTTACCCGTGTTGGGGAGGTCGTCCTCTGCCTTTCAAATAAGCGCCCGTGCGGCGGTTTTAAGGCATGAAAAGGCCGGGCAGTCGCAACCGCCCGGCGATACGGGTCAGGCCCGCTAGTTGGTGATGATTTCCGGTCCCATGAAGGTGTTGGGCAGGAAGGTCGATATCCACGGTATGTACGTCACCATGATCAGGAAGACGAACAGGACTGCCAGGAAAGGAAGCGCCGCCTTCACAACACCCATCATCGGCATCCCGGCCACGCCAGAAGTCACGAACAGGTTCAGCCCGACCGGAGGCGTGATCATCCCGATCTCCATGTTCACCACCATGATGATGCCCAGATGGATCGGATCGATGCCCAGTTCGATGGCAATCGGGAACACCAACGGGGCGACGATGACCAGCAGACCCGAGGGTTCCATGAACTGACCGCCGATCAGCAGGATCACGTTCACCACGATCAGGAAAGTGACCGGCCCCAGACCCGCCGACAGCATGGCACTTGCGATATGCTGGGGCACTTGCTCATCTGTCAGCACGTGCTTCAGGATCAGCGCGTTGGCAATGACGAACAGCAGCGTGACCGTCAGCTTACCCGCCTCAAACAGCGTGTGCTTTGTGTCCGGGTGGAAGAACGCCGTCACCAGCGCATATGGCTTCTTCAGCAATGACAGGTTGGATTGACCTTCTTCTGTGCTGAGCGGCCCCATGTCTTTGTAGACAAAGCTGGCGATAAAGAACGCGTAGACAGCGGCTACAGCAGCGGCTTCTGTCGGGGTAAAGATACCCCCGTAGATGCCGCCCAGAATGATGACGATCAGGAACAGGCCCCAACCGGCTTCGCGGGCCGATGTAAAGACCTCTCCCCACCCTTTCCAGTCGCCTTTGGGCAGGTTCTTGACCTTCGCCATAACATAGATGGTAATCATCAGCATCAGACCCGCCATCAGGCCCGGAATGACACCCGCCAGGAACATGCGCCCAACGGAAACCTCGACGGCGGCGGCGTACACAACCATAACGATGGATGGTGGGATCAGGATGCCAAGTGTCCCCGCGTTACAGATCACACCAGCGGCAAATTCCTTGGAATAGCCCACCTGCCGCATCCCGGCGATGACGATCGAACCGATGGCCACAACGGTTGCCGGGGACGACCCCGAAAGTGCGGCAAACAGCATACAGGCAAACACGCCCGCAATTGCCAAACCGCCGGGCAGATGCCCCACACAGGCAATCGAGAACCGGATGATCCGCCGCGCCACTCCGCCGGTTGTCATGAAGGACGACGCCAGAATGAAGAACGGGATCGCCAGAAGGGTAAAGTGACCCTCGAACGCCTCGAACAAAGTACCTGCGACCGAGGCCAACGAGCTGTCTGAATAGATCAGCAGGAACAAGGTCGAGCTAAGGCCAAGCGCAACCGCAATCGGAACACCAATCAGCAGCAGTCCGATGACCATCGAGAATAAAAGTACAACGTCCATCAGTCATGCATCCCTTGCTGAGCGCGGACTTCTTCGATCTCGTCCTCGACTTCGTGGCTGGCGACAAGGCGGTCGGTTTCGCCCCGCCAAATTTGAACAGCGACCTGCGCGAACCGGATCACGAGCAACAGCATCGAAACCGGCAGAACCAGATACGGTACGACCTTGGGTAGTTTTTCGTAGTACTCGCCGTAGTTGATCAGGTCCTCAAGGAACCGCAAAGGAGCGACCATCGGGATGTCGTCGACCTCATAAAAGCTCTGACTGCGGGCGTCGAAATTGAAACCCGTGGGGAACCAGCGCCCAGATGTGGGCGGCAGATCGGCAAAGACGGCCCAATAGTCATAGGCGCCTTTCAGCAGAAGCAGCGAAAAAACCAGACAGCAGCCCACCGCAATCAGAGCTAAAATACGGCGCGGCGCTGGGGCCAGCATGTTCAGGATGGCGTCTACACCCAGATGCGCATGTTTTTTCACTGCATAAGACGCACCCAGAAGCACCAGCCAGCCGAAGGTGAAAACCGTCAGTTCCAGAGCCCATAGGATATTTGAGTTGAAAACAAACCGTGCAATCACGTTGGCAAATGTTACGACCGTCATAAGGCCCAACAGCAACGCAATCAGGGTTTCTTCGATATGGTCGACCAGCCCGCCTTGGCCGGAATTCGCACCAGACATCTTTCTGTCCCCGCATTTTTTGATGATGAGAGAGTGTATGAGGGCGGGCTATGTCAGCCCGCCCGGCCAGTGCGTCGATTACTCCCCAGTCCCCTGACGCGCGGCCTCGATCCGGTTTAGAAACCGGCGTTGATGGCCTGTGCGGCGTCGATCTTGTCCTGACCCACATCACCGGCGAATTTGTCCCAAACCGGCTTCATCGCATCGACCCAGGCCTGACGCTGTTCGGGGTTAAGCTCACGAATGATGCCCCCCGCGTCCGTGATCGAGGCTTTGGCCGCTTCGTTCACGGCAAAGGCTTCTTTGTTCCGAGTCTCGGTGACTTCGCCCAGAATGGTCAGGAATTGATCACGCACTTCGGGGTCCAGGCTGTCCAACCAGTCAACCGAGGTCACGACCAGATAGTCGATGATACCGTGGTTGGTCTCAGTGATGCCGTCCTGAACCTCAAAGAACTTCTTGCCGTAGATGTTCGACCAGGTGTTTTCCTGCCCGTCCACAACGCCCTGCTGCAGCGCACCGTAAACTTCCGAGAACGCCATTTTCTGCGGGCTGCCACCGATCGCTTCCATCTGCGCAACCAACACGTCCGAGGACTGCACGCGGAACTTCAGCCCGTTTGCGTCTGACGGATCTTCCAGCGGCTTGTTCGCAGACATCTGCTTCATGCCGTTGTGCCAGAAGGCCAGACCCTGCAGGCCGCGGCGCTGCATGCTGTCCTTCATCGCCTGACCATCAGCCGAGGCCTGGAACGCATCCACCGCGTCAATGTTCTTGAACATGAATGGCAGGTCGAACAGGCGGAACTGCTTGGTGAATTTCTCGAACTTGGACAAGGACGGCGCAGCCAGTTGAACGTCGCCTTGCAGCATCGCCTCAAGCACTTTGTCGTCGTTATAGAGGGTCGAGTTAGGATAGACCTCCATGCACATCACGCCGTTCATTTCGTCGTTGACGCGCTGTTCCAGCAGCGAGGCCGCGATACCTTTGGGGTGTTTGTCGGTGTTCGTCACATGCGCGAACTTCACAACAATCTCACCGTCGTCACAGGCCGCCATGCCGGCAGTTGCGGTGACCGTCAGCGCCAGAGCCGTTGCAGCTGTTGTCAAAATCTTCATCTGTTTTCCTCCCAGACTTCCAAGAAACAAGCGATCAGCGCCGGGTTGGCGCCGTATGGCGTGCAGTGAAGCGACTCGGTCGCAACCAAACAACTTTTCCCTCTGAACGCGCAGCTAAGCATTAAAATCACTCATTTACAAAGCCTTACATGTCATCAAACACACAAAACAGAATCACCTATTCTTCTGTGTGCGAAAATCCGCACAGCCGAAAATGCTGCTTGTGCGGATTTCCGCACAATTTTCGAATCATTCATGCGAATCACCACCCGGCGTACATTCGCTGGTCGGATTACCTTCGGTAATCCTCGGGACGAATTTGGTAACGCGCCAGCTTGTCATAAAAGGTCTTTCGCGGAAGCTTCAGCGCCTTTGCCGCATCTGACGCCTTTCCATTATGACGCCCCAACGCCGCGATCAGCAGCGATCGTTCGACCCGTGCCATCTGTTCGCTCAGGCCCAGATCTGTGGCCTGTGCGACCTCTTCCGGCATTCCCAAAACAAAGCGCATGGCGGCGGACATAAGGGACCGCGCATTCCCGGGCCAATCGTTGGCCATCAACGCCGCCAGATGTTCCGATGAGATTTCAGGAACCGGAATACCGGCCTGTTCAGCTGCCTGAGCTACATAGTGACGAAAGATAACGGGAATATCGTCAGGCCGCTCTGCCAGCGACGGAATACGCACACGCATCACGTCCAGTCTGTAGAAAAGATCGGCTTTGAAACGGCCGTCGGCGCTTAAGACAGACAGATCAGCGGTGGTGCCAGCAATGATCCGACCACCCGGCCCTTGTTCGATCAGTTCAAGCGCTGCAAATTGCGTGGCCTGCGGCATGGCCGAAACCTCATCAAGAAACAACGACCCACCCGCTGCATCCTCACAACTGCGGGCCAGATCTTCGGGACTGAGGGTCGAGGCCGGTCTTTTCACAAATGGCCCCTGCCCGGCTGAGGACATCAGGTGCACAACCTCAGCCACTTTTGAGATGCCACTGCCAGGAGGGCCAGTCACCAGAACTTCGGCCTGTGTGGGCGCAACGGCGCGAACCCTTTCTCGCAACGCCTCTGCCTGGGGCGACAGGCCAAACAGCAATCGTGCAGCCGGGTCTCCACGTTCCAGTTCGGATTTCATTGCTCTCTGCTCGATAACCTCGGCTCGGGCTGCGAACGCACGCTCCAGCACAACCAGCAGATCGGACGCGGCACAGGGTTTTTCCAGAAAGTCGAACGCGCCCTTACCCATTGCATCAACGGCCATGGGAATATCCCCTTCGCCGGTCAGAAGAATGACGGGAAGATCGGGATCGACCTCTTTTGCGTAGGTCAACAGATGAAACCCATCCCGACCCGGCATACGGATGTCCGAGATGATGACACCGGGAAAGTCCGCTCGGATATGGTCCTTGGCCGCGACAAATGAGCCTGCCGTTGTTGGTTGAACATCCGCCAGCTCAAGCGTTTGTGCCAAAGCCTCGCGTACGGCCGCATCATCGTCGACCAAAAGAACTCTTCGGGTCATGCTGCCTCGTCTTCCCGATAGTATTCCAGTTCCACAGTAAACATCGCGCCAGTGGGCGCATTGGTCCCGCGAATGTTTCCACCGAAACTCTGAACCAGACCGTAAGAAATCGAAAGCCCCAGCCCCATTCCTTCGGACGAACCTACGGCCTTGGTGGTGTAAAACGGTTCAAACAGCTTTTCCGTGTTCTCGATGCCTGGGCCAATGTCACGCACAGTGACAGAAAGCCTCTCGCCATTATTGATCACTATTTGAATAAGGCGTTCATCCTGCTGGCTCATCGCATCTGCGGCGTTGTTGATCAGGTTCACAAAGACCTGCACAAGCCTTACCTCGCCACCCCAAGCGTAAACAGGCGCGTTTGGCGGTTGCCAATCCATGGCGACGTTTTCCGTGTTCAGCCGGGCTTCGGTCAGTTCAACGGCTGTGTTCAGAACCTGCACCAGATCAACCCGCCCCATAGGTTCGCTTTCATTGCGAGCAAAGGCGCGCAGGTTCTTGATAATCCGCGCCATGCGCGCAGCCATTTCAGAAATACGGCCCAAGTTCTCGGCCGCTTTTTCAGGTTTTCCGCGTTCCAGGAAAGCTGTGCCATTGTCCGCAAACTGCCGGATCGCCATCAGGGGCTGGTTCAGTTCGTGGCTGATCCCTGCTGACATCTGACCAAGCGCGCTGAGCTTTCCGGCCTGAACCAAATCCGCTTGTGCGCGACGTAGGGCCGCTTCGGCTTCCTGTCGTTCCGCGACTTCTTTTTGCAAGCTGTCGTTTGCAACCGTCAGGTCGAGGGTCCGTTTGGCCACTCGGCTTTCCAGAACCGCATTGGCTTCGGCCAGCGTCCGCCGCCGTTCCATCGCAAGAAAAAGCATTGCACCAAATGCCAAACAGATCGCTGCGACTGCTGCTGCCTGAAGCCGCGCAAGTTGCAGGGCTGGGGCTACGTCCACCAATACTTCGGCAGTCATATCGAGTACCGGCAATTCGAGGGTAAGGTGCAAAGCATCGCGCGGCAGATAGCGCCCCCAGTTCAATTGCCACAGCTCGTGCCCACCAACGCGCGTTGATGCAAAATCAACGGTCGCGCCATTCGGCGGAGTAAGCCCCGCCTCTCCTTCCTCGCGAGACCAGAACAGCAGGTCCGACCTGTTCGAAATGAACACAACGCCTTCTGCATCAACAAAGAAAACCGCCTCGGTACTGCCACGCCATGTCTGTTCCACATCCTGAACATCGGCAACAACCATCAGTACACCTTTGATCTGACCAAATGGGCCAAAAGCAGGCGCAGCGTAGGAGTAGATCCGATCATCTCCAACTGGCGTAACCTCATGCGCGCTGCCCAAGGCCCCCTGCATCGCCCGACGGAAAGCGGGGTGTTCGGCCATGTTAAGCTGAGACACCGGTTGCGCTGAAACCAAGACCTGCCCTTTTCGGTCCAGGTACATCATGTTGACTGCTGCTGTTTTGTCAGCAATGTCCAGCAGCATTGCCTCAGCTTGTCGTATGTCGGCTGGTTGATCCAATTCATGCAGAATCGGATGGGTCGCCATCAGCACTGCAAGTTCTTGATACACTTGCATTTGCGTGCTCAGCCGGTCAGCCGCCAGTTCAAGATCGGCCTCGGCCTTTTCACTCAGCTGAGACAAAGCTTGACGGTAGCCATAGGACCAGACGAATCCGGACAGTACCCCAACGGCAAGCAGAAAACCGGCGATGACCCAAACTCTGTGCATATACAGGGTCTTGCATTCAACGCGCCGCGTGGCAAGTGTGCGTCGCATGAAGTCTCTCTCACAATCCCCGACAGACCCGGATTTCGTCCAGAACCCCTATCCGTTTTATGACACAGCCCGACAAGCCGGAGATCTGTTCTATTGGACTGATTACGGCATGGTTGCCGCTGTATCCTGCCGATCCGTCCGCACCTTGCTGAAAGATCGTCGGTTCGGACGCGAAGTTCCACCCGAATGTGCTACGCAAGGCCCCGCCCATCTGGCCCCGTGGTTGTCAGTCGAAGCTCATTCGCTGCTTGAAGCCGAGCCGCCGAGACACACCCGCCTGAGAGCGCTGGTCATGCGGGCCTTTACCTCGCGGGCGATTTCGGCATTGCAGCCTTCGATTGAAACCCTTTGTCACGATCTGATCCGGGACTTCCCACAAGAGCCGTTTGACCTTTTGCATGCCTATTGCACTCAGGTCCCCGTGATTACGATCTGTCGTCTGCTGGGAGTACCCGAAGAAATGGCACCGGACTTGCTGCGCTGGTCGCACGACATGGTGGCAATGTACCAAGCCAATCGAACGCGGGACACCGAAGACAAGGCTACACAATCGGCGCAGGAATTCACCACGTTTCTGGAAGACTATATCGACCAGAGGCGGCGTGACCCGCGTGACGATCTGATTACACGATTGATCGTTGCAGAAGAAGAAGGCGAGAAACTGTCACGCGAGGAGTTGGTCGCGACCTGTATTCTGCTGTTGAATGCCGGTCATGAAGCGACGGTGCACTCCTTGGGGAATGGGGTCAAAACCTTACTGGAAACGCAAACAGACCCAAGCGTCTTACGACCAGACAAGATTGACTCAACCATCGAAGAAATCCTGCGTTATGACCCGCCCTTGCACATGTTTACGCGCTATGCCTACGAGGATGTCGAGACCTTTGGACATAGCTTCAAGCGCGGCGATCAGGTTGCTTTGTTGCTGGGGGCCGCGAACCGCGACCCCGTTGTCTGGCAAGAACCGAACGCTTTCCGCGCCACGCGGTCCATCGATGTGAACACCAGCTTTGGTGGCGGGATCCACTTCTGCGTTGGTGCGCCTTTGGCGCGGTTGGAAATGCGCATCGCTCTGCCAATTCTGTTTGAAAGCTGCCCGAACTTGCGGTTGGCCGCACCTCCGGCTTATTCGGACAGTTATCACTTCCATGGCTTGCAACAGGTTCTGGTGCAAATCTGAGGCCGCTTTAACGCCTGTGCCTTTTTATGCCTTCTCAACCAACGCGTTCAACGGCAGCATTGTTGTGGATTTTATTTCCTCCATCGACAAAAGCGCCGTCACGTTGTGGACCCGCACTTCAGAGATAAGCGATTGATAGAACACGTCATAGGCACGTGCATTCTTGACCCTGACCTTGAGGATGTAGTCGATGTCGCCAGCCAACCTGTGTGCCTCTTGCACTTCGGGGTGATCGCGCAACGCTTTCAGAAACTTGCGCTGCCATTCAGCCTCGTGCTCCGACGTACGGATCAAGACAAAAAATGTCGCCTCGAACCCAAGCGCTTCGGCATCCAGCAAAACCGTTTGCTGCCCAATGATACCTGCCCCTTTTAGCTTACGGATTCGATTCCAGACCGGGGTCTTGGAACTGCCCACACGGACCGCAATTTCGTCCAGTGACTGACCCGCATCACGTTGCAGCTCGGCCAGAATTTTCCGATCCGTTTCGTCTATTCGAACCGACATTCCAGTATTCCTTCCAATTCGAGGTTTTCGTTCCATTTTTCAACGCATGCGGAACTAATGTTCTTATTTCGACGCCCATATGGCGCTTTGACGGGAATATTTCCTATATTGCTGATCAAGTCAAACTACACCCGAGACGATCCAATGCAGGACATGCTCACAATCAGATCCAAAGGACATGTCGACTTTGTCGGCGCTGGCCCCGGCGATCCCGATCTGCTGACGCTCAAGGCACTCACCGCGTTTGAGCAGGCTGATATCGTTTTGCATGACCGCCTGATCAGCGCACCTGTTCTGGACATGGCAGGCCAGCACGCCGAGCTGGTTGATGTTGGCAAGGCCGGTTTTGGTCCGTCCTGGAAGCAAAGCGATATCGACGCGCTTTTGGTGGACTGTGCCCAAAAGGGTAACCGCGTGGTGCGCCTGAAATCAGGGGACCCCACTGTGTTTGGTCGGCTGGATGAAGAAATCGAAGCGGTTCAGTCTGCGGGTATTTCCTGGCAGATCATTCCCGGAATTACCGCTGCGTCTGCGGCTGTAGCAAGCATCGGGCAAAGCCTGACACGCCGGGGCCGCAACTCTTCGGTACGGTTTCTGACCGGGCACGACATGAAAGGCTTTGCTGATCACGACTGGGCCGCTCTGGCGCGCTCAGGGTCGGTTGCTGCAATTTACATGGGCAAGAAGTCGGCCCGGTTCATTCAAGGCCGCCTGATCATGCACGGTGCAGATCGCGCTACACCCGTCACCCTGATCGAGAACGCCTCGCGCCCTGACCAACGCATTCTGGCCACCACTTTGGACCAGTTGCCCACCGATCTGGCCGCCGCCGAAATGAACGGCCCGGCCCTGACTTTCTATGGCCTTGCCCCGCGAGAAGCGGCGCAGGCTGTGACCGAATTCAATAAGGAGCTTGCCTGATGGCCCGCGCTTTTACCCCCAAAGTCGTCACCGCAAATGATTTGCTGGAAGGTGACGTGATTTATCAAACCGAAGATGACCGCTGGTCGCGTGATCTGTCTGATGCCGAACTGATCACTGACGAAGCGCATGCCCAGGTGCGTCTGCTGGACGCCGCCCGGCAGGCCAGCAAGATTGTGGGTGCATATCTGGCTGACGCTGTTGCAGGCGAAAACGGCCCTGAGCCTACACATTTTCGGGAAGATTTCCGCCGGACTGGTCCGTCCAACTATGCCCACGGCAAACAGGAAACTTCCCCGCAGCCCCGGGCCTGAACTTAGGCCCCCTCTCTCCCCTTCTATGGCCCCAAGGTTCGGGGCTGCAACCAAGGACAGCTAGACATGTATCGCTACTCCGAGTTTGACCACGAGTTTCTGGCAGAGCGCAACGCGCAATTCCGTGCGCAGGTCGAGCGCCGCATTGACGGTTCGCTGACCGAAGACGAATTCAAACCCCTGCGCCTGATGAACGGCCTGTATCTGCAACTGCACGCCTATATGCTGCGCGTCGCCATCCCCTATGGCACCCTCTCCAGCGCGCAGATGCGCCAACTGGCGCTGTTGGCCGAAAAGTGGGACAAGGGCTATGGCCACTTCACCACCCGTCAGAACATCCAGTACAACTGGCCCAAGCTGAACGACGTGCCGGATATGCTGGACGCGCTGGCCGAAGTTGGCATGCACGCCATTCAGACCTCGGGTAACACCATCCGCAACGTGACCGCAGACCACTTTGCTGGCGCAGCCGCGGATGAAGTTGCGGACCCGCGCCCTTATGCAGAACTTCTGCGCCAGTGGTCGACCGACCACCCGGAATTCCAGTTCATGCCGCGCAAGTTCAAGATTGCCATCACCGGTTCGGAAAATGACCGTGCCGTCATCAAGGCACATGATATCGGCCTGCAACTGGTCGAGCGTGACGGTGTTCTGGGGGCCCGTGTGATTGTTGGTGGCGGTCTGGGCCGTACGCCAATGATCGGCAAAGAACTGTCGGATTTCGTCGCTTTTGACGATCTGCTGGCCTATTTGGAATCCGTTGTGTCCGTCTGGAACCAGATCGGTCGCCGTGACAACAAATATAAGGCACGCATCAAGATCACCGTGCACGAGCACGGCATCGACGCCATCCGCGCCAAGGTCAACGAGCGTTTCCTGCAGGTCCGCCCGCAGTTCAAGGGTGCTGACATGAACCTTCTCGAAGAGATCAAGGATCACTTTGCGGCACCTGCCTTCCGCGAAGGTTCGGTTGCGTCTTTTGAAAGCGCCTACACCAACGATCCGGTTTTCCGCTCGTGGGTCGACACCAACATCGCGCCGCATAAAAACGCAGACCACGCGATTGTCACGATCTCGATCAAGAAACATGGCGCAACGCCGGGCGATGCAACGGCCGAACAGATGCGCGTAATGGCCGATCTGGCCGAAGAGTTCGCCTATGACGAGCTGCGCATCAGCCATGAGCAGAACGTGATCCTGCCGCATGTTCACAAATCGGATCTGCCTGCGATCCACGCGAAGCTGAAGGAATACGAACTGGCCACCGCCAATATCGGCCTGATCAGCGACATAATCGCCTGCCCCGGTATGGACTACTGCGCGCTGGCCACGGCACGATCGATCCCGGTTGCGCAGGAAATCGCGACCCGGTTTGACGAGCTGAAGCTGGAGCATGATATCGGTCACCTGAAGATCAAGATCTCGGGCTGCATCAACGCATGTGGTCACCACCACGTGGGGCATATCGGCATTCTGGGGCTGGATCGCGCGGGCGTTGAAAACTACCAGATCACTCTGGGCGGCGACGGCACCGAGACAGCGGCCGTGGGCGACCGCACGGGTCCGGGCTTTGCCTATAGTGAAATCGTGCCCGCCGTAGAGCGCATCGTCGACACCTATCTGAACCAGCGGGAGAGCGCCGAAGAAACTTTCCTGGAGACCTATCGCCGAGTTGGCATGGCTCCGTTTAAGGCAGCCCTCTACCCCGAGGCTCGGGCGAATGCCGCTTGATCTGATCCAGACGGAACTGGGCAAAGACCGCAGCGAACTGACCGAAAAGGTCGGAGCGCTGAACGCCCGGTTCCGCCACCATTCTGCGCATGATGTCATGCATGGTGCCATCGAGGAAATCGACGATCTTGCTCTTGTCTCAAGCTTCGGTGCGGAATCGGTGGTCTTGCTGCATATGGCAGCGGTGGTCGACAAGGCGACCCCGGTGCTGTTCGTGGACACTCAGTTGCTGTTCACTGAAACGCTGGAATACCAACATGAGGTCAGCGAGCGTTTGGGCCTGAAGAACGTCAAGATCATTCGTGCGGATGAAGAAGACGTTCAACGAGACGACCCTTACAGTGCTCTGCGCCTACGCGATACAGATGCCTGCTGCAACCTGCGCAAAACCTTCCCACTGCAAAAAGCCCTGTCGGGCTATTGTGGCTGGATCACGGGACGCAAGCGGTTTCAGTCGGGCACACGCGCCGCGCTCGAGTTTTTTGAAGTCGAAGACGGCACGGGCCGGATCAAAGTCAACCCGCTTGCCCATTGGGCACCCGAAGACGTGCGCACCTATATGGACGAAAACAATCTGCCCCGGCACCCGCTGGTGGCCAAAGGATACCCTTCGATCGGATGTGCGCCCTGCACCTCGCCGGTCAAAGAGGGCGAAGACCCACGCGCCGGACGTTGGCGCGATCAGAACAAGGAAGAATGTGGCATCCATTTTGTCGATGGCAAAATGATCCGCATCGGAGAGAAAACATGAACGTAATCGTAACGGATGAGGGCTTTTCGCCTGATGACTGGACCGACGGCTTTGTCACCCTGGATGATGCCGCCAATGACGTAGTGGCCCTTGATGTGGCCTCGGACACCGACCCGGATGAGCTGATTGACCGTTTGGGCAGCGCCAAGATGGTGCGTGTGGACTTCCCCTCCTCTGCGGATGGGCGCGGCTTTACAATTGCACGCGTTCTACGCCTGAAAGGGTATACAGGCCGCCTGCGCGCCAAAGGCCATGTTCTGGCAGACCAATACGCCATGGCCCGTCGCAGCGGGTTCGACGAGGTTGAAATAGATCATGCGCTTGCGGACCGACAGCCCGAAGATCAATGGCTGGCCCGCGCCAATTGGCAAGATAATAACTATCAGGCCCGCCTGCGCGGATAAGACTGCACGCACAAGCTTGTGATACAAGGGGGGCAATCTGTCCCCTTTTCCTGACTTGGATCAAAGATTAAACGGAGATGTCGGTTTAGCTGGCCGGCAGTGAAATGATGACAGAGATGAAATCCGTGAGTGAAGCAACCGCCGTTAAGGCCCCCGTACTGCCAGATGCCCAGACTGTCACCGAGGTGAAGCACTGGACTGACAGCCTGTTCTCTTTCAAGGTGTCGCGCCCTGCCTCGCTGCGATTCCGCTCGGGTGAATTCGTGATGATCGGCCTGCTGGGCGACAACGGAAAACCTTTGCTGCGCGCCTATTCGATTGCGTCGCCGTCCTGGGATGAAGAGTTGGAGTTCTATTCCATCAAGGTACAGAACGGCCCGCTGACTTCGAAGCTGCAACATATCAAACCCGGCGATCAGATCATTTTACGCCCCAAGCCGGTTGGCACACTGGTGCATGACGCCCTGCTGCCTGGCAAACGCCTGTGGTTCTTTGCCACCGGCACCGGTTTCGCGCCATTTGCCTCGCTACTGCGTGAACCGCAGACCTATGAGGATTATAACGAGGTTATAATCACCCACACCTGCCGCGAAGTCGCGGAACTGGAATATGGCCGCCAACTGATCGAAAACATCCGTCAGGATGAATTGCTGGCCGAGCTGATGGGCGAAGGGTTCGCTGACAAAATCCGCTATTACCCAACCACCACGCGGGAAGACAGCCCCAAGATGGGCCGTATCACCACCCTGCTGCAGGACGGCACCGTGTTTGCCGATTTGGGCATCGAAGGCGGCATCAAGCCTGAAACCGACCGCGCAATGGTTTGCGGTTCCTTGGCTTTCAACCTGGACATCAAGGAAATCCTTGAAGGGTTTGGTCTGCGCGAAGGCGCAAATTCCGAGCCAAAGGAATTCGTGATCGAGAAAGCCTTTGTCGGATAATACCAATTTGCGTTCGAAGCTTTGGTGCTTCGAACGCGAAAAACACCCGATAAAACAAGTTTTTTCACTGCAACCTGTATTTATGCCGCTTGAAGTGCGGCGCAGCCCGGTTTAAATTCCGGGCTCGAAATTCTGCAATCATCAAAGGAATGAACCCATAGCTCGCAGACCTCACAACGCGCCGCCACAACGTGACACCGGCCCGCGCGTCAATGACAGAATCCGTGCCCCCGAAATTCGGCTAATTGGTGCCGAAGGTGAAAACGTCGGGGTGGTTCATCCCGCCAAAGCCATGCAACTTGCTGCAGATGCCGGTCTTGACCTTGTCGAGATTTCGCCCAACGCGAACCCACCGGTCTGTAAGATCATGGACTTCGGCAAATACAAATACGAACAACAAAAGCGCGAAAGCGAAGCCCGTAAAAAGCAAAAAGTCATCGAGGTGAAAGAGGTCAAGTTCCGGCCCAACACCGACACCCATGACTATGACGTAAAGATGCGGAACGTGTTCAAGTTCCTTGAAAACGGCGACAAGGTCAAAGTGACCCTGCGTTTCCGTGGCCGCGAAATGGCGCACCAGAACTTGGGACGCGAATTGCTGGAGCGTGTTGCTGAGGACGTCAAAGACCTTGGCAAGATTGAAAACATGCCAAAGATGGAAGGCCGTCAGATGATCATGATGATCGGCCCACTTCCTCAGAAATAGGCCAAACACCGGCTGAAAGATCTAAGGCTCTCGCAAGTACCGCGAGAGCCTTTTCGTTTCTACCGCCGTTAGATAACTGCGCTCAACGCCCGTTCCAATTTGCTGACAAGTTCGTCAATCCGCGCGTCTTCGATGATAAAAGGTGGTGCCAGAAGAATGTGATCTCCGTTACGTCCATCCCGTGTCCCCGCCATCGGATAACAGATCAAGCCTTCAGCCATTGCAGCCTTCTTCACCTTTCCGGCAATGCCCAAAGACGGATCGAACGGAGCTTTGGTGCCCCGATCGGACACCAGCTCGATCCCGCGGAAAAGGCCACGCCCACGCAGATCGCCGACATTCGGGTGCTGTCCAAACGCAGCCTCAAGGGCTGATTGCACTTTGTCTCCCATGACCCCGGCTCGGGCTGGCAAATCCCGTTCCGTCAGTTCACGGACCACCGCGAGTGCAGCAGCCGTAGCAACCGGGTGACCGATATAGGTGTGCCCGTGTTGAAAAAAACCTGACCCATCCCGAATTGCATCATATATCGCCCCGGTGCACAGCATAGCTCCGATCGGTTGATACCCGGCCCCCAAACCTTTGGCGATGCACAGAATATCCGGCGCAACATCGTCATGATCGCAGGCAAACAGATGGCCTGTGCGCCCCATACCGCACATAACCTCATCCAGGATCAACAGCACCCCGTATTGGTTGCAGATTTCCCGGATACGTTTGAAATACCCCTCAACAGCCGGAACCGCGCCCAGGGTTGCACCGACCACGGGTTCTGCCATGAAAGCCATAACTGTGTCCGGACCCAGGCGTAGTATTTCAGCCTCAAGCTCGTTGGCAACGCGCTGACCATAGTCAAAGCTACCCTCACTTTCAGGTTTTTCGGCGTATTCATAACAAGCCGAAATATGCGTCATCTCAATCAGCATCGGTGCGAACTGAGCACGCCTCCAGGCGTTGCCCCCGGCAGACAAAGCGCCCAGCGTGTTGCCGTGGTAGCTTTGTTTTCGCGCGATGACATGCCGACGCTCGGGCTGACCGGTCTCGAGAAAGTACTGACGCGCCAGTTTGATTGCCGCCTCGGTTGCCTCAGACCCGCCCGATACAAAATAGACCCGGTCCAAATCGCCCGGCGCGTGCTGGATCAACAGATCCGCCAGCGCCTCAGCCGGTTCAGAGGTCATGAAACCGCTGTGGGCAAAGGCGATCTGTTCCACCTGATCCTGCACGGCGCGGATCACTGCGGGGTTGGAATGCCCCAGGCAAGACACGGCCGCGTCACCGCAGTCTAGGTACCGCTTGCCTTGGGCGTCGATCAGAAAGCAGCCTTCCCCACCTGCTGCGATGGGTAGGTCCGATTTGGTGTGGCGTGGGAATACGTGACTCATGTTCTGGCCTTTCCAAGCAGTTCAACCAAAGCCGCGACCGAAGCCGCGTTGTCCGCCCACGGCGTGCCATCCGGGCCCGTCAGGCTGTTTTCAAATCCAACGCGCACATCACCCCCCCGCCGCGCTGCTTCGGCCAGACAGGCGTGTTCTTGTGCGCCAAACGCGCAGACCATCCAATAGTTTTGACATTTCGGGAAGGCATCCAGATCTGCCGGTACAGATTGCTGACCTTCGCTATAGCGTCCCAGAACAAACAGCCGGTCCGTCTGATCCTTACGGACAATGTCATCCTGCTGCCACTGGTCCAACAGCCGCGCGTCTTCTTCATCGTAAAGTATATGCTGCACCCGCGTTCCCTGATCAGCACAAAGCGCATAGACACGCGGTGCAAGGTTGGGGTCGCGCGCAATCTCTCGTACCGAAATCGAGGCCCAGTCTGGACGCACCTGCTCCAAGCAGGCCAGCTGCGCGGGAACGTCAAATACTCCGGCCGCTTCGGTTGTTATTTGAACATCCAACCTCGGCGCGATGCGGCGCAACTCGGCGATCGTTTCCAGATACGATCCAGCATCCAGCGAATGCTGACCATTCGCGTCCCGCACATGAACATGAATGCCCTGCGCCCCTGCAAGGTGGCAGGCCCGCGCGGTTTCGACGATCTGATCTATCGTGACCGGAAGGGCAGGATGATCTGCTTTAGTGCGCCGCGCGCCATTGGGCGCGACTAGAATATAGTGGGTTTTGCTGTCGTCGGCAGGGATGGGATTCATCTGTTCTTTCCTCTTACAAGGTTGCAGCTAGTCTCCACTCAATACGTTTTCAATTTACGCTATAGAAAACATATGTTTTATTTTAGCCATGACCCCTACCCTGATGGCACTCACGGATCAGTTGAGGCGCGAGATTGATAAGATGCCTGCGCAAATGCAGGTCGCGGCAAAGTATATCGTCGACCATCCCGGCGACTTTGGACTGAACCCTATCCGTAAAACAGCGGACAGAATCGGCATCAGTTCAAACGTGTTGGTACGACTTGCGCAGCGCATGGGCTTTGACAGCTTCGACGCATTTCGCCAACCATTTCGCCGCGCTCTGACAACTGACAGCGAAGACCGGCTGGGGCAAGGCTGGTTGGAGGCTCCGTCGGGACAAGACCCGTTTCATCTGGCGCAGGTCAAATTCGCTCAGAACGAGATGAATGTGGTTTCGCGATCCTTGCGCCTGATGGATCCGCATCTGACACAACAAGCCATTGGGCACATGGTTTCCGCGCGGCGCTGTTACGTGACGGCGACACGGTCCAGCCACGCCCTGGCCTACTACTTTCACTACGCAGGCCGCATGGCCCATCCCGGATTACAGCTGGTGCCCCGTCACATGGGCTCAGCCATTGACGATTTGGTCGAAGCCACGGCTGAAGATTGTCTGTTTGCCATCACCGTCCATCCCTATTCCGCCGATACGATACAATCGATGCGCTTTGCCCGCGACCGGTCCATGCGCATCGTGTTGCTGTCGGAAAGCGAGGTGATCGCGCCCGGGGTTGAACCGGATGTGGTTCTGTCTGTCAGCACCCGAACTTTGCACCCATTTTCAAGCTTTTCCGGCGCGATGGCCGTGTTGGAATGTTTGCTCGGGCATTTGTTCGAAGCCGGTGGCAAGGACGCCCGGGCACGCGTGGAACAGTACCAAAAAGCACGGGAAGACACGGGCGCCTATTGGCGGCCCGGTGTTTTGCCAAAGCTCAGGAAGCTCTGACAACCTTGCTGAGATGCGGCCAGCGCACGTCAATACGTCTAGGTTTTGCGTTTGGCACGCGGCTGCGGTCTGGTCGGAATTTCCTTTAAAAGCCCGCCAACCCCCATCGCTGCTATGTCAGCACCCGTAGTCTCAATTCCACAAGCGATCCGAGACAGAACCCAATCGGCACCGTTTAAGGCTGGAGAACGCGCGCATCCGGGTAATCCAATGACCGGGCGATCCCGCAAGGCGCCCAAAAACAGCAGGTTTCCCGGATCCACCGGCATTCCAAAGCGATCCACCTGCCCGCCAGCCAGACGCACAGCCGACGGCGCCACATCTTCCGGGTCCGACGTCGCTGATCCTGTCAGGATCATCAGAACATCACCATCGCTTTGCGACACCGCCTTGGCCAGAGCATCGACCCTGTGCGGAACGATCTGCACATCACTCAGTTCCATATCCAGCAACTCGACCCGGCCCCGAATAGCGGCAATCCCTTTCTCATTCGATGGCCCGCCCGGAATGTCCGTCACGATCAGTCCGGCTGTTTGGTGAACCGGACGCGCCAAACGGATTGCGCCCTGTGCCAAAGCGGCGGCGCGTTGGACATCCTCTTCGGGCACAGCGTAAGAGATGACCTTGATGGTCGCCACCATACCACCTGGTCCCATTTGCTGATGCTGGGGTACCGTGGCCACTGTGATCATCGGATTGACTTGGTTGAACCGCTCAAGCGCAGCGACATCCAGAACGGCCACCCCCGGTCCATCGGCCAAAAGGTTGACCCGCCCGGTAAACGCCTCGGTCACGCGCAGGTTGGCTGCGGCAGCTTCAGGCGCAAGGGCCGCTGCCAAAGCCCGTGCGGCCTCGTCCTCATGGCAGTCACCGGGATCAAGCCGTGCGACAATGACTTCGCTTAGCCCAGCTTGCGTCAACTGCACAATATCTTCGGGCTGCAATGCCAATCCTTTGCGCAGCTTACGCCCGTCTGCCGTCACCGAATGCGCCAGAATGGCCCCTTCGGCTTGCGCTACGGGAACCGGGCCAAACCTCATGCTTTGCCCCGCAAGACCGCCGTCATCTGAGCCAGAATAGCAACGGCGATTTCTGCAGGTCCCGCAGCACCAATATCCAATCCGATCGGGCCGTGAATTCTGGAGATCTGTTCCTCAGTGAACCCTGCGGCTTTCATACGATCTACACGCTTGGCATGGGTCCGCGTCGAGCCTAGAGCACCGATGTAAAAGACACCAGCATCCAGTGACGCCTGCAGCGCCGGGTCGTCCAGCTTGGGGTCATGGGTCAGCAGTACAATTGCGGTGCGCGCGTCCAGCCCCAACTTGGCGACCGCTTCGTCCGGCCAATCAGTCAAAATCGTTTCCCCAGGAAAGCGTGCACTGGACGCAAAGGCATCGCGTGGATCTATGATTGCTGGATCGTAACCTGCAACGCGGGCCATGGGCACAAGGGCCTGTGCGATATGGACAGCCCCCACAACGATCAGACGCAAAGGCGGGTTGTGAACGGCCACAAAGGTCTCGCCGTCCTCTTCAAAACCGGACCGGTCCATGCGCAACCGATCAGCGTAAGCGTTGCGACGTAAGGCCCTGTGTCCAGTATTTGTGTTCACCTCATACGCCACGGGCGCGCGCGCAGCACGGGCTGCGACCAATTCTGCCAGCATGGGCTCGGGCAGGACCTTGCCAATGGGTTCGACCAGAACACGGATCGTTCCGCCGCAGGCCAGCCCCACAGCAAAGGCGTCCTCATCGCTGACGCCAAATTCCAAAAGCCGGGCTTCGCCCTCGTCCAAGGCTTCAAGCGCTTCAACGATCACCGCACCTTCTACACAACCGCCGGAAACCGAGCCTTCAATCCGCCCGTCTCCACCGATCACCAATTGCGATCCTACACGCCGTGGCGCGCTGCCCCAGGTTTCGACAACTGTAGCCAAGGTCGCGCCCCGCCCGCTGCGGTGCCAGTCCAGAGCCGTTTCCGGGCTGTTGTCGAATCGCTCCATCAGACCCTCCAGATGTCGTCCGACTCCAACATAGGCAGGATTGGCGCGATGAAAAGCGCCACCGTCTTGCCAAATGGTCTATACCGGTTGTTTCCCGAACCCGGCTAAACCTCGGCCTCATTCAATAAATCATAGGATTGATTGTTTGGAGGCCGCGTTTTAGCCTGCCCACGCAACTGGTATTTTGCCAGACCGCGTATCCAAAATTTATATATCGGAGACAAGCAGTTGAAACGTTTTTTAACACTGGGCGCAGCGGTTGGTCTTTTGACCGCGACCGCAGCATGGGCTGATACGTTCGAACGCTATGGTGAAGTCGAAGGCTGGAAGGTCTTTATCGACAATGAAAAGAAATCCTGCCTGATCGAGGCTGTGGACGATGCGGAAAACGTCGTTCAGATGGGTCTGACCGAAGACCGCGGCGTTGGCTATGTCGGTGTGTTCACCAAAGCCGACACCGATATCAAACGGGGCGAAACGCAAGAAGTCGCTATCCTGATTGGCGACAATATCTATCTGGGTGAAGCCACCGGAATGAAGGGTAATATCACCAAGGGCTATTCGGGCGGTTACGTTCTGTCTGACAACCCCCAATTCGCTGATGATCTGGCCAAGAAAAAAGTCATGATCGTGTTCCCCGAAACCGCGTATGCGTTCACGGTCGACTTGACTGGCACATACAAAGCCATGGAAATGGCGCGCAAGTGCAACGCAGAACAGCTGTCGTAAGTGCCTAACCGGAAAGCGCGGCCATCAGCCGGGCTTTCTGACCCTGGTCGTCGAGTTCTGAGATCACGTCGGCCAGGTCTTCGAGCGAGGCGATCGAATGTCCTGCCCGGAAACTGTCCACATGTGGCAGCATTGCCGCAACGCCCTGTGCTTTCGGGGCGAACCCATCCCAACGTAACAACGGATTGAGCCAGATCAAGCGTCTTGCGGACAGGTGCAAGCGTTCAATCTCTTTCTGCAAAATCTCCGGGTCGCCCCGTTCCAAACCGTCCGTGATCAGCAGAACCACCGCCCCTTGCCCCATGACACGACGGGACCAGTCGCGGTTGAATTGGTGCAAACAGTCGCCGATGCGTGTGCCTCCTTCCCAATCCTGCGCCTCGGACCCAGCGGCGGCAAGCGCTGCGTCCACATCTCTTTGATGAAGATGGCGCGTTATATTGGTCAGACGGGTGCCAAATGTGAAGGCGTGAACCTTGGCCCACCCCGCCCCCTTGGCGTTGGACACCGTGTGTAGGAAATGAAGGATGATCCGGCTGTATTGGCTCATGGATCCAGAAATATCACAAAGCGCGACAAGGTTAGGCCAGCGCGGCTTGGGCTGAAGCCTGGCTATAGTGCGCAGCTCGCCGCCTTGTCGCATTGCCGCGCGCAACGTTCGGGCACGGTCGATACGGTGGCCAAGATGGCTGGCCTGCCCACGGCGCGACTCGATGGGTTTAACCGGCAGGGTCATCCGTGCCAAAACGCGTTTGGCTTGCGCGATTTCGGCCGTGCTCATCTGCTCAAAATCGAGATTGCGCAAACGTTCTTCGGATGATGCTGTCTGAGTAGCGTCAATCTCGATTTCGGTTTCGCCCTCATCTTGTATGACGGGTTCCGGCAGATCCTGTTCGACGCCATCCAGCAACGCCTCGGCTGCGCGTTTTTCACCGGCATCGGCCTTGCGCTCTTCCTGAACGCCGCGAATGGCGGGCAGCATCATGGCCATCATGTGTTCCATGTATCGCGGATCGCGCCAGTACATTCGAAAGATTTGCGCAAACACCGTGCGGTGTTCCGGGCGGTTCACGAAACAGGCGTGCAGCGTCCAGTAAAAGTCCCGTTTCTCGGTAAACCCTGCCGCCTGCACAGCGTTGATGGCATCAATCACGCGCCCCGGACCGATTGGCAAACCAGCCTTTCTGAGAGCACGGGCGAAGTGCGTGATATTCTGGGCCAGCTTCGGGTTGTCCGGTATTTCCAGCGGGAGTTGTTCTGCCATCAGCACCCATGGGGGCTCTGCCCCCATACCCCCGGAGTATTTGGGAAAAGGTGAAGCATCAGGCCGGTTCGAGGGTGGCCTTAGCCTCGTCCAGAATGCGCTTCGCCTCGGACCCCTGTAGTTTCTGGATGTCGTCCTGGTATTTCAGGATTGCTCCCAGCGTGTCGCCGATCACCTCAGGGCTCAGGTTCATCACATCCAGCGCCAACAGGCATTTGGCCCAGTCGATTGTCTCGGCCACGCCGGGCTTCTTGAACAAATCTTCGGTGCGCAAACGCTGAACAAAGGCCACAACTTCCCGGCTGAGGGCATCCGCGGCTTCGGGTGCGCGGGCGTGCAGGATTTCGATCTCGCGCTCGAAATCGGGATAGTCGACCCAATGATAAAGGCAGCGGCGTTTGAGGGCGTCATGCACCTCGCGCGTGCGGTTTGACGTGACTATGACAACGGGCGGCTCTGGTGCTTTAACGGTGCCCAACTCTGGGATCGTGACCTGAAAATCACTGAGAGCCTCTAGCAGGAAGGCTTCGAAAGGTTCATCGGTCCTGTCCAGCTCGTCAATCAGCAGGACCGGCGCGCCATGTTCGTCTGGCCGCATGGCTTGTAACAACGGGCGTTCGATCAGGTATTCGTCTGAGAACAGTTCGGACTGCAATGCACCCCGATCCGCCCCGCCCGACGCCTCAGCCGTGCGGATCGCAACCATCTGCGCGGGAAAGTTCCATTCATAGACGGCAGAAGAGGCGTCCAGACCTTCGTAGCATTGCAAGCGGATCAGGCGACGGTTCAAACCCGAGGCCAAGGCTTTGGCGATTTCGGTTTTCCCAACGCCCGCTTCACCTTCCAGAAACAAAGGTCGGCCCAGTTTCAGCGACAGGAAAACAACCGTCGCAAGGGCGCGTCCGCATACATAGCCCTGGGCTCCCAACATCTGCTGCACGGCGTCAATTGAATTTGGTTGCGTCATGGAACCCTCTCTCCTTAGCGTTCAAACAGTTCACGCACAGACCTGTGCGTCAAGACCTCACGCCAAGACACAGCTACGACGTTCGGGTTGGTTGACAAGTTTTTTTGCCAATGAGCGCGGTCGCGGTTGGTCTTTTTCAACAGCTATGCTAGCGGAAAGCCATGACCGATACCCTCACGATCCGCCGCCCCGACGACTGGCATTTGCACTTGCGCGATGGCGCCATGCTGCAGGCCGTTCTGCCCGAAACCGCGCGCCATTTTGGCCGTGCGATCATCATGCCCAATCTGGTGCCCCCGGTTGTCACCGGCGCGCACGCCGCGGCTTATCGCGACCGCATCATGGCCGCGCTGCCCGACGGAATGTCGTTTGAGCCGTTGATGACCCTCTATCTGACCGAGGATACGGACCCGGACGATCTGGCTGCTGCTCATGCAAGCGGATTGGTCAAAGCGGTCAAGCTGTACCCTGCCGGGGCCACAACCAATTCGCATTCGGGTGTGCGGAACTTCGACAATGTCCGCCCCGTTCTTGAGCGTATGGCTGAGATTGGCTTGCCGCTCTGCGTGCATGGTGAAGTGACGGATTCTGAGATCGACATTTTCGACCGTGAGGCTGTGTTCATCGATCGCGTTCTGGACCCAATCCGAAAGGCGACTCCGGGCCTTCGCGTGGTGATGGAGCATATCACGACCCGCGACGGTGTTCAGTATGTTAAAGCCAATGAGGCAGACCTGGGCGCGACAATCACGGCGCATCACCTGATCATCAACCGCAACCATATTCTCGTCGGTGGAATCAAACCGCATTACTATTGCCTGCCCGTCGCCAAACGCGAAGAGCACCGGCTGGAACTTCTAAAAGCCGCGACCTCGGGCGATCCGCGTTATTTCCTTGGCACCGACAGCGCGCCGCATACGGATGACAACAAGGAAATGGCATGTGGTTGCGCGGGTTGCTTCACGGCAACCAACACCATGTCACTGGTGGCTGAGATGTTCGACCGCGAAGGTGCTTTGGACAAACTGGAAGGCTTTGTGTCGCTGAATGGTCCCGCGTTCTATCGACTGCCCGTGAACGAAGGCACCATTACGCTGACCAAGGGCGAACCGGTCGAATACCCCGACAAGATAGAAACCGGAGTCGGGCCCGTTACCGTTTTTGACCCCGGCTTCCCATTGCACTGGCGCGTGATCTAGCCCGACAGTTTGGCGGCCAGATCGCGGGCGCGACCTCCGGTGCGCAGCATCGACCAGATCGCGTCCGCCTTATCCGCTCCGATCAGTTTGGCCGCTTTGGCGCGCACGCGATCCTCGCGGTCAGACAACGACATAGGGGTAAGCAGATCATGGGTTGCTTCACGGCGGATACCATCGCGGCGCAACAATGCCAACTTGGCTTGCGTTTCTGACAAGCTTTCATCCGCTTCAACCGTGATGCGGTCACGCAATGACTTAATGCGTGGGTCGGCGCAAACCTTGTCCGTATAACTGCCCGGTAAAGCGGTATCATACCCCAGCGCCTGCATCGCGATGACAGTGCGATATGAGAATTTAGCCCCTAACCCGGTTGCAGGTGTTAGCTGATTGCACACACTCATCCAGCGCGGATGGGTTTTGATCTTGATCTCGGCCACTTCAGGCTCGGCGATGTCCAGTTCACGCGCCGCTTCCAGCGCGGCGTGCAAGCCATGACAACAGGCATGGAATTTGTGACTGACGCTTTCGAACAACCATTCATCACCCAAACCCTCCAGCGCGCTTAAATCCAACGCGCCCTGATGGTTTGCGCCAAATCCAAACGGGCCTTCGAGCGCATCGGCATTGGCCCGAAACCCGTGATGCACCAACAAGGCAGTTTCGATCCCAGCAGCGGCAGCAAGACCTGCGTTGTAGGGCTTTCCCATCGTCCCGAACTGAGCCTTCAGCCCCGCAGCCCGTGTCGCTGTAAGCCCCAGAACGGACCGCATCTGGTTTATATCGAAGCCCAACAATCGCCCTGCGGCGACAGCGGCCCCAAATGCACCGGACGTTGCTGTCTGATGAAACCCGACCTGATAATGCCCCCGCCCCAACCACAGGCCGACCCGGATCGAAGCCTCCATTCCGACCAGAGCGGCCTCGAGCAAATCGACTAGTATACGATCATCCCACTCGGCCAAAGCAAGCGCTGCCGGCAAGATGGCCACAGACGGATGCCCGATATGAGCAAAATGCGTGTCGTCATAATCCAGCGCATGAGACACGGTGCCATTCACAAGCGCTGCGCCGCGCAATGGCGCTGCGTCGCCGCCAAAAAGATGGGCCTGTGCCTTGCCACCCTCGTCCAAAACCATCTTGCGAATGATGGATGAGACAGGTTCAGTCGCACCTGCACGTCCTACAGCCACCCAATCCAGAACAGACAGTGATGTGACAATCCGCGCCTGCGAAGTCGTTGAAATCGGGCCTGCCGCAAAAGCGGCCAATGATGCTGTGAAATCCTTCATGAGCGCAGTCTAGCGTGCGCCCTTGCCGCGTAAAGACCTAGCCGTAGAGTTCCTGGGCTCGCGCCTCGAACGCGCGCACGATCCGTTGCATGGCTTCGTTGAACACAACGCCAATGATCCCCTGCAGAATCGCATTCTTGAACTCGAAATCCACATGGAACGAGACGTTGCAGCCCCCATCCGGTGCGTCCTCGAACTGCCAGTCGGACTTCATGTATTTGAAGGGGCCATCCAGATATTCGGTATCGATTTTCTTCTGGTCTGCAAACAGAGTCACCCGGCTGCCAAAACGTTCGCGGAACACTTTGAACGAGATCACAAGGTCGGCCTCCATTACTTCGGCCTCGCCCACAGCATATGTCTTGCGGATACGAGCTGCAGCGCACCACGGCAGAAACTGCGGATACTTGGCCACGTCTGCCACCAGATCATACATCTGCTGGGCGGTATATGGCAGGTGACGAGTTTCCGAATGGATAGGCATGGCGTCCGGTATTTGCAGGTGACAATGGCGCGTCATGTCGTATGTTGCGCGCCAAAGATCAAGGGGGCTGCGATGACTGACCGCGCATATGTGATAGATGAGATGATCTCGGCCAAGGCCATCGCTGCCAGAATTGAAGAACTCTGTCGCGAGATCACAGCAGAATTCGGCAACACCGACAAGCTGGTTGTCGTGGGCTTGTTGCGCGGCAGTTTTGTCTTCATCGCCGATCTGGTACGTGAATTGGATTTGCCGATTGAGGTAGATTTCCTTGAGGCATCCTCGTACGGAGACTCGATGGAAAGCAGCCGAGAAGTTCGAATTCTCAAAGATTTGCGCGGCGCTATTGAAGGACGCGATGTGTTGGTTGTGGAGGATATTGTTGACACCGGTCACACGCTGAATCACGTCATAAAACTGCTTCAAAGCCGCAAGCCTGCGCGCTTGAAGTCAATCGCCCTGCTCGACAAGCCCAGTCGTCGTGAAGTGGATTTCCGGTCAGACTGGATCGGATTCGAGATTCCAGACGAATTTGTAGTCGGTTACGGCATCGACTACGCGCAGCGGAACAGAAACCTGCCCTTTATCGGCAAGGTACGGTTTACGGGTTAATAGGTTGTCCATCACTCACCGCTTGCTGGGCGGATTCCGAACAAGCCATTCCATTATCAGAATATAAATAGACATAAGCTCGTCTTTTCCTCTAGTGTTCCTTAAAACAATGGAGGTCTGTTGATGAAGCGTATTGTCGCGACAGTTGGTGTTGTTATGGCGATCGTGGCCCTAGCCAGTGCAGGGGCTGCAAAGGACAACAAAGGCAAAGGGCAAGGGGCCAACAAAAACAAGGTGGAAAAAGCCATCAAGTCAAACGGCAAGGCGGTGCCACCCGGCCAAATCAAAAGATATACGCGCGGCCAAAAGTTGCCGGATGACTTGCGATTTGACTACATTGACGATCTCGACAATTGGAAGCTCAAGCCACTGGGCCCGGGTCAAAGATATATTCGGGTGGACGACGAGATTTTGTCGATATCAGATGACACGAAGACAGTCATAGAAGCGATTGGAATCGTTGGTGATCTCGCCAACTGAGTGAATTCAAACTGACGATCGCCTTCCAAGAATAGCGTAAATGGCGTTAAGGAAGATCCCAACACCTGCGGGTATCAACGCATCTGGAAAATCATAGTCCGGATTGTGCAGTTGTGGGTGATCCCGACCCGATCCCAACCAGAACATCGCGGCTTTTGCGCTTTTGCCGAATTGGCCAAAATCTTCTGAAAATCGCTGTGGCTGCTCCACGAGCGTGCAGGCAATGCCCTGATCAACACAGGCTTGCTTCAGGATTGAGACCGTTTCTGGGTGATTGACGCAGGCTTCGAACACCTCGTCATAGGTAATCTCGATCGACAAACCTTCGGCCTGCGCGGTCTCACGGACCATCGCTTCGGCGTCAGTCATCAGTCGCGTCATCCGCCGGTCTGAGACTGTTCGTAATGTCACCCATAGATCAGCGCGCCCAGGCGCAACACCCACTGTGCGCTCACCCAATTTGGCATGCGTGACCGTGGTCAGGGCATAGTCATCATCCAGGTCGCCGCCTGCCCCTAACCCCGCCAAAGCCGGCAACAGTTTGGCCAGAGCACCGGCAGGTGACACCCCATCCTGAGGCGCGGCCGCGTGCGAGGTTTTGCCTGTCAATACAATCTGCATTCCGCGCGAGGCGCAATTTGCAGGGCCTGTGCAAAGTTCAACGGTGCCAAGCTCCAATCCCGGCAGGTTATGAAGGGACAGTATGATATCAGGCGAAATCTCACCAAACTGGGGATCTGCCCGGAACGCAATGGCCCCATGGCCGGTCTCTTCCGCAGGTTGGAAAATCAAAACAACGCGGCCAGATGTCGGGCGTTGGGATTTCAAAGCATCGGCCACGCCCAGCACCATCGTCATATGGCCGTCATGTCCACAAAGATGCCCTTTGCCTTTTGTTTTTGAAGCATAAGGCAGGTCAGACACTTCCTGAATCGGCAACCCGTCCAATTCACATCGGATACCCACGGTGGGCCCCGGACGACCGCTTTCAAACACACCGGCCACGCCGTGGCCCCCGATTCCGGCTAACACATAATCAGCTTTGGCGTTGCGCAACAGAGCAGCGATCCGGGCAGCAGTTTCACCCTCCTGCCCCGAAAGCTCGGGATGTTGGTGCAGCTCGCGGCGCAGGCTGGTGAGCCGTGCAAAAAGTTCCGGGCTCACGCTTGCTGCAACTTCTCTTGCCGTGCAGCACGCAGACGGGCGAAATCATCACCTGCGTGGTACGATGACCGGGTCAACGGTGTTGCCGACACCATCAGAAAGCCCTTGCCATACGCCGCTTTTTCGTAAGAAGCGAATTCTTCCGGCGTAACGAAACGATCCACACCATGGTGTTTCGGGGTCGGTTGCAGGTACTGACCGATGGTCAAAAAGTCGATATCCGCCGCGCGCATGTCGTCCATAACCTGACGGACCTGCTGTTCGTCTTCGCCCAATCCGACCATGATACCGGATTTGGTGAAGATCGACGGATCCAGCTCTTTCACACGCTGCAACAAACGCAATGAATGGAAATACCGAGCGCCCGGGCGCACCTCGGGATAAAGGCCCGGTACGGTTTCCAGGTTGTGGTTGAACACGTCCGGTTTTGCCTGAACCACAATCTCAAGCACCTCGGGCTCACATTTCAGGAAGTCCGGCGTCAGAATCTCGATCGTGGTTTTGGGAGAACGGTGGCGCACAGCGCGAATAGTCTGAGCAAAATGTTCAGCCCCGCCATCGTTCAGGTCGTCGCGGTCCACCGAAGTAATGACAACGTGGTTCAGCCCCAGTTTTTCCACCGCATGCGCCACGCGACCGGGTTCAAAAGCATCGAGTTCGTCAGGACGACCGGTCGCGATATTGCAGAAGGTACAGCCCCGAGTACAAATCTCGCCCATGATCATCATGGTAGCGTGACCCTGGCTCCAGCACTCGCCAACATTGGGGCATCCCGCTTCTTCACATACCGTCACCAGATTGTTGTCACGCATGATCTTTCGCGTGTCTGCATAGCCCTTGCCACCCGGCGCCTTGACCCTGATCCAGTTTGGCTTTTTGGGTTGTGTGTTATCCGGACGATGCGCTTTTTCCGGATGGCGTTGTTCTGGGATCTTGAGATCTCGCACGGGCAGATGTCCTGACTTTGGGTCAACTTTTGTTACGTATAACATAAACCTGTTACCAGCGTTACACCAGCGACGCATAGCCGCTATGCACCGTATCCAAGCAACCGCAGCAAAACCAACCTCACTAATGGTTTTTATACGATATTTCAAAAACTAACACGCATCCAAAGAATTCGCGACTGCAGCATTTCCCCGATTGAATGCGATTTAGAACTGTTTTAACTCACGAAAAAATCACAAGTGAATCACAGGAGCTTGAACATGAAATCTGGCGCAAAACTGCCTGACGTGACCTTTCACACCCGCGTCCGTGACGAGAACATCGAGGGGTCGAACCCCTTCCGCTGGGAAGACAAGACAACCGCCGATTTTTTTGCTGGAAAGCGCGTGATCCTGTTCTCGCTGCCGGGCGCGTTCACACCAACCTGCTCGACCTACCAACTGCCCGGATTCGAGAAAGGCTTTGCTGATTTCACCGCCAACGGAATTGGCGAGATTTACTGTATGTCCGTCAACGACAGTTTCGTTATGAACAAATGGGCGCAGGACCAGGGTCTGCAAAACGTCAAAGTCATCCCCGACGGCTCGGCAGAGTTCACCCGCAAGATGGGCATGCTGGTCGACAAAGACAATCTGGGTTTCGGCATGCGTTCGTGGCGCTATGCCGCCATCGTCAATGACGGCGTGGTCGAGGCCTGGTTCGAAGAGCCCGGCCTGATGGACAACTGCCCCGAAGATCCTTACGGCGTCTCGTCGCCGGAAAACCTAATGGAACATCTGCAAAAGGCGGCCGAGCCGGAACTGGCCTGAACCGCTGTTTGAATATGAAAAGGCCCGCTTTCGGCGGGCCTTTCGCGTTTTCAACGACGCTCAACCAATCATGCGGTCGCGTTCGGCTTGTTCCAGGTAATGCCGTTTGAGCCGCTGTAAGGCGATGCGCAGGACAATTTTGCCGGACCGGGCAGACCACCCCATACGTTTCTCTGCCAACTCCAACCCCTCAAGGTAACAACAGCATCGCAAGGCAACATCACTTAGCCCTGGACCCAGATCAGACAACGCGCGTGCCACACGATCGCGTGCATCTGAAAAGCCCCGCCCCCCATGCGCATCGCTGTCGTGATTATTTCGCCCCCCAGCCGTCAGGAAACGATCCCAATTCTGCGAGACCTGAGGGCCGATTTGCGCCAACTCAAAATCTTCGCGCAAACGTTCGCCCGCTTTGACAAGCGTGTCGTCCAGAAACGGTTTTCCGTCCCTGTCCCTGCGCCGGGCCAACGCAGTCAAGGGGCTTTCCGTGGCGCTATAGCGAATGCGACTGACGCCCTGCGCGGAACTACCGAGCGGTTTGGTCTGAAACCCGCTTTGCGCTTCGGCAAAGCCCGGTTCTGTCCCGGACCGGGCTTTATTCTCTGCCTGCGCAATCAAGTGGCTCAGCGCTGTTCGCCCCGCCGTCGTGATCCGATATCGCGAGATACGCCCCGGATTGTCGCAGGCAATCCAGTCTTTCAAAGCCAGTGCCTGCGCGATTTTACAATCGACAACCGCTGTTCTGGTTGCCGCGTTATCGCCCGTGTCGCGGACAACAACGGCCTTGTCCATTTCCTCAGCCACTGCAAGCACAGATCCGGCCTCGCTCAGACGTCGCAGGATGCGTAGGGCTTCGTTTTCGAACTCCCCTTCCTTTGCCGCCTCGTCTTGCTCAGCAAAGGACCTGCCGCCCTCACACGACACCGAAAAATGCGTTTCTGCAAGCGATTGCAAAGCCGCATCCACCAACGGATCATCGCGACGCATCTCAATGCGCCGAATTTGCCTGAGGATCGTTGAAGCATGGCATCCGGCTGACCGCGCAATGTCGCGGATCGAGCGGCCGGTTTCGGTATGGGCAAGGTATCGTTGTGCCCCTTCTGGAACCCATGCCGGAATGGTGAAAGCCATGTTGTTTTCCATCTTTATTTGCCCTCGTCGACAAAACAAACTGTCACTTTTCGCCCTCGGAATGCGGGTTAACCAATTCTAACTAGAGGTCCATTCGTTACTCGTTCGTTAACCGCCCAAGGCACGAACCAGATTTGATTCAAAAAGATAAACAGTCGTGAAACCATCGTTCGGCCAGACTGATACTCAGGCAACACCCGCTTAGGTTGTGCCACAAAGCCCCCAGAATTCTTCACGAAAAGGGATACACCACATGCAGGACCTGATGACGATGATCACAACCCTTCGCCGTCCACGTATGCTGACGCGGGCCGCCAAATTCGGGGCGCAGGATTACAATCGGGACCGACATCTGCAACGCATCTTGGGATACGGTTCGCTGCCGGGTTCAGGTCAGGCGCTGCTTCGTTTGATAGAGATGGAAAAGGAAGTGAATGCACAACGCAAAGACGACGACGCTGCCTATTCACTGGTGCGTCATCTGGACTTGCTTATTGCATTGTTGGGTGAGGCGCAGCTGTATCAAGCCAGCCGCGCCCACGCTTTTCAGTAATCAGGCGAATGCATCCGGCATGGAAGCTTTTTTCTCAGCAATATAGGCTTCCAACGCCGCAGCTGTATCCGGGTCCATCTGCGGTTGCTGGTAATTGGCCAGCAAATGTTCGACCCGCGCAGTTGCCAGCGTGCGCGTATCCCGTGCGCCCTCTTCCTGCCAGGTTTCATAAGGTTTGTAGTCCAGCAGTTCGGATTTCCAGAAGGCGTCCTTGAAGTTCGCCTGGGTGTGGGCACAGCCAAGATAGTGACCGCCTGGGCCGACTTCGCGGATCGCGTCCATGGCCTGCGCGTTGTCATCATATGCGACACCTTTGGCCAGCGAATGCAGAACGCCCAATTGATCTGCATCCATGACGAACTTCTCGAAGTCGGCCACCAGACCGCCTTCCAGCCAGCCGCAGGAATGCAACATGAAATTCACACCAGACAACAGGCCCATGTTAAGCGAGTTTGCTGTTTCATAAGCGGCCTGAGCGTCCGGCAGCTTCGACCCGCAGAACGAGCCCGACGACCGGTATGGCAGGTTCAGGCGACGCGCCAACTGGCCTGCACCATAGGTGATGTGGGCTGCTTCAGGCGTGCCAAAGGTGGGCGCGCCCGAGTTCATGTCGATCGACGAGACAAATGCGCCAAAGATTGCAGGTGCGCCTGGACGGACAATTTGGCTGTAAGCCACACCTGTCATAACCTCGGCCAAAACCTGCGTCAGGGTACCGGCAACCGAAACCGGAGCCATCGCACCGCCCACGATAAAGGGCGAGATGATGCACGCCTGGTTGTTGCGGGCATATACCTCAAGCGAGCCCATCATCACGTCGTCGAAGGTCATCGGTGAGTTGATGTTGGTCAGCGAAGTCATCACTGTGTTTTCCTGCACGAACTCCTTACCGAACAGGATCTCGCACATTTCGACCGAGTCCTGAGCCCGGCTGGGGTCGGTCACCGAGCCCATGAAGGGTTTGTCAGACAGCGTCATATGCGCCTTCAGCATGTCCAGGTGGCGCTTGTTCACCGGAATGTCGGTTGGTTCGCATACGGTACCGCCCGAGTGATGCAACCATTTGGACATATAGGCCAGTTTCACGAACTTATTGAAGTCGTCCATGGTCGCATAACGACGGCCGCCTTGCGCATCGCGCACAAACGGAGGTCCGTAGACCGGAGCAAGAACCATGTTGCGACCGCCGATAACCACCGATTTCTCGGGGTTGCGGGCGTGCTGTGTGAACTGGCTTGGAGCAGTCTTGATCAACTCGCGCGCAAGGCCGCGCGGGATGCGAACACGTTCCCCATCAACATCGGCACCGACTTCACGCCAACGTTCAATCGCAGCGGGGTTGTCGACGAAGTTAACACCGATCTCTTCCAACACGGTTTCCGCGTTGTTTTCGATGATTTCAAGCGCCTCTTCATTAAGGACCTCGAAATTCGGAATGTTACGTTCGATGTATTTCGCGGTCTCTATTCTGACTGCGGTGCGCTCGGCTCGGCGGGCGGCGCCACCGCCACCTCTTGCCCTGCGCCGGGTGTTTGCCTCTGCCATGAGAAAATCCCGTCTGGTTGGTTAGATTGAAGCTTTAGATACAGGTTTACCGAATCGCAGGCATCGGGATTGCGGCGCTCTAGGGGGAAAAGCGACATTGCCACCCTACTTGGCGGTGAACATCACGTCAAAGTTCATCAGGCTTCCGAAACACTATCCCACTCAATACTCTCGATACTCGGTTCCAGCATAAGTGGCGCAACCACCTTGTGCTGAAGCTCTTCGGGGTGGTCTTCCATCGAAACCAAAACCGCGATTGTTTGCGACCCGTCTGCGCTGTCTCCTTTTTCGAACCCCACGATTCGAATGTCATTTTGGGCCAGAGCCTTCAAAACCGCGACACGCGCATCGGCCTGCGTCTCTTCCTTGCATTGCAGCAGAATCTTGAATTCTTGCGTCAACGGAACCCCGGCCCGCGTTGTACGCTTGAGCCATTTTACCAATGGCCTGAGACCCAGGTTCACGAAAATGACGAAGCCCGTCATCATCAAAGCGAACAGCCAAGCCCCCGTCCCCGCCATCATTCCAACCGCCGCCGAACACCATAAGGTTGCGGCCGTATTCAGACCGTGGATCGTGAAGCCGTGACGAAAGATGATCCCAGCCCCTAAAAATCCAATACCGGATACGACCTGTGCCGCCACTCGGGTTGGGCTGACTTCATCCGGAAACAGCGCAGAAAACACAACAAAGGCCGCAGCGCTCAGGGCCACCAGTGCGTTTGTGCGCAAACCCGCCATCCTCTGTCGGACTTGCCGTTCCGACCCGATCAATGCGCCGCAAAACAACGCCAGCGCCAGATTCAACGCAGCAATTTCTATCGAAATCGGCAATTCATGATCCTTATCCAGACGAATCCAGACTAGGATTCCATCCGGTTGTCATATTTTTGTTACAAAACTTTTACAATTGGCTTTTTTCCGGTCCTGAAAATCCACAGGAATTGGATGTCGCCCTTGCGAATTGAGCGGGCTTGCCCTAAGGCGCAGGCATGACCCAGACATCCCATGACCGCCTTCTGATCATCGACTTCGGCAGCCAGGTGACGCAGCTCATTGCCCGCCGCCTACGTGAGCTGAATGTCTACTGCGAAATCCACCCATATCAGAACGTCACGATGGATTTCGTGCGGGAAATGGCCCCGCGCGCCGTGATCTTCTCGGGTGGTCCCGACAGCGTGACACGCGAAGGTTCGCCCCGCGCACCGCAAGAGATTTTCAATTATGGCGTACCAATTCTGGGCATCTGTTATGGCCAGCAAGTGATGATGCATCAACTGGGCGGCAAGGTGGAAAGCGGCCACGGCACTGCTGAATTTGGTCGGGCTTTTGTCACCCCTGAAAACACCTTGGATGTTCTGGACGGCTGGTTCGTCGATGGGGATGAGCAGGTCTGGATGAGCCACGGCGATCACGTCAGTGAAATCGCGCCCGGGTTTGAGGTCTTTGGCACCTCGCCCAACGCGCCTTACGCGATCACGGCTGACGCATCGCGCCACTTCTATGCAGTGCAATTCCACCCCGAGGTCCATCACACGCCCAAAGGTGCTAAACTGTACGAGAATTTCGTCAAGCTGGCGGGTTTCAAGGGCGACTGGACCATGGGTGCCTATCGCGAAGAGATGATCCGCAAAATACGCGAACAGGTCGGCGACAAGAAGGTCATCTGCGGTCTGTCCGGCGGGGTCGACAGCTCGGTCGCGGCGATCCTGATCCACGAAGCCATCGGGGATCAGCTGACATGTGTCTTCGTGGACCACGGTTTGCTACGTAAAAACGAGGCCGAAGAGGTCGTGGGCATGTTCCGCGACAACTATAATATTCAGCTGATCCATGCAGACGAAACCGAGTTGTTCTTGGGTGAACTCGAAGGTCAAAGCGATCCGGAAACCAAGCGCAAGATCATCGGCAAGCTGTTCATCGACGTGTTCCAGAAACACGCCGACACCATCGAGGGTGCTGAATTCCTGGCTCAGGGTACGCTCTATCCGGATGTCATCGAATCGGTGTCCTTCTCGGGTGGGCCTTCGGTGACCATCAAGTCGCACCACAACGTGGGTGGCCTGCCGGAAAAGATGGGTTTGAAACTGGTCGAACCGCTGCGTGAACTCTTCAAGGACGAAGTTCGCGCACTGGGCCGTGAACTCGGACTGCCGCAGAGCTTCATCGGCCGCCACCCCTTCCCCGGACCGGGCTTGGCAATCCGCTGCCCCGGCGAGATCACCCGTGAGAAGCTGGAAATTCTGCGCGAGGCCGATGCCGTTTATATCGACCAGATTCGCAAGCATGGCTTGTATGACGAAATCTGGCAGGCGTTTGTCGCCATCCTGCCTGTCCGCACCGTGGGTGTCATGGGCGACGGTCGTACCTATGACTATGCCTGTGCGCTGCGGGCCGTCACCTCAGTCGACGGTATGACCGCTGACTACTATCCGTTCAGCCACGAGTTCCTGGGCGAAACCGCCACACGGATCATAAACGAGGTCAAAGGCATCAACCGATGCACCTATGACATCACATCGAAACCGCCGGGAACGATCGAGTGGGAGTAAACCTGCCACATTGAGCACGGGCGTTTTCTACTCAACACTCAGGACCAATAGTGTTGGGAAATTCGGATTTGCAGATACGTTGGTCGCTTTGATCCACGTTCTGCAAATCGAATGCGCCTGCAACCAGAGCCGATGCGCAGTAGATCGGGTTTTGGAAAATCGCGTAAACTCTGTAAGTTATGCCATTTATCTGCTGTCGCCCGGCGGTATTGTTTTTATTGTAGCGCATTTGGGCATTTCCATACCTAAACGACCATTGACCCGTTGACATTCGGAATGCCTAAGAGTGCTGTGTAGGCGCACCCGGATCAGCAGATTTATCGTGACACAGCCACAAGCAAAAACACTTCAAGCTGCACTCTGGATGACCGGTGCCATTGCTTCTTTTTCATCCATGGCCGTTGCCGGGCGCGAGTTGAGCCTGACCCACGACACTTTCGAGATCATGATGTACCGCAGCATCGTGGGTTTCTTTACCGTGGCTGTCGTTTTAACAGTCACAGACAACTGGACGCAGGTTTCAACGGAACGCTTGCGATTGCACGCCATACGCAACACACTGCATTTCACAGGACAAAACCTGTGGTTCTATGCGCTTGCGGTGGCCCCGTTGGCGCAGGTCTTTGCGCTGGAATTTACGCAACCCCTCTGGGTCATTCTGCTGTCCCCTCTGTTTCTCAAAGAACGCCTGACCCCGCTTAAGATTGTAGCAGCGCTTATCGGATTTGCAGGTGTTCTGATCGTCACCCGACCCGGCTCGGCACCGCTGAGCCCCGGCCTTGTCACCGCGGCGCTGTCGGCGATTTTCTTTGCCTTTACAACGATCACCACCAAGAAACTCACACGATTCGCCAGCATTGGGTGCATCGTTTTCTGGTTAACGGCCATGCAGGCTGTATTGGGGGCTGTAGCGGCGGGTTTCGATGGTCAGGTTTCACTGCCGAACGCAACCACGGCCCCTTACCTTGTACTTGTAGGGTTGGCCGGATTGCTGGCCCATTTCTGCATCACCAATGCGCTGGCCATTGCCCCGGCCACCGTCGTCATTCCATTCGACTTTGCCCGGCTTCCCACGATAGCGGTCGTTGGCATGATCCTATATCACGAACCCATCGACCATTGGGTTCTGATCGGTGCTGCGGTCATTTTCTCTGGCATCTTTTTAAATACCTGGTCTGAAAATCGTAGCAATTTGGCAACAACTTCAAACATGAGTCGAACCAAGTAACGCTCCGTCACCAGTTGACCTTAAAGTAACCAAAAAGAAAGTATCGTGCGGAATACAACGGGCAGGCGATCTATTCACTCACTACAGTCGCCAATAAAACCCGCAGGAGACCTACAGGGAGGACAGAATGAAAAGAACATTGCTCACAACCTGCGCGCTGTGCGTTGGGGCCGCGACAGCCCATGCAGGTGGCCTTGACCGAAGCGGTCAGGGGATCAATTTGATTTTCGAAGAAGGCTCGGTCGTGCAGTTCCGTCTTGGATATACCAATCCAAGCGTGACCGGAACAATGCCTGCATTAGCAGGTCCAAACATTGGTCAACCTCAAGACTCTGGCGAGGTGGCGAACGACTTTTTTACGCCGCACCTGGGCTACAAGGCGGCGCTGACCGAACAGCTTGATTTCGCGATCATGTATGATCAGCCTTTTGGCGCTGACATCCAATATGCAGCTAATTATCCACTGTCGATCAACCCAATTCCCGGTGGTCGGTCGGACGTTCTGAGGGCAACGGCGGACACGGATGCGATCACCGCATTGTTGCGCTATAAGTTCGACGGAGGCTTTAGTGCCATCGGCGGCATTCGTGCGCAGCGCGTAAAAGCGTCAGTCACCGTACCACTTGCTGCGGGCTATAACGTAGACACGAACGCTGACACAGCATTTGGGTACGTAATAGGTGTAGCCTGGGAAAAGCCTGAGATCGCGGCCCGCGTCTCGCTGACCTACAACTCGAAGATCAGCCATGATCTTTCGCAGACAGAATCTCTGAACCCACCGCCAATTCCCCCAATTCCTCCGGGAACGGTTGCAACCTTCAACACCAACAGCGAAATTGAAACGCCCCAGTCCATCAATCTGGACTTCCAGACAGGTGTTGCCCCCAAAACCTTGCTGTTCGGATCGGTACGTTGGGTCGACTGGCCACAGCTGGTTTACAACCCGCCAAACTATCCACCGACCAGCAACCTTGTTGACTATGACGATGCCACCTTCACCTACTCACTGGGACTGGGCTACCAGTTCTCGGAAGAGTTCTCCGGCGCTGTGACTCTTGGCTACGAGTCGTCTCAAGGTACCCCGGTTTCAAACCTCGGTCCGACCGATGGTTTCTGGAGCATCGGCGTAGGCGGTACCTACTCTCTTGAGAATGCACAGATTTCTGGCGGCATTCGCTATACGGATATTGGCGACGCAACAGCAGACGGCGCTGGTCCCGGTGCGCGCGCAACATTCACAGGCAACAGCGCCTGGAGTGTTGGGTTCCAGATCACATACGCTCTGAACTGATCGCCACCATCTCAGAACATGTCAAAGCCCCGCTGTTTCAGCGGGGCTTTTTCGCAAGAACCGGGTCGCGGTATGAGCCCCTGGATGAGACAGTGACGCCATGAATGCTCAAAAACACCTCTCACCCCACGCCTGGGCCGAACTCGTGCTGCTAGGAATCATTTGGGGCGCGTCCTTTGTCTCGATCCGAATCGCGCTGGACACGATTCCAGTCATGACGTCCGTTCTGCATCGCACCTTTTGGGCCATGCTGGTGCTTTGGCTTGTCGTATGGGCCCAAGGGCACAAAGTGCCGCGTGCGCCTCGGGTTTGGGGTGCGTTTCTGATCATGGCGCTGCTCAACAATGCCATCCCCTTCAGTCTCATGGCTTGGGGGCAGCTCTACATCGACACCGGATTGACCGCGATTCTGAACGCAACAACCGCCGTTTTTGGAGTGCTGGTTGCAGCACTGTTTTTTCGCGATGAACGCCTGACAAGGTCGCGTCTGTTTGGCGTATGTCTAGGCTTTATCGGCGTCACGATTGCCATCGGGATTCAAAACTTCATTGGGTTCAGCCTGCAAAGCACAGCGCAGCTTGCGGTACTGGCAGGAACAGTTTCGTACGCCTTTGCGGCCGCGTGGGCCCGATACGCTCTGTCCGACCTTCCACCGATCGTTGCTGCGGCTGGCATGTTGACGGGATCGACCATTTTGGTCCTTCCGCTGACACTTATGATCGACGGCTGGCCAAGTCTGGTTTTGCCAGCCGTCACCTGGGCTGCCATCGCATATTATGCGATCGTTGCAACCGCCGGGGCCTATCTGCTGTACTACCGTGTTCTGGCCATGGCCGGCAGTGGCAATCTGATGTTGGTGACACTGGTTATTCCCCCTGTCGCCATCGTTCTGGGGTCATTACTGCGCGGTGAAGCCCTGCCCCCCAATGCCTATTTGGGCTTTGGCATTCTTGCCACGGGTCTTTTGGTACTCAATCGCTCTGGCCGTCGTGATTGACGTCGTCCGTTGCCCGATTTAGCAAAGGCAAAAATAGGGACGACAGCTCACCATGATTTACACCTCCGCCGAAGACTGGCGCACCGCCCGCCGCAAGAAAGTGCTGTTCTTTGGCATGTCTGGCCTGGGCAAGACCTATGTCTCTAACATCCTCAGGGATTCTGGGAACTGGTTCCACTATTCGATCGATTACCGGATCGGCACACGATACATGGGCGAATACATCACCGACAACGCCAAGGCCGAGGCTATGAAGGTTCCGTTTCTACGAGAACTGCTGTTGTCGGATTCGATCTTTATCGGCTCGAACATTTCGTTCGAAAACCTGACCCCAGTTGCCACCTATCTTGGCAAACCAGGCAATCCGGCTCTCGGTGGTCTTGAGATGCCAGAGTATCGTCGCAGACAGGAACAGTTCCGCCTGGCTGAAATTCACGCCCTTCTTGACACCGAGTATTTCATCGATCGTGCTGAACGTTTGTATGAATACCCGCATTTTATTTGTGATACGGGCGGTTCGATCTGCGAATGGGTCGACCCCGAAGACCCCAAGGATCAGATCTTGTCAGAGCTGTCCCGTCACACTCTTATGATCTGGCTGAAGGGTGATGAAGGACACACAACCGAATTGGTACGCCGGTTCGATAAAGCACCCAAACCCATGTCTTATCAAGCCGACTTTCTGACCCGCACATGGGCCGAGTATCTGGATCAAAAAGGGTGCGCAGAATCCGATGTAAACCCCGATGATTTTGTCCGCTGGACCTATGCACAGGCTCTGGCGCACCGACAGCCTCGCTATGAGGCGATGGCCAAAAACTGGGGCGTGACGATTGCCGCAGATGACATTGGTAAGATCCGCGATGCGGCTGATTTCGATGAGTTGATCGAGCGCACCCTTGAGACCGAGCCCAAGAACGCCTAACTAGCAGTTTTCCTTATTCTCTTCGAAGTCTGACACATGCCCATCAAAATCCCATCTGATCTTCCTGCTTTTGACGTCCTGACGAAAGAAGGCGTCATGGTCATGGATGAAGATCAGGCCATGCGTCAGGACATTCGACCTTTGCGCATCGGGTTGTTGAATCTGATGCCCAAGAAAATCCAGACGGAAAACCAGTTCGCCCGCCTGATTGGTGCGACGCCCTTGCAGATCGACCTGTCCCTGATCCGCATGACGGAACATCGTACCAGGAACACTGCGGCAGAACACATGTCGGAGTTTTACCACCCCTTTCAGGAGGTCAAAGACCAGAAGTTTGACGGTCTGATCATTACGGGTGCGCCGATCGAGCATCTGGAATTTGGCGACGTCACCTATTGGGAAGAGATCAGCAAGGTCTTCGAATGGACGCAAACGAATGTTCATTCCACCTTTGGTGTCTGCTGGGGCGGTATGGCGATGATCAACCATTTCCACGGCGTGCGTAAACACATGCTGGATGCCAAGGCCTTTGGTTGTTTCCGCCACCGGAACCTGAACCCGGCCTCGCCGTTCTTGCGTGGGTTCTCGGATGATTGTGTGATCCCGGTCAGCCGCTGGACGGAAATGAAACAAGATGAAATTGATCGCGCCTCTGGTCTGAATACTCTTCTGGGTAGCGATGACGTGGGCCCTTGTCTGGTCGAAGATCCCGAGCACCGTGCACTCTATATCTTCAACCATTTCGAATATGACAGCGATACGTTGAAACAGGAATATGACCGGGACGTTGCCAATGGCACGCCAATCAACGTGCCGGTCAACTACTACCCGGATGATGACCCTTCTAAGACGCCACAGAACCGATGGCGCAGCCATGCGCATCTGCTGTATGGCAACTGGATCAACGAGATCTATCAGTCCACACCTTTTGATATGAGTGAAATTGGCAAGTAAAGCTTTGATATCCATTGGTCTTATCGTTTTAGGCCTGGCCGTTTTGACCGCTTGGCGCAGCGCCAGGAATGAGGCGATGGCCGAGGCAGCCTTTCCGCCAGAAGGTCATTTCCTGGATGTCGACGGCATCGCCGTTCATGCCGTTGTCATGGGAGAAGGCCCGGATGTCGTTCTGATCCACGGATCCAGCGGGAACACACGTGACATGACCTTCGCGCTGGCCCCCATTCTGGCGCAGAACTTCCGTGTCATCGTGTTTGATCGTCCTGGTCTGGGTTATTCTGAAAGCTTTAACCCCAACGGTGAAACTATCATCGAACAAGCAGATATTCTGCAACGTGCAGCGGCTCAGCTTGGGGCGGATAAACCCATCGTTGCAGGCCAAAGCTATGGCGGGTCGGTCTCGCTTGCCTGGGCTGTGACGCGTCCTGATAACATCTCGGCCCTTGTTCTGATCGCCCCCGCTGCTATCCCGTGGGAAACACCTTTGGATGGGTTCAACCGGCTGGCCTCAACCACCGCAGGCAATGCGCTGGCCCTGCCCCTGATCAGCTCGTTCATACCCGACTGGTATGTCACCCAAGCGCTGGACAAAGTGTTTGCACCGCAATCAGCGCCCAAGGGATATGCCGAACACTTCGGTCCCGGGCTAACGATCCGGCAGGGTTCGATGCACGCAAACGCCAAACAGCGCGCCAATCTGTTGGATGAGATCACACGCCTACAGCCAAGATATAGCGAGATTTCCGTACCGACGGAAATCATCCACGGAACCGCTGACGATACGGTTGGTCTTGAATGGCATTCAGAACGCCTGATCGACCAGATCCCCGGGGCCGAACTTATCGAGTTGCCCGGGATCGGACATATGCCACAGGTGGTCGCCGCCCCGGAAGTTGCAGCCGCAATAGATCGTGCGGCACAGCGCGCAGGTTTGCGTTAGTCAGGGCTCTAATCCATAGTAAGATATGGATTTTATCGCGAGGTGACATATGGCCCGGTCCGAAAAAGGTTCAATCGAAAGATATTATCAAAAAGACGCTCCCAAAGCGGTGCGGGAAGAAATCAAAAAATCAGGAAAAGGGGATATTCTGAACGTCTCTTACCCCTATCGCGAGAAAATGAAGACCAAGGACTATGACGATCAGATGGATCTTCTCCAGATTGAGCTGGTCAAGATGCAGTCCTGGGTGAAAGAAACCGACCAGCGGGTGGCGATCATCTTTGAAGGTCGTGACGCCGCCGGCAAAGGTGGCACCATCAAACGGTTCCGTGAAAACCTGAACCCGCGCGGCGCGCGCAACGTAGCACTTGCCAAACCTTCAGACGCGGAACGCAGCCAATGGTATTTTCAGCGTTATATCTCTCACCTGCCTGCTGCGGGCGAAATCGTGTTCTTTGACCGAAGCTGGTACAACCGGGGTGTCGTCGAGAATGTTTTCGGGTTTTGTACACAGGAGGAACGTGAGCGGTTTTTCCGTCAGGTTTTGCCGCTGGAAATGGGTCTGGTGAATGACGGCATTCAACTTTTCAAGTTCTGGCTCAATGTCGGGCGCGCTGAGCAGCTGAACCGTTTTTTGGCACGTGAAACAGACCCGCTCAAACAGTGGAAGCTTAGCCCGATTGATGTGGCGGGCCTGAACAAGTGGGATGAGTATACACAGTCGATCTCGGAAACGCTGACCAGATCGCACACCGATGTATGCCCTTGGACGATTGTGCGTTCAGACGACAAAAAACGCGCACGTCTCGCTGCCATTCGCACCGTGCTGCACGCGTTGGACTATGATGAGAAAGACAAAAAGAGCATCGGAAGGATTGATCCAAAGATTTGCGGTGGCCCGGATATTTGGGATGCATAAACCCTCGTTTCATCGCGTCCATATGGTGGCAAAGGTTGGACGGTCGCACATGTATGCGCTATCTCTTTGCTTTTTAACACTGAATCAAAACAACTGAGGGCTGGATGACGAAACGCGGTTATCACCACGGGAACCTGAAACAGGCTTTGGTCGAGGCCGCCTTGTCCCTGATCGAAGTAAAAGGCCCGACCGGTTTCACTCTGTCCGAAGCCGCAAAAACCGCCGGAGTGACGCCCGCAGCTGTATATCGCCATTTTCAGGGGCGCGAGGACCTGATTGCCGAGGCCGCGCGGCAAGGGTTCGAGATGTTCGCTGACCTCATGCAATATGCCTATGACAAGGGGCAACCGTCAGCGCTGGCGGCATTCGAGGCAACCGGACGCGCCTATCTGGCCTTTGCCCGCAAGAACCCCGGCCATTACATCGCCATGTTCGAGAGTGGGATTTCCTTAAACCGGACGACCGAGCTCTCGCTGGCGGCCAATCGCGCCAAATCGGTTTTGGAAAAAGCAGCGGCGGACCTGTCTCAACATATTCCGCCAGAAAAACGCCCACCTGCATCAATGTTCAGCGCTCATATCTGGGCGATGAGCCACGGTGTTGTTGAACTGTTCGCGCGCAACACGGGCGCGACTTCACCTTTCCCACCCGAAGAATTGTTGGAAAGTGGAATTGGCATTTACCTGCGCGGTCTTGGCCTCATTCCGCAGGACGACTGAAACAGGTCAGAGCAACCTGTTGCCCTGTGGCATGCTCAGACCTGAGGTCACATTGATCAGGTCCATCTCGCCGATACCCTTGATGTCGACACACCCAAGGTCAGAAACCTGAAATTCGTCGATCAGCGCATATTTCATCTCTTCCGGGGCCACGATATTCATCGGGTTGGCAAATACTTGCAAGCGGGAAGCAATATTCACAGCCGGACCAAAAACGTCATAGACATATTTTTGAATACCGACGACCGATCCGACCGCAGCCCCCATCCCCAAACCGATCCTGGCCTGCCATTTATGCGGGTGGCTTTCGTTCCGGCGCTCCAGATAACGCAGAAAACGTACGGCACAATGTGCAACGGCCGTGGCGTGATCCGGGGTTGGGTCAGGCATGCCGGACACCGCCAGATAAGCGTCACCAATTGTCTTTATCCGCTCGCACCCGAATTGCTCGACGATGCGGTCAAAGGCTGTGAAAATATCGTTCAGCTCACTAAGGGTCACGGTCGGATCCGTTTTGGCAGCAAAATCGGTGAACCCGACAAAATCCAGCATGACCACCGATACCTGCTGGTACAGCTGCGGTGTCACGACACCAAAGGTCTTAAATTCTTCATACACAGCTTTTGGCATCAGGTTCAGCAACAGACGCTCCACCCTCTCCTTTTCGCGCTCAAGTTCTCGGGTATTGCGCTCGACCATAGTGGAATAGCTGTCGATCATGCTTTCCAACTCGCGAATGCGCGTGATGTTTTGACATTCGACAATCAGCACCTGTTCAGAAAGACCATTGGCCAGAGACACTGCCACCGCAAAGATCAACGTTCGGCGTTTTGGTTTGATCTGAAGTTCGACGGAATACCTAAGGCCAGATTGTTTGACATCCTCCAGCTCTTTGGAGTCGAGGTCCGGCAGAATGTCTGTAAGCATATTGCCTTCTTCTGGTACCCCAAACCATTCCGCGAAAGGTCCGTTGTGAAACACAAACTCCAGATCCGAGGCACGAACCACGGCGACACCAACACCAATGGCACGCAACAGTTGCTCATTGATTGCCAGTATGCTCATGCCGCTGTCCGGACGACGATGATGGACCGTTTGCCCTCAATTGCAGCCAGCGCTGTTTTGATGTCATTGTCCGACATGCCATGAACGCTCAGCGCATCGCCGAACAGTTCCGCCATGACGTCGAATTCATCGTGCGAGATGTTCAGATGCCGATGAACAGCTTCAATTCTGTCGTCGTTGAAGGATGCAGGACCGCCGATTAACGAAGACACAAACTTCGTCTGATGGTCGATCAGACGGGGCATATCGATGTCTTCGAAGTAATGGCCGATTTCGTCAGAATCCAATGCCATCTCATAGAAGGTCATTACTACGCGGCTGATTGTTTTGAAGCCGCCATACTTTTCATAAAGTGTCTGTGCCACACGAATACCCGCGCGTTACTGATCAATAACACCACAAGTCTATATCAATTTGATATTTTTGTTAACGTTTATGATCTACCCGATCCGGCCGACGGAGAACTTTTGGGGAATACAAACCAGAACCGCCACAGGTTTCAGCGGGTGAACAACTTCAAGGGATCAATGCAGCAGATTTAGCAAACGCAAGCGCCGAGATTTAATGACCGCTCCCACCCGTTCGTTCATCACGAAAGTTTCGAAGTTTGCCAACAGTGAAACAACTCGACCAGCACCAGTTCGCCTACTGCCGTCAATTTTAGGAAGGTTATGGCGGAGAGACAGGGATTCGAACCCTGGAGACGGTTTCCCGCCTACACACTTTCCAGGCGTGCGCCTTCGACCACTCGGCCACCTCTCCGTGTCGGCGTTATTTGGACCAATGCGGTTAGATTTGCAAGGCCCCAATGTGGCGAAAAATCGGGAACGGAACAAATAAGTTATTCAGTTCTCACGCGGCTTTCACAACGCAAATACCTGCCCGTTCAGAGGCAGCAGTTACGCAATCACACCTCATCCCCGGTATCGGGATCCAAATCAGCCTCTGTCATATCCACGGGCCTGTTCGATGGAGTGTTTGGCGTGCTTGGCTCAGGCTTAACAGGCCCCTGCTTTTCATTTTCAGCAGGTTGGAGAGCTTCAGGATTGCGCAACCAAACATCTCGCTGAGCAAAGGGAATCTCAATCCCGGCTTCTGCGAATCTGCGGTTGATTTCATGGTTCATGTCCGATTTCACGGACAATACCCAGTTCACATCACGCAAGATTGCGCGGATCTCGAAATCCAGGGAATCCGCACCAAACCCTTGGAAAACAACGCTGGGTGCAGGGTTGGCCAAAACCATCGGGTGGTTATTAGCAACCTCGCCCAGAATGGTTTCAACCTGTCGCGTATCAGTGCCATACGCTACGCCCACAGGAACGATGACGCGTCCGATCGTGTTGCCACGTGTATAGTTGGTCACCACGCCGCTGATCAAATCCGAGTTCGGAACGATAACATCGGTTCGGTCAAAGGTTTCAATCGTGGTCGACCGAACCGAGATGTCACGGACATAACCCATCATCCCGTTCACATCGATCCAGTCCCCCTTCGAGATCGGGCGCTCGACCAGAAGAATGATGCCCGACACAAAATTGGACACGATCGTTTGCAGGCCAAAGCCGATCCCAACAGACAGTGCACCCGCAACAATGGCCAGCGATGACAAATCAAAGCCTGCCACCATGATTGCGATCAGCGCGGCTATCGTGATCCCGACATAACCAGACCCGGATACAATTGCGTTCTGACCACCGGGGTCGATTTTGGTTTTCGGAAGAAGCGAATTGCGCAAGCCGCTTTGCAACAGTCGCGTCAGGGTGTAGCCGATCGCAAAAACAGCAACAAAGGTCAGGAAATTGGTGGGAGAGATTGTGACGCCACCAATGTCAAATCCAAGCAGCAACCGCGACCATGCTTCCAGCAGATCAGTTTTACGCGCGCCCCAGTATATCGCCAGAATAGGCAACGCGATGATGGCCAGTGCAAATCCAACCAGTACCGAAAACAGCGAATCCCGCGCCGCGTCTCCTTGCCCCGTGATCCATCCATAAACTTGGCTGATAAATCTTTGCAGGATGACCAGCGCGCCGATCAGCACGAGTGTTTTTACAGCGGGAAACACGATGGCTTCAGAGGCATTGGTATACCCGAAGATCGCAAGGACAGGAGAACTGATGCCCAAGAGGAACAACGCCCGACGCAAGAACTCTACGACTTGACTGAAACCCGCAGAGCCGGTTGCAGCAGATTGATCTGAGCTGTCTGTTGATCGAATCTGGCGTATTCGCAAAAGCAACAACGCTGTTGCGACGATAATCGGAAAACTTACGACGGCACGGGTCGCGTCGGAAACGTTTTCAATACGTTCAAACAAAAGCGCCATTCCGTGCAGAACCAACAGCACAGCGAGTAGATCGATATACACGCGAAGTTCGGAAATTCGCGCGGCAGACAACCTTTTGAACCCTTGTGACGCCCCGATCACATACGCTTGACGACCAATCCAGTCATAAAACAAAATGATCGCTGCCCAATAAGGGACGTTTTCCAGAAGCAAGCTTCCCCTCAACCCGGTCACGCCGGTGAGGCTGATTGCTACGACCACGGCCAACACCCCAACCCAAGGCAGCAAAATGCGAAAAAGGGATATGGCAAAAGACCATACACCCGTACCGGCACCACCCAGGGACCTCAGGTAATCCCCACCCCGTTCAGACCAACGTTTACCAAAGATGAGCAGCACAGCCGCAATGACCAACAATACAAAGATCGCCAGTCCGCGATCACGAATCTGTTCACGTACGACGTCTGATCGCAGATTGGTTACCGTTTCATTTGTCAGGCTCTGGATTGCTTCTTTGATATCCACCCATGCTGGGCCCCAGTGTGACGGGTTTATCGGCGATGGGCCCTGCTCAAAGAATTCTTTTTTTTGCCGTGTGCGCAGGATTTGGTCTATTTCGCTGATCAGCCCATTTGCACGGCTGTAAGCCTCTTCAGATATGATACGCGGCACACGCAGGCTGTTTAGCCGTTCTTCAAGATGGGCCCGAAGCTGAGCTATGTCTTCAGGCTCGGGCGCGTCCCCTTCGGGTTTTGGACCCAAAGCCTTGATTTGACTTTGCAACGTGTTGATACGGTCAGTATTTGCCCCGCGAGCGCGATTGAAGTCGTCCCTGTAATTGTTTATTTCGGAACGTAAATTCTCTAACGCCGCGTCCGAAGCGCGGTTCGCTTCGATCACGGATTCAGCTCGGTCCGCCGTTCTTAGCCACCCCTGGTAGTACTCGCTTTGCCGATCGGTCAACTGCGCATTCGCGCTGCTTGTGAACCCAACAAGGCACAAAAATATCAGGACCAGAAACAGGCGGACCTGTGCCAGCATCACACGTCCTCGAATACGCCGGGAATACTACGGGGGGCCTCTGTCATCCAATCCGGCACAGGCAATTCTTTTTCACGCAGGAATTCCGGGTTAAACAGTTTGGACTGATAGCGTGTGCCATAGTCACAGAGAATAGTAACGATGGTATGGCCCGGCCCCAATTCTTTGGCCAGACGTACCGCACCGGCCATGTTGATCGCGGTCGAGCCCCCCATGACCAGACCTTCTTCGCGCAGCAGGTTAAAGATATACGGCAGCGCTTCGTTGTCGCTCATCTGGTATGCGAAGTCCGGTTTAAACCCTTCCAGGTTCTTTGTGATGCGAACCTGACCGATGCCTTCGGCAATCGAGCCCCCCTCCATCGCGATTTCGCCGGTGGTATAATAGGAATAAAGCCCTGCCCCCATCGGATCGACCAGACCGATCTTAACACCCTTGGGCTGCAGCGCCTCGGCCACGCCGGCCAACGTTCCACCAGATCCTACGGCACAGACAAAACCATCGACCTTGCCGTCCGTCTGTTCCCAAATTTCAGGGCCTGTTGTTTCCACATGCGCCTGACGGTTGGCCACATTGTCAAATTGGTTGGCCCAAATCGCGCCATTGGGTTCGGTCTTGGCCAACTTCTCGGCCAAACGGCGCGAGTAATGCACGAAATTGTTGGGGTTGCGGTAAGGCGCGGCAGGAACCTGCACAAGCTGAGCGCCTGCCAGACGCAGCATGTCTTTCTTTTCTTCGGACTGGGTTTCAGGGATGACAATCACTGTCTTGAACCCCATCGAAGCTCCGACCAGGGCCAGGCCGATCCCCGTGTTGCCTGCTGTCCCTTCGACAATTGTTCCGCCGGGTTTCAATTCGCCCCGCGCAATCGCATCCCGGATAATATACAGCGCCGCACGGTCCTTGACGGACTGGCCAGGGTTCATGAACTCGGCCTTCCCCAGGATTTCGCAACCGGTTTCTTCACTGATGCGCTTTAACCGGATCAGCGGTGTTTTCCCGACTGCGTCGGCAAGGTCTCGTGCAATGCGCATGGCGCCCTCTTGTCGTTTGGTATCGAAGAAGATTTACAGCCGCGCCGCCGTGACCACAAGCGTGATAGTCATACACGCAGCCTGTCGCGATGACGGGCCAGCCAGTAAGCCAGAGCAACCAATTGTACGTCCTTGAAAACATGACGGTCTGCCATGTCGATGAACGCGTCGAAAGGCAGGATCTGACTGCGAATGTCTTCGCCTTCGGTATCGAGACCGCCGGTGTTTGTCGTATGGGTCAAATCTCCCAATCCGACATACAGATACATGAAGCCGGTGGATGACCCGCTTGAGGAATAGGCCCCACCCGCGTATTCCAACCGATCGAATTTTACACCGGCTTCCTCCATTGCTTCACGATGCGCGGCCTGTTCGGGTTCTTCGCCCGGGTCTATCATCCCTGCCACGGCCTCCCAAAGCCACGGTTCGGGGTCGTTAATCAAAAAAGCGGGTGGCCTGAATTGTTCGACCACAAGCACCGTATCCCGCGCCGGGTCGTAGGGCAGAACGGACACGGCACTACCTTGCATCAAGCTGCCCCGATGCAGCACAGGCCCCATTGAACCATCATGCTGGCGGTGTTGAAGGTCGACTTCCTCCATCCCGAAATAGTTGACATAGGCGCGATCGTGACGATGCACGATGACATCCTTATTTGTATCTCTTGGGTCGCCTGTGCGCCGTTTGTCCGCAAGAATTTTGGCCCAAGCCCGGGTTTGAATGGCGCGAATGTTACCTGCCATCACCTCAGGCTCGATCCTGCCAAAATACGCCATCTCTTCTTCAGCGGCCAAAGCCGTGATGTCACCCAGCCTGTCTGCCCATCCCTGCAAAGACCATTGTCCATCCGGTTCCCAACTACCGGGTGCGGGAAAAAAGACCTTTGCCTCACGCTTGTTTCCGTCGTGCAGATCAACTGTCACAGGGGTCAGGTCGTAGCCGAACGCTCCTTCATAAAATGCCAACCTGGCCAGATCCTCAGACGACAAATCCTGAACAAACACGCCATGCGCGCTGTCGCCAGACAAAGGCAGGATCATCGGGAAATCCTGCCCTTTCACTGCGTTAACAGTGTGATCAGGCAGAACCGCCGATTGAACGGAAATATCTTGTAGCGGACGTCCCAGAACGCGTTCAAGCAACGGTAAATGTCGAAGCGTTCCGTAGAAAAACAAATCAGACAAATTCAATCTCTCAGGTGGCACTTCGCATCAGCGCCATTGGCGATGGGCCTGTTCAGTGGCCAGACCAGCGACAACTGCTCCAACGGCAAATGCGATCAAAATTTCAGGGACCATCAGCAACTTGCCATACTCGATACCAATCTGGAAAATGGCCATGACCGCCTCAAACGGACCGCCATATCTATTGCGCATGGCAAGGCGGAACATCTCGTAGCAGCCCTGTACGAACAAGGCCCAAAATACCAACGACGCCACACCTGTCAGGCCGTTGTTGATGCCCGCCGTCCATCCTCGTCCGGCGCGCTTGCCCATGATTGTCCAGCCACAGGCCGCGCCAAGCGCCATGTTTACATAGGTAAAGTACCCATAGTCCTTACCTTCTTCACCATTGTCGATGATCATCCCTGAGACGATGAAGGCCAGCACGACAAGGCAAACAGCGGCAACAAGACGCGAGGCAGTGGGCATATGACGGTCCGTTCGTTAACTTGGTTTTGCTATGGTGATCTGTGTCACATCACAATTGCTTGTGTCAAAGGCCGCGCCACATGCGGTCAAATAATAATTCCACATGCGGCGAAAACGCTCATCAAAACCCATTTCAGCGATCTGGTCCCACTTGGAATTGAACGTCTCGTACCAGCGGCGCAGTGTCAGGTCATAGCTTTTGCCAAACTCTTTGGATTTAACCACGCTCAATCCGGCTTGGTCGATCTGCTGCCGCAGGATCGAGGGGGACGGTAACATACCCCCCGGGAAGATATATTTCTGAATGAAATCAACACCGTTCTTGTAATAGTCCCAGCGATGATCGCCCACGGTGATGATCTGCAATGTCGCTTGTGCGCCAGGCTTCAGCCGGTCACGAACAGTTTCGAAATAGACCGGCCAGTACTTTTGACCCACTGCCTCGAACATCTCGATTGAAGCAATACCGTCATACAAGCCCTTTTCGTCGCGATAGTCTTGCAACTTGAACTCCACCTGACCATTTAATCCTGCGTTGTCAATACGTTCCTTGGCGAATTTAAACTGTTCCTGGCTGATGGTCAGACAGGTCACACGCAGACCACGCTCTTTGGCCGCATATTCCGCAAACCCACCCCAGCCGCAGCCGATTTCCAGAATATGATCGCCGGGTTTGACGCCCATCTCATCCACAAGGCTTGCATATTTGGCGGTCTGTGCCTTTTCTAAACTCTCCTGCCCGGTCTCGAAAATCGCACTGGAATAGGTCATGGTTTCATCCAGCCAAAGGCTGTAGAAATCATTGCCCAGATCGTAGTGGTACGAGATGTTCTTTTTCGCCTGCGTCCGGTTGTTACGGTGCAACCAGAACCGAAGCCGCTCATAGGCTTGCACTAGGAATTTGCCGGTAAACCCGTCATACACGGTCTCGGATCCCAGATGCACAAGGTCCATGAACGAGCGCAGGTCGGGCGTGCTCCAGTGGCCATCCAGATAGGCATCGGAAAAGCCCAACTCGCCCTCTCGTACCAGGCGCGCAAAGATATCGCCGTCATGAACGTGGACCTCAGCAACCGGCCCCGGCTTGGCTCCTTCGGCGCGGAATGTGCGACCATCGGGTAAAACGATATCAAGCCGCCCGTATTCCATTTTGGTCAGCATCTTGAAAACTTGAGCAAAATATCTGGGCAAGTCTTTTTGCCCTTCAGTCGTCGTCAGGATCATCCGCTCTCCCCTTTGCGGTGTCGATATTAAGCTAGGCCGCGATTTTGTTTCTGGCAAGTTTTCAATTCCTTAGTGGGTTTTTCGGCTTTCATAAGCGCCAAGCGCGCGGCTTCGACCCTCTGCCAAAGCAACAACTGGCGCTGGGTAGTCTGCGTCCTCGTGCAGGTTCCAGGACCGGGGGACCGCTTTAAAATAGGAACGGGCCGTTGCGCTGGGTTTTCTATGGCCTTCGGCAATCCAGCGCCTCAGATAAGCGCCGTCCGGGTCAAATTTCTCAGCCTGCGTCTGAGGGTTGAAAATCCGGAAAAACGGCGCGGCATCAGGGCCAGAACCCGCCACCCATTGCCATCCCATCGCGTTGCAGGCCGGATCCCAATCGATCAGGCACTCCTCAAACCACTGCATCCCGATTTTCCAGTGTGTCATCAGATGCTTGGTCAAATAGCTGGCCACGATCATCCGCGCCCGGTTGTGCATCCGGCCTGTCACATACATCTGGCGCAAACCAGCATCGACCACAGGGATACCGGTTCTGGCCTGTGTCCATGCAATAACGTCCGGATGTTCGGGGTCCGTGTTCCACGGAAAACTATCCCATTCTGGCTTCCAATTGTCGCTTAGCAGATGCGGCGTGTGGTACATAAGGTGATAGGCAAACTCACGCCACACCAACTGACGCAAGAAAGCCTCGGTGCCCGAAACCCCCATCAAAGCAGCTTGGTGGACCCGGTGCCAAACCGTGCGCGGGCCAAGCTCGCCCAGCGACAGGTATTCAGATAAGTTCGATGTTCCGTCCTGATCCAGCCGGTCACGCTGGCTGGAATACTTTGAAACGCGGTCCAGAAACTCGTCCAGATGATCGCGGGCGGCCTGCTCGCCAGGTTGAACTAAAGGTCGCACAACGGCTGCGCCCCGGTTCATTGCACGCCCCATCTGCCACGCGTTCAGATCCTCAGTTGCAGGCCAGGTGTCAGGTGATTGCAAACGCGTCACCTTCGCAGCGGGCGCAGGAACGTCCCGGCCCTGAACCGCGCGCCACATGGGGGTGTAAACGCGAAAGGGCTGACCGGCCTTGGTTGCGACTGTCCAAGGCTCAAACAGCAAATGCCCGGCAAAGGACTTGGCTGTCACACCTTGCTCGGTCAACGCGGCCTTGATCTCTGTGTCACGCTCAATCGAGGCCAGATCATAAGAACGCGACCAATAGACCGAAGTGGCGCCGGTCTCTGCCACTATGTTTTGCAATTGAGCCAGCGCATCCCCGCTTCGCAGGATCAAACGGCTGTCCAGTCGCGCCAATCCCTCGGCAAGCGCGCCCAATCCTAACTCAAGACGCCATTTTGGTGCCGAACCCAGGCGTCCAACAAGGTCATCGCAAACAAAGACCGGAATAACCGGGCGACCACTCTCAGCCGCTGCTGTTAAGGCTGGATGGTCCGACAGGCGCAGATCCCGCCGGAACCAAATAATGATCGGAGTTTGCCCGTGTGCCATGTTTGCCCTGCTGTTTTCTTCGTATACGAAGGCTCAGGGATAATGGATCACAAAACGCGTTCAAGCGCCTCTAAAAGTTGATCAATTTCCTGTTGCGATGTGTAATGCGTAAAGCTGACCCGAAGCACGCCCTGTGCCGGGTCAACCCCCATGGCTTGCAACGGGCGCACGGCATAGAAGTCTCCGCCACCTGCCATAACGCCGTGTTGCGCCAACTCTGCGGCAACAGTTTCAGCCGGTCGATTTAACGACATCGCAACTGTTGGCGCGCGCCGAGTGGCGTCAGATGTGCCGATCAAACGCACTGCGTTGCGATCCTTGACCGCGTCCAGCACCGGCTGCAGCAAGGACACTTCCTGACCGCGCATCAGGTCATGTACAAAAGCGCCTTGTGCGGCGGCATCAGAGGTCGGCCCGCCATGGTGCGCACTCAGCAATTCCACATAATCCGCCATGCCCGCACAGGCAGCGATCTGCGCGTGATCCGGACCGGCCGGGGTGAACCGTTTATACAAAACGTCACCGTTAAAATAATGCGCCTGATTGGGAAGCAACTCTCCTATTGTGCGTCGGATGACCATGCAGCCCTGATGCGGCCCATAGGTTTTATAAGTCGAAAACAGGTAGATATCTGGCCCAAGGTCACCAACATTCGGAAAACCATGCGGGGCGTACGAAACGCCGTCAACGCAGACAAACGCGCCTGCCGCGTGGGCAATTGCGGTGATTTCCGTCACTGGATTGATCTCACCTACAACGTTTGAACAATGCGGGAAACAGACCAGACGCACCCTTTCGTCCAGCATATTTTCAAGGTCTTCGGGCTTTAACGAACCGGTTTCAGGGTCAATCTGCCATTCGCGAATTTCGATCCCCTCATCGGCCAATCTACGCCAAGGGCCAGAATTTGCCTCATGATCCTGATTGGTCACGACGATGGCTTCGCCGGGCTTCATCCATTGCCGGAACGCCTGCGCCAAAACATAGGTATTTTGCGTGGTCGAAGGGCCGAAACTTAGTTCATCGGTGTCGACCCCCAGGATTGCGGCCATACGCGCTCGTGCTTCATCCATTTCGGCCCCTGCCAAACGGCTGACCTCGTAAGGCGCATAAGGCTGAACTTTGCGTTGCGTGTAGAACCGCGTCAGTCGGTCAATCACCGGTTGACACGTGTACGACCCACCGGCGTTTTCAAAAAAAGCCTGACCTTGCAAGCTGGGTTCGGAAAAAGCTGGGAATTGCGCCCGAACAAAATCGATATCAAGAGAGCTCATGCCTCTTTGCTCCTTAGTTTTTGCAGTCAGATCAATGAGATGCCCGCTCATGTTTCCAGGCACCTCAGAAATCATGGCAGGTCTTCCAGCCCAGCCTATCGTTACGCCGAAGAAAGGCGCACCACACGGCAGCTCTTTGATAAGAAAGAGCAGTAGTACTTAGACAGCCGCTTCCATAACCGTCAAGTCGCTGCAAAAAAAAGAAAACCCCGGAAAGAACCCGAGGTTTACATCGCGCGTTGGAACGGGATTTAGCCCTGAACTTTGGTGTACGTCCCCTCGCCCGCCAAAATGCCACGGAAACCACCGGGCTCATCCAAGCCGAAAACGATCAGGGGCAGGTTGTTGTCCCGCGCCAGCGCAATCGCCGAGGCATCCATAACACGCAGTCGCTTAGCCAGCACATCATCGTATGAGACGGTATCATAGCGTACCGCGTCAGCATGTTCTTTGGGGTCTTTGTCGTATACGCCATCAACACCGTTCTTGCCCATAAAGATCGCCTCACACGCCATTTCATTGGCACGCAGGGTGGCGGCGGTGTCCGTAGTAAAATACGGGTTACCGGTTCCGGCTGCAAAAATACAGACCCGCTTTTTCTCAAGGTGGCGCACGGCGCGGCGACGAATGTAGGGCTCGCACACCTCATCCATGCGAATGGCCGAGATCACACGCGTGAACACCCCGATTTCTTCCAGTGCCGACTGCATTCCCAGCGCGTTCATAACCGTGGCCAACATGCCCATATAATCTGCCGTGGTTCGTTCCATGCCCTGAGCTGATCCGCTCAGGCCACGGAAGATATTGCCGCCGCCGATGACCATGCAGATCTCAACGCCCAGATCGTGAACCGATTTCACCTCTTGCGCGATGCGCTGAACGGTTGGTGGGTGCAAGCCGAATCCCTGATCCCCCATCAATGCTTCGCCCGAGATTTTCAGCATAACTCTGTTATACTTGGTTTTCGGGGTTTCTGCGGTTTCTGATGAAGGGGAAAGGCTCATATTGCGCTCCGGGCTGGCACGGGGTTAATTTCCGGCGCAAAATGAAGCAAAAGCTCCGCAGGTTCAATGCGGTTGGTGAGGATCGAGGCAACCGCACATGGCCCAGCAATCAACAGCGCAATTATTTCGACACTTACCCGCCATCCCCGACGACAAACCGGTGCTGATTGCGGGCCCGACGGCGTCAGGAAAGTCTGCTTTGGCGCTTGAGATTGCCGAACGGTTTGGCGGTGTGATCGTTAACGCGGATGCCAGCCAGGTTTATGATTGCTGGCGCGTTGTCTCTGCCCGACCATCCGCCGAAGAAGAGGCCCGAGCCCCGCATCGCCTTTATGGTCATGTCGCATATGATCAGGATTATTCAACAGGTCATTGGCTGCGCGAGGTGATCCCTTTGCTGACCGGGGACAAGCGCCCAATCATCGTGGGCGGCACCGGTTTGTACTTTACCGCGTTGACCGAGGGCATGGCACAGATCCCGGCCACACCCCAAGCGATCCGGTCTGAGGCGGACCAGATACCGCTGCAAGAGCTAATCGACGGAATAGACAACGACACGCGATCCGGTCTGGACACACAAAACCGGGCTCGCGTGCAACGCGCCTGGGAAGTCCAACGCGCCACCGGACGAAGCCTGCTGTCTTGGCAGGCCGACACGCCACCACCGGTTTTGAACCTAAGGGACACCGTGCCAATTGTCTTCGACGTTGATAAGGCTTGGCTTTTGGCGCGAATAGAGCGTCGATTCGATCAGATGCTGGATCAAGGTGCCATCGAGGAAGTGCGCGCCATGCAGGATCGTTTTGACCCCAGCTTGCCCGCGTGCAAAGCCATCGGCGTACCCGAGCTCAGGGCCTACCTGAACGGGTCAATGACCTTGGATCAGGCTCGTGAACGCGCAACGATTGCGACACGGCAATTCGCTAAGCGTCAGCGCACCTGGTTTCGGGCGCGCATGAAAGAATGGAATCACGTCGAAATCTCACCATGATACCAAGCACATTAACGTTGCTCGGATGATCTCCTTAAGCGCCGTCAAGACACTGTTTTTAATGATTTTATTTCAAATCCACAAGTGACCCTTAACAACGGCCGCGCTCGAATCTTTACCGTCTAATGACGACAGACCACGTGTTCAACTTGGCGAGAATGTCGTTTTTGAACGTTTAATGACGAATTCGAACATTGACGTTGGCGGAATTCTGGTGCCGAATACCGTCATGGGGATGCACAGAAACCAAAAATCAAAACCCTTCAATCTGGCGACCGGTAAAAACCGGGTCGCGTAGAACCATAATCAATCAACAAAATCTAATGTCACAGGGAGACATCTATGACGAATGACGTAACCACCAATGACAAGGTGCACTGGGCGGCCGAGATGCACGCACAGGAATACCGTGACGGCAAGCTGAGCCGCCGTGAGTTCCTGACCCGTGCCACCGGTCTGGGCGTTACCGCAGCCGCTGCATATGGCATGATCGGCCTTGCCGCTCCTGCTCAAGCCGAAGGCGAAGACGCCAAGAAAGAAGGCGGAACCATTCGCGTTCAACAAGAAGTACGCGCACTGAAAGATCCGCGCACTTATGACTGGTCGCAAATCGCGAACGTCTCACGCGGGACGCTGGAATATCTGGTCGAGTACAACTCGGACGGGACATTCCGCGGCATGTTGCTGGAAGGCTGGGAAGTCAACGAAGACGCAACGGTCTACACTCTGAAAGTCCGTTCGGGCGTCAAGTGGAACAATGGCGATGATTTCACCGCTGATGACGTGGCCCGCAACATCGCACGTTGGTGTGACAAGAGTTCGGAAACCAACTCGATGGCTGGTCGTTTTGCTACGCTGGTTGACGCAGATACAGGTCAGGCCGTGGAAGGCGGGATCGAAGTTGTCGACGCCAACACCGTTAAGCTGAACCTGCCTGCTTCTGATATCTCGCTGATCGCAGGTATGGCTGACTATCCGGCTGCGATCGTACACAGCTCATTCAGCGAAACTGACCTGCTGAACAACGTCGGTACGGGCCCCTACCTGATGAGTGAGCTGGAAGTCGGTGTGAAAGCGGTTCTGACGCGCAACGAAGATCACACCTGGTGGGGAGAAGAGGTCTTTGGTCGCCCTGCTTTGGACAGCATCGTGTACACCGACTATGGAACCGACCCGTCAGCGTGGCTGGCGGCACTGGAGTCCGACGAAGTCGACATGCTGTATGAATCAGTTGGCGAGTTCATCGACGTGATGGACGGACTTGGCTATGTGAAGTCCGAAGTGGTCACGATGAACACCATTGTTATCCGGCCGAACCAGCTGGCCGAAATTGATGGCAAGCAAGTCTACGCGGACAAGCGCGTGCGTAAGGCTTTGCAAATGGCCGTTGACAATTCGGTCTGCCTGGAATTGGGCTTTGGTGGCCGCGGCACGCCTGCCGAAAACCACCATGTCGGCCCGATTCATCCAGATTATTACGAACTGCCACCGCAGAAAGTGGATCCTGAGGGTGCACGCGCCCTTATGGAAGAGGCCGGAATGGCCGATTTCGAACATGAGCTGATCTCGATCGACGACGACTGGCGCCGGAACACAACCGACGCCGTGGCCGCGCAGCTGCGCGACGCGGGGATCAAGGTCAAGCGGACCGTTCTGCCGGGCAACACCTTCTGGAACGACTGGGCAAAGTACCCCTACAGCTCGACCAACTGGAACCACCGTCCGCTTGGTGTTCAAATCTGGGCACTGGCCTATCGGACAGGCGAAGCGTGGAATGAATTTGGCTGGTCCAACGCCGAGTTCGACTCAATCCTGACGGAAGCTCTGGCGATCGCAGATGCGGACAAGCGCCGCGAAGTCGTCGCCAAGGGCGAGGCCTTGATCCAGGAAGAAGGTGTAACCATCCAGCCCTATTGGCGTGCGCTCTATCGCCATATGAAAGATGGTCTGGTCGGTACTGACATGCACGTGTCGTTCGAACATCATCACTACAAGTGGGGCTGGGCCGCTTAACGCCAGCCTGCTTCTCACAAGGGGCGCCTGATTGGGCGCCCCTTTCCAGCCGCAGACCTGCCGACACGGGGTCGGATGTCCGAGGCCAGAAAATGGTCCACTGATCTGCGGAACACCCGAACAACAGGGGCCAACATGGGACTTTTTATCCTCCGACGGTTTGGCGTGATGCTACTCACAGCACTCTGCCTGACTTTCGTGGTCTTCTTTTTGACCAACCTCTACCCGAACCTTGAAAAGCTTGCCAAAACGCAAGGCAACCAGCGGATGTCTGACGAGCAGGTCGAAACATGGCTGGGGAATCGTGGCTACCTTCAGCCAACGCTGATCAAGTATGGTCAGTGGCTTGGCGTGATGCCGGGCTTCACCAAAACACTGGAAGACGGCACATTTCAGGGCACCTGTGTGCGTCCCGGTTTGACCGAAGAAGATACGCCCCGCTATTGCGGCGTCCTGCAAGGGGATTGGGGGTATTCCACTGTCTTCAAGGATGAGGTCGGAAAGATCGTCGGCGTCCGTCTTGGCAACACCGGCTATCTCATGTTCTGGGTTTTGGTCCTGATGGTTCCGTCTGCACTTTTAGTCGGAGTTCTGGCTGGGATGCGCGAAGGATCCGCGTTGGACCGGTCGCTGTCGACATTCTCTATCATCACGACCGCGACGCCTGAATACGTGTCGGGCGTGATCTTCATCGCGATTTTCACCTCGTCGACCGTTGGACTAAAATGGTTCAAGGGCACGGCGACATCAGCGATGGAAAACCCGACTTTCGAGAACTTCTTCCTGCCGGTACTGACCATCTCACTTTACGGGATGGGCTATATCGCCCGCATGACCCGCGCCTCGATGACCGAGGTGATGACCGCGCAATACATCCGAACCGCGCGGCTCAAGGGGGTGTCCTTCAGCAACATCGTCATGAAACACGCGCTGCGCAACGCGCTGATCGCGCCCTTCACCGTCATCATGCTGCAGTTCCCGTGGCTGCTGAATGGCGTCGTGATCGTCGAGACCCTTTTCAACTACAAGGGCTTTGGCTGGGCACTGGTTCAGGCGGCGGGCAACAACGACATTCAGCTTCTGCTGGCGATCTCGGTCGTGTCGGTCTTTGTGGTTCTGTTGACTCAGCTGATTTCGGATATCGGCTATGTCTACCTTAACCCGCGCATTCGCATTTCTTAAGGAGGGATAGATTATGGAACCACTTACCTGGACCGGCTCTATCGCCTTCCTGAATCCAATCCTGTTGCTCGCACTCGCCGCACTGGCGCTTTCGATCATAGTCTGGATCGTCGCGAGCATCTTTTTGCCTGAACAGCAGATCACCGTAAACTCGGATGGCTCTGTCAGTTCAAGCGGTGGGCTGAGAGGCCTCATCCAAACGGCGCTACACTACAGCTTTCTGGCCAGCGTCGGATTGTCGGTTGCGTATCTGCTGCTGGGCATTTTTATGGGGACCAATGCAGGGATCATCGGCGCGATGTCGCAACAGTTCCTGCCTGTTTGGGTAGCGCTGATCATCATGTTCGCGTCGTCCATCGCCTTTAAACGGCGTCTTGGATTGTACGGCAAACTCTATGACAGCCCCATCGGCATGATCGGTTTCGGTCTTGTGATGTTCTGGGTGTTTACCGGCATCTTCGGCGCAATGGACATGATTGTGACGCATGACCCGCTGACGCAGCTTTCGGGCATGAAGAACAAGGTACCTGGCACGCCTCTGCCAAATCTGGAAGACGGGCAATATGCCTGGTACCTGCTGGGCGGTGACAATCTGGCCCGCGACGTCTTCAGCCGCATGGTAAAGGGCGCGTGGATCGTGGTGCAAATCGCGCCGCTTGCCACGATGTTTGCCTTCATGGTCGGCATCACTCTGGGTCTGCCCGCAGGATATTATGGCGGTCGTCTGGACACGTTCCTGTCGTTCTTGGCCAACCTGATCCTTGCCTTCCCAGTGATCCTGCTGTTCTACCTTCTGGTAACGCCCGAGATCGTCGCGACTGGGGTACCGAACTATATGGCTGCGGTGCTGTTTGTATTCCCGATCCTGTTCCTGGCGGTTTTGCTGAACTCTCGGTTCTATACACGTCCGAAATTCCGAACGCCGCTTCTGGTGGCGGTGCTGGGGATCACGGTCTGGCTGTACCTATCGCTGATTTCGACCGGTGGGTATGTGATTAATACGGATGACTATCGCATCTGGGGCCTGCCGACATATCTGGATCTGTTCGACATTCCGGGCGGTATTCTGGTGGTGTTCGTTTCAGTGGTCTTTGTGAACTCGCCCACGGTGTTCCGTATCGTGCGGGGTCTGGCGCTGGACATCAAAACCCGTGATTACGTCGCGGCGGCGCAAACTCGTGGCGAAGGACCGTGGTACATAATGCTGTGGGAAATCCTGCCTAATGCTCGTGGTCCACTGATCGTCGATTTCTGTCTGCGTATCGGTTACACAACCATACTGCTGGGAACCTTGGGCTTCTTCGGACTGGGCCTTCCACCTGAAAGCCCGGACTGGGGTTCGACGATCAACGAGGGGCGTAAGCTTCTGTCGATCTACCTGCACCCTGCCCTTCCGCCTGCCTTTGCCCTGCTGTCGCTGGTTCTGGGTCTGAACCTGCTGGCTGACGGTCTGCGCGAAGAAAGCCTGAAGGACTGATGTGATCGAGGCCGGGGGCTCTGCCCCCGGACCCCCGAGGTATTTTTAGCCAGATGAAGGGGATCCCCGCATTTGGTGAGGAGTAAACAAGATGAGCAAAATGGCGGATTATGACGGTCCGATCCTGGAGATCGACAAGCTGTCTATCTCATTCTTTACCCGCCTGCGGGAAATTCCCGCCGTGATGGATTTCTCAGTCAGTGTGCAGCCCGGCGAGGCTGTGGGATTGGTCGGTGAATCCGGGTGCGGTAAGTCAACCGTGGCGTTGGGTGTCATGCAGGATCTTGGCAAGAACGGTCGGATCGTCGGAGGGACGATCAAGTTCAAAGGCAGGGATCTTTCAGAAATGTCGGCGGAAGAGTTGCGCGATGTTCGCGGCAACGAAATCGCGATGATCTATCAGGAGCCGATGGCATCGCTGAACCCGGCGATGAAGATCGGCAAACAGCTGATGGAAGTCCCGATGATCCACGAAGGCGTCAGTGCGGAAGAAGCATATTCACGAGCACTGGAAGTGGTGACGGATGTGCGCTTGCCTGACCCGGAGCGAATGCTGAATTCTTTCCCGCATCAGCTTTCTGGCGGTCAACAGCAACGCATTGTGATTGCGATGGCGCTGATGTCGAAACCGGCGCTGCTGATCCTGGATGAGCCAACAACCGCTTTGGACGTGACAGTCGAAGCCGCCGTTGTTGAGCTGGTCAAGGATCTGGGCAAGAAATACGGCACCTCTATGCTGTTCATTTCGCACAATCTCGGGCTGGTTCTGGAAACCTGCGACCGGCTGTGTGTGATGTATTCGGGCGAAGCGGTCGAACGTGGCTCGATCAAGGATGTGTTCGACGAGATGCAGCATCCTTATACACAGGCGTTGTTCCGGTCGATCCCGCTGCCGGGGGCCGACAAGAATTCGCGTCCGCTGGTGGCCATCCCCGGCAACTTCCCCCTACCCCATGAGCGGCCTCCGGGGTGTAACTTTGGTCCGCGTTGCGACTACTTCGAAGAGGGGCGCTGCGACGCAAAAGACATTCTGATGGAGGCTGTGCCAGGAAATGACCGGCACCATACGCGCTGTCTGAAATTCCAAGAGATCGACTGGAACGCACCGATCACGGTAGGCGAACAGAAAGAGAAAGGCGAAATCGGGCGGACTGTTTTGAAAATGGACAACCTCAAGAAATACTATGAGGTTGCGGCAAACGCTCTGTTCGGTGGCGGCGAGACGAAAGTTGTGAAAGCCAACGAAACGCTCAGTTTCGAAGCACATGAATCCGAGACGCTGGCCATCGTGGGTGAATCCGGTTGCGGCAAATCTACTTTTGCCAAGGTGCTCATGGGGCTGGAAACGGCCACGGATGGTCAAATCCTGTTGGACAATCGGAATATCGAACAGGTGCCCATCGAAGAACGGGATGCCAAGACGGTTGGCGAAGTTCAGATGGTGTTCCAGAACCCGTTTGACACATTGAACCCCTCGATGACCGTCGGGCGTCAGATCATTCGAGCGCTCGAGATTTTTGGGGTTGGAAACTCTGAGGCCGAGCGCAAGAAGCGGATGCTGGAGCTTCTGGATCTGGTGAAGCTGCCGCGTGCATTTGCGGATCGGATGCCGCGCCAGTTGTCCGGTGGTCAGAAACAGCGCGTGGGCATTGCGCGCGCCTTTGCGGGTGATGCTCGTATCGTGGTTGCGGACGAGCCTGTCTCGGCCCTGGACGTGTCGGTGCAGGCAGCTGTGACCGACCTGCTGATGGAAATCCAACGAGAGCATAAAACCACCTTGCTGTTCATCAGCCACGATCTGTCCATCGTGCGGTATCTCAGTGACCGGGTCATGGTCATGTATCTGGGTCATGTAGTCGAATTGGGCACGACCGATCAGGTTTTTGCCCCGCCCTATCACCCCTACACCGAAGCTCTTTTGAGCGCTGTTCCAATCGCCGATACTTCGGTCGAGAAGCAGCATATCGTGCTTGAAGGTGATATTCCCTCAGCCATGAACCCGCCGCCGGGCTGCCCGTTCCAGACACGATGCCGCTGGAAATCCGAAGTGCCGGATGGGCGTTGCGAGTCACATGTTCCGCCGGTGCAGACCTTGGCAGATGGGCATCAGGTGAAATGCCATCTGGCCGAAGACATTCTGGCGCGGATGGAACCGGTGATCAAAGTCGCCGCGGAGTAACCTTGCCAATAAGACTTAGAAAGGGCCGGTCATTGACCGGCCCTTTCTGGTAGCGCCACGTTTTGCGGGGAGACAGGCGGCGCTTAGGAATATGCGTGAGTGGTGTCCCCGATTGTCCTCAGCCTGTCATGACATTGTTGCCGAAATGCATGAACTCTTGGTTCATTCCGGCAACGTCACCGGCCTCTAGCTGCAAGCTGGCGCTTTCGAGCATTTTGTAGCTTTGCTGCCCCTTCACCCAATCGTCAGCCGATTGCAACGTGGTCAGTGTGTAGGATGTGACTTCGTTCAGGTAATGGGTGGGAATGATAACCTTGGGCTTAAGTTTAGAAACGATATCATTGCCTTGCTCAAAGCTGAGAATATGTTCCGATCCGTCCACCGGCAATGTCAGAACATCCACCTGTCCAATGGCATCCCAGAACTCCTGCGGCGGGTTGTGACGATTGTCGCCCCAGATCAGCGTGCGAATTCCACCGGTTTCCACCAGATAGACCACCATATCCATGTGACCCACATTGTTCGGCGGACAGGCTTCTGCCCCGAACTCGGCCAGCGCATTGGTCCAATCATACCACCCGGGTGCAACGCAGGCGTGCTTGTCTGCAAAACCAGTGATCTTGAGATCGGCGAACTCAAATTTGCCAACCATCCGGTCCAGCACCATGGTCGAGCTTGGCCGTTCGATGGCGTCATGGTCAAAATGCGCGTGGGTCGACAACGTGATATCCACCGGGATCTGAGGAAACTCGTTGCGGAACCACAAACCCCACGCCCCTGATGGATCATCGCGCCACGGGTCAAACAGAACGGTCGCCCCGTTGGGTGACGTGATTTTGATGGCGCAATGACCATAATAGTCGATCCCTACCGTTCCGGTGCTGGCCTGCCCGGTCGATCCCTGCAGATCGATGACGTGGTTATTGTTTCCCGGTTGCAACCAGGCTTGAGACTGCGCCTCAGCCGGTTTTGCGCCCAGTACTGAAGCCGTCGCACCAACGCCGGCAGCCCCTGCGGCCATAAAAAATGATCGACGTGAAAGCCCAGGTGCCAGGTGATCCTTGTCCCCGTTCAGGATGGTCGGTTTCAGATCTTTGCGATCCATTTAATGTACCTCTCTGTTGGACGTGTGCGATTTGCCCGCACCCCATCACAGAGGGTAACAAGCCAAAGAATGTTGGCTCAGACCGGAAAATTAGGGGTGGAATATGGGGGCAATCCCCATATTCCACCATCACGAAATTGAGAGAAGATGGCTGCGCAGGTTCTGGTCGCGCCCATCAAGGCCTAATTTGCGGCGAATGTTGTTGCGGTGAAAGTCGATTGTCGAAGTCTCGCGCGACAGCGCCTTTGCGATGTCCTTGGTAGTCTTTCCAAACATCACCATCTGGGCAATTTCCATCTCGGTCGGGGTCATCGCCGCAAACGCATCTGTCAATTTGTCGGACAGCGACGACGTGATCTCGTTCAGGTTATTCTCAACCAGGTCGAGGTAAACACTCTGCGACTCATCACCTGCCAACTGCGCTCGAACCTTACCCAGATAGGGCAGCACCCGGCTACGCACCTGTTCGACAATCTCCATGTCACGGCTCTTGCGATCATCTTCAAGACTAGACAGCAACACGCGCAACGCCGTGTTGGCTTCCTGTAATTCACGCGTGCGATCCGAGACCCGCGTTTCAAGCTGCGCAAGTGTTTCATTCAGTTTCTCTTCCAACGCGCGGCGCAGATAAACCTCTTGCAACAAAGCCAAATCCGACTCGACCATGCGCGCAAACTGCGTCAGCCCTTCGCGGAACAGCAATGCCCGGCGGTTTTGTTTGCGATCTAGAACGCAGATTGTTCCGAACACGGATCCATCGGGCCATTTCAGCGGCAGACCGATGTAAAACGTCATGCCGTGTTCCAGATCGTCATTGTCCGACCAGACCGGGTCACAGGTGGCATCCTCGACCACCAGCTCTCCGTCCCGCTGCAGAACGCCCTGACAATAGAGTTTGGGATTCAGCTGGAAAGTCAATCCGACCGGATAGGGGTTTTCGGGATGATCCGAGGTGATCAGAACCGCATGGTCAGGCGCATCGGTTTTCATGATCAGGCTCGCGGGCACATCTGCCAACTCGGCGACCAGATCAACCAGTTGCTGCCAGTTGGCCAGTGTTTCTTTGGGAATTTGCGGGTGGTCAACAGGCATGAGGGGCCTCACCAGTTACTGGGCGGTACCCTCTCAGGTTAGTTGGACGAGCCGCACGGAATCAAGAATTGGACGCTCTGCGTCGCAGCATCCGGGCTTACCCGCCCCAGATGACCTTCACATAGTTCTGCGTTTCTTTATACGGCGGAATACCACCATGTTTTTCAACCGCTTTGGGACCCGCATTATAAGCAGCCAAAGCCAGTGGCCAGGATTTGAACTTGCGATACTGCCAGGACAGATATCTGGCCCCGCCTTCCAGGTTTTGTTTGGGATCGAGCGGATTTACACCCAAAAGCTCGGCGGTCTGAGGCATCAGCTGCGCCAGTCCCAGCGCGCCTTTGTGAGATTTCGCCTGCGGATTCCATCCGCTTTCCTGTTGTACAAGGCGCAGGAACAAGTCCTCGGGGATGTTGTGAAGCCTCGCAGCTTGCTTCGCCAGGTCCAGATACTGACCCCGGTACTTTCCGGTATAGCGTTTGCTGACCTGCGCGCGGGACGTTTTGGGTTTGAGACGCTCAGAATCCCGATACTGAGTGGCCGCGCGTGAATCCAAAACTTTGGATTGCTTCAGAAAAATATCCTTACGGCTTTTGGTGGACAGCGTTTGCGCCTGCACGGGCGCAACAGCCAGCACAAGGCAGACAACAGTAAACCCAGCAACCCAAGAACGCATCAATGCCAATCCTGCTCGATCAGAAACCAGTCGGAGTATAGGTATTCCCGACAAAAATGAAAGCTTGGTAAACATCAAAGTAAGACTCTTGTTGAACACTGTTGTATCAACTGTGTTTCAACCACGATGCAGGCCGTATAGGGTCTCACGAAACAAGCCGCGCCGGATTCGGTGCATATACGCGAAACAGAACGAGGAATTACATGGCGGGTTCAGTCAACAAGGTCATTCTGGTAGGTAATCTTGGCCGCGACCCCGAGGTTCGGTCGTTTCAGAACGGCGGCAAAGTGTGCAATCTGCGCATTGCCACCTCGGAAAACTGGAAAGACCGCAACACAGGCGAGCGTCGCGAACGTACAGAATGGCATTCGGTTGCCATCTTCTCAGAACCTTTGGCCCGCATTGCCGAGCAATATTTGCGCAAGGGCAGCAAGGTCTACATCGAAGGTCAGCTGGAAACCCGCAAGTGGCAGGATCAATCCGGTCAGGATCGTTATTCCACCGAAGTTGTCCTGCGCCCCTATCGAGGTGAACTGACCCTTCTGGACAGCCGTGGCGAAGGTGGCGGCGGAAGTGTCGGTGGTTATGGCGGCGGCCAAGCTGGTGGCGGTTACGGCGACCCTTACGGTGGCCCGTCCAGCTCACCAGCGCCTGCATCAGGTGGAATCGACGACGACGAGATTCCGTTCTAATCGAAACGGAGACACGACATGACATGGTCCTTCTCTCTCGGCCGGTTGCTCGGTTCCGAACTGAGGGTCCATGTCACTTTTCTTTTGCTTTTAGCATGGGTCGGCTTTGCAGCCTATTCCGCGGGCGGTCTGCCCGCCGCCATAGACAACCTTATTTTTGTTCTGGCGCTTTTTGCCTGTGTGGTTGCGCATGAATTTGGCCATGCCCTCATGGCCCGGCGCTATGGTATCAAAACTCCTGACATAACGCTGCTGCCAATCGGTGGACTGGCTCGGCTGGAACGCATGCCGGAAAAACCCATGCAAGAGGTCTATGTGGCGCTTGCGGGCCCTGCTGTGAATATTGTCATCTGGATCGTACTTGTTGCCCTTGGCGCAGGGACGCCATTTGAAACCTTTGCGCAGATCGACTCGCCCGGTACCGGGTTGATGGACAGGTTGGCCTATATCAACCTGCTGCTGGCCGCATTCAATATGATCCCCGCCTTTCCCATGGACGGAGGGCGGGTGTTCAGGGCCCTGCTGTGCTTGCGCATGGACCGGGTCAAAGCAACGCGTTTGGCCGCAATAGGCGGCCAGATCGTCGCCATCGGCCTTGGCTTTCTTGGTCTTAGCACCGCAAACCCCATCCTTGTCCTGATTGCGGTGTTCGTTTTCATCGCAGCCAACGCAGAAAGCCAGGATGTTGCATTGCGGTCCGCCGCCCGCCGCGTCTTGGCCCGGGACGCGATGATCACCGAGTTTCACGCCTTATCCCCCAGCGACACGCTCAGCACGGCGGCGCAAGCCGTCATTCATACGACACAGCACGAATTTCCTGTCCTGGAGGATGATCGTGGCCTGCTGGGTTTCGTAACCCGGGATCGCCTGTTCGCCGCTCTGGCCAGCGATCAGCCCCGATCAACCTCTGCGCTTTCGGTGATGGATGCCGATATTCCCTCAGTCGCCCTGACCACTGGGCTAGAAGAGGTGCTGGAGCATCTTCACAAAGGCGCTCCGGCCATCGCTGTTGTCACCCATGGCGGGCGCATGGTGGGCTATATCACGCGTGAGAATATCGGTGAACTCATGGTGATTCAGGGCCGCTAGGACCCTGTTTCACGCCGCCGCCAAAGCGTCTGACAGGACTGAGAGAACGGCGTCTTTCGGAACATCAGACGTAACAAAAGCCTGACCGAGGCCGCGCGCGAGGATGAAGCGCAATTGCCCATCCACAACCTTCTTGTCCTGCCCCATCAGTTCCACCAGCGCGTTGGCACTTGGAAGGTCTCCAGGAATATCAGCAAGATCGGTTTTCATCCCCATCGCGCGTAGATGCGCCCGCACCCGGCTTGGGTCTTCCTGCGAACACAGGCCAAGACGCGAGGACAGTTCAAACGCAAGCGCACAGCCGATGGCGACGCCTTCGCCATGCAGCAACCGGTCGGAATACCCTGTTGCCGCCTCAAGCGCGTGGCAGAACGTATGCCCCAAGTTCAGCAAAGCACGATCACCCTGTTCGGTTTCATCCCGTGCAACGATATCGGCTTTCATCTGCACTGAACGGGTGACGGCCCGCACGCGTGCCGCCATGTCTCCGGCGGACACGCTTGGGCCGTTTTGCTCGAGCCATTCAAAGAATTCCGCGTCACCCAGCAGACCGTATTTCACGACCTCGCCATAGCCCGACAGAAAATCCCTCTGGGTCATGGTTCCCAGGACCGAGGTATCGGCCAAAACCAGCGATGGTTGATGGAACGCCCCAATCAGGTTTTTTCCCTGAGGCGCATTGATCCCGGTTTTGCCGCCAACCGAGCTGTCAACTTGCGCCAGCAGCGAGGTAGGGATCTGCACAAACCTGACCCCGCGGCGCAGGACAGCCGCAGCAAAACCTGCAAGATCACCAATGACCCCACCACCCAAAGCCACAACCACATCCCGGCGCTCGACTTTCTCTGCCAGCAGCCATTCAACCGCGCGTTCAAAATGTGGCCAGCTTTTGGTGGCCTCGCCCGCAGGCAAGGCCAAGGCAGTCATCTCGACACCGGCGGCGTTGAGACCCGCACGCAGAGCGTCCAAGTGCAACTCAGCCACGTTCTCATCGGTCAGGACGGCCACTTTGGGGCGCGGCAATAGTGGGGAAATCCACTCTCCTGCCCGCGCCAGAAGATCCGGGCCGATCTCGACATCATACGAACGGTCGCCCAGATCCACATGTACTGTTTGATGCATTACTTCTGTTCCAAAACATCGGGGCGCGCCAGCAACGCTGCGACAACCCTGTCCACCATATTCTCGATCGAGGTTTCGCCATCGGACTCGACCGTCAAATCCGCCTCGGCGTAAACCGGTACGCGCGCCTCGTAGAGGGCTTTTAATGTCGCATACGGATCTGCGGTTCGAAGCAACGGGCGCGTGTCCTTGTGGCGCACCCGGTTCCACAACACGTTCAGGTCAGCCCGTAGCCATACCGAGGCGCCCTGCTGGCTGATCGTTCGCCGGTTTCCCGGTTGCAGAAATGCCCCGCCGCCAGTGGACAGGACACCCTTCTTCTCTTCCAGCAAGCGGCCGATAACCTGCGCTTCCTTTGCCCGAAAAAACGGTTCTCCGTCCCGTTCGAAAATTTCCGGGATGGTCATGTTGGCCGCTGATTCGATCTCGGCGTCGCTGTCCAGAAACGGAACGCCCAAGCGCGCCGCCAAAGCGCGGCCCACAGCAGTCTTGCCTGCCCCCATCATCCCGACCAAAACCACGGTTTTGTGCAGATCAAACCTGCCCTGTGCGTCTGCGATGTGCGTGTTATGCTTAATTTCGCTCATTTCTCTGTGAATGACGTGATCTTAGGAAAAATGCCAGTTATAACTTGGCCAAAATCAAAAATTGAGGCAGCGTGGGGCCATGGGCCGTCTGATCAAATTCGTGATATATGTTCTTTGCCTGGGTTTCATTGGGCTGGTGGCTTATGCCTATGTCGGTCCTTTCTTTGGCGCGGATTTCTCAGCACCCCAAAGTGAAATCCGCGAACCGGTCGTGCTGGATGTCGACTAAACAGGCGCTTTTTGCCGTCTTTCTGGCAGGATCGGCACAGGCGCAGGACCCTTTGTCAGCCATCGATTGGTTGTCGAATCCGCCCGAAAACCTTCCCGGAACCGTTCTGCTAGAGCCCCCGGTCGCCCAAAACGGCGCATTACCGGACATCGAGGTGACGTCGCTTGAGGCTCTGTCGCGGCCGTTGGGTCTTGTTTCGTCCACCGTTACGGGACTGCCGATCGACCTTTGGAAAGGCAGTGACCACGCTCGCCTGGCTGAGTTGATCTCCAAAATCCCTGTTCGTGACAATCCTGCCATGCAGCGCTTGCTGTTCACGTTGCTCTTGTCCGAATCCCGCGCCCCGTCCGGGCCTGATGCGCAAGAGGTGCTGCTTTTGGCCCGCCTGGATCGGCTGATGCAGTTGGGTGCAGCAGATCCTGTACAATCCCTTGTGCAATTGGCAGGACCGACGGATACCCAAGAGCGGTTTCAACGCTGGTTTGACGCAACTCTGCTGACCGGGGACGAAGATCGCAGCTGCACCGCCCTGATTGCCCAACCTCATCTGTCGCAGAACTATGCGGTGCAGATATTCTGCAAAGCACGTCGCGGGGATTGGGCGTCTGCGGCGCTGACACTCGAAGCGGCGCACGCACTAGAACTTCTGCCGCCCGAAGACCTTGCTGTTCTTGATCGGTTTCTAAGCCCCGAGCTTTATGAGGGCGCAGCCTATTTGCCGCAGCCCGAAGACCCGGACCCGCTGAGTTTCCGGCTGTTCGAAGCCATCGGGGAACGCCTGCCATCCGCCCCTTTGCCGCGTGCTTTTGCCAATGCAGATCTGCGGGACGTCGCGGGCTGGAAGGCTCAGATCGAAGCCGCAGAACGGTTGACGCGGATCGGTGCTTTGACCCCAAATCAGCTCTTGGGCCTGTATACCGAACGTGATCCCGCTGCTTCTGGCGCAGTCTGGGATCGTGTCGCAGCCATCCAACAATTTGAAAGCGCGCTGAATACGGGCAATGCCGACGCCATCGGAAAGACTCTGCCTACAGTCTGGCAACAGATGCGCAGCGTGGGACTTGAAGTATCCTTTGCCGACCTTTTTGCCGAGCGCTTGTCGCAGGTAACTTTGCCGGTGCCCGCCACCGAAAACCTGCGCTGGCGCATCCTCATGTTGTCCGACATGTATGAGCGTGCAGCCCTTGCTACGCCCAACAACGGGACCGACACATTGTTCCTTGCGGCACTTGCGCAAGGCGATCCCGGACGCGCTGTTTCCCCTTCCCCCTTGGCAGATGCCGTCGCGCAGGGATTCGAGTGGTTGGCACCTGTGCCCAGCGACATCGACGCGTTGTTAGCCAACGGTCAGTTGGGCGAAGCCATTTTGGAAGCGATGCAACTGTTTGCCCATGGCGCGCGCGGCAATCTGGTGGATCTGGCCGGAGCAATCGCAACCTTCCGAAAGGTGGGGCTTGAGGACACGGCCCGCCGTGCCGCGCTGACGCTGCTGATCCTGCAAGAGCGGTGACCATGGGCGGCCCAGCATCCAACGAGCTATGGATCTCAACCTTCCTGCAAGCGCAGGCGGCTGAACTTGGCGCGGCGACAAACACGTTGCTGGCTTATGGGCGTGATCTGAAAGATCTTGCCGCGTGGCTGGAGCACCGAGCCACAGGGTTTGAACAGGCCGACCGCGACCAAATCGAAGCCTACCTAATCGACTGCGATGCGCAGGGCTTGTCCCGTTCCACCCGAGCGCGACGTCTTTCGGCCATCAAACAACTCTATCGATTTGCCTTCGAGGAAGGTTGGCACGATGTGAACCCGGCCATTCAGATCAAAGGTCCCGGGCGACAGAAACGTCTTCCCAAAACTTTGGGTGTGCCCGAGGTGGACCGCCTTCTTGAAGCAGCGCGCCAAACCGGACGCACCCAGTCGGACCGGTTGCGTAACACTTGCCTGATGGAACTGCTTTACGCCACGGGAATGCGCGTGACCGAACTTGTGTCCCTGCCCGTTTCCTCGGCGCGCGGCGATCCGCGTATGCTGCTGGTGCTGGGCAAAGGTGGCAAGGAACGCATGGTGCCATTGTCCCCACCTGCGCGGAATGCATTGGCCGATTGGCTGACCGAACGGGATGAAGCCGAAGAGCAGACCGTTGAGAAAGGTGGCCAAAGGTCCCGCTTTTTGTTCCCGTCGCGCGGGAAATCGGGCCATCTGACGCGACACAGGTTCTTTCTGCTGGTCAAGGAACTGGCCGTGCACGGTGGTGTTTCACCCGAAAAGGTTACGCCGCACACGTTGCGACATGCCTTTGCCACGCATCTTCTGGCAAATGGCGCTGATCTGCGTTCGATCCAGACCCTGTTGGGTCACGCCGACGTCGCAACAACCGAGATTTACACCCATGTTCTGGACGAACGTCTGGCGGAACTGGTGTTGCAGCATCACCCGCTGAGCAAAGACCCCAAGAAAGACGAGGGCTAAGCCCTTGATCCGGCGGGGTCGCATCCCCATAACGGATGCAGAACTCTAGCTCTCAAGGACCTATGGAACCCTCACCTTCTCTGATCGACAGCACTTTCTGGTTTACCTCTGGTGCTATCCTCCTTTTGCTCGTCTTGTCCGGCTTCTTTTCTGGCTCGGAAACAGCGCTTACGGCCTCTTCTCGCGGAAAACTCAGGGCGCAGGCCGACAAAGGATCACGCGGGGCAAAAAAGGCGCTCGAGATCACCGATGACAACGAACGTCTGATCGGATCGGTTCTACTGGGCAATAACCTGGTCAACATTTTGGCGGCGTCGCTGGCGACGGCGTTGTTCACACGCTTGTTCGGCGAAAGCGGCGTGGCCTTGGCGACACTGGTGATGACATTGCTGGTTTTGATCTTTGCCGAAGTGCTGCCGAAGACCTACGCCATCACCAATTCTGAAAAAGCTGCTTCTGCGGTTGCACCAATCATCAGCGTGGTTGTGACGGTGTTTTCGCCCATCGTTGCCGCTGTGCGATTGCTGGTGCGCGGTGTCTTGCGCCTGTTTGGGGTGCAGATCGACCCCGACAGCAACATTCTGGCTGTTCGTGAAGAAATTGCCGGCGCCCTGCAACTGGGCCATTCCGAAGGCGTGGTAGAAAAGGAAGACCGCGACCGTATTCTGGGCGCACTGGATTTGGGTGACCGCGCGGTGGAAGAGATCATGTTGCACCGCTCGAATATCGAGATGATTGACGCCGACGCCGCGCCCGAAGCGATCCTTAAGCAATGTCTGGAAAGCCCGCATACGCGCCTTCCCGTCTTTCGGGATGAGCCGGAAAACATTGTGGGTGTTGTGCATGCCAAAGACCTTTTCCGAGCGATGTATGCGCAAGCCGGTGGCAGCGATGGCGGCACTGACCGTCTGGCCAGCTTTGATATCGGTAAAGTTGCCAATGACCCCTATTTCGTGCCGGAAACCACCACTCTGGACGACCAGATGCGTGAATTCCTGCGGATGCACAGCCATTTTGCACTGGTGGTCGACGAATACGGATCTTTGCGCGGACTGATCACGCTGGAAGACATTCTGGAAGAGATCGTAGGCGAAATCGCAGACGAATTTGACATTGATGAAGAAGTGCCTGTCACCCGCACCGAAGACGGGCAGTACCTTGTCGAAGGCGCAATGACCATCCGTGATGCCAACCGGGCGCTGGACTGGTCACTGCCGGATGAAGAGGCCAATACACTTGCTGGGCTGGTCATACACGAAGCACAAATGATCCCCGTCGTGGGTCAGGTGTTTTCGTTCCACGGGTTCCGCTTCGAAGTGACCGATCGCGAAGGCAATCGTATCACCGCTTTGAAAGTCCGCCCGCTGTAAGGCGTCGCGAAAACCGGTGCCCCAAATCAGGGCACCGGTCGCAATCTCTACCTCAGGCGAACCAGGTACGGCTGGCGACATAGCCGTCCATAAGGTCGCCATTGGCGTGCGCGCCCCAGCCGGTCACCTTATCCGAGTAGCCATCGATGAACTGGTTGAACATCGGGTTGATCAGACCACCTTCTTCCCAGACGATCCGGGCCATCTGACCATAGAGCTCTTTGCGCTTGGTCTCGTCCAACTCGGAACGCGCCTTCAAGAGCAACGCGTCGAACTGTTCGTTTTTGAAACGCGTATCGTTCCAGTCGGCAGTGGAAAGATAACCAACCGACCACATCTGATCCTGCACCGGGCGACCACCCCAATAGGACGCGCAGAACGGCTTGTTGTTCCACACTTCGGACCAGTACCCATCTGCGGGCTCACGCTGAATCTCCAGCGGGATGCCCGCCTCTTGCGCTGACAGTTGGAACAGTTGCGCGGCGTCTACGGCGCCCGCAAAGGCGGCATCCGAAACATGCAACACGATGGGCGAGCCATCATGGCCCGACGCTTTGTAGTGCTCGGAAGCCTTGGCCAGATCAAAAGCGCGCTGTTCCATCGTATCATCGAACAAAGGATAGGCTTCATTGATCGGTATATCGTTCCCGGCCGAGCCGTAGCCGCGCAGCACATTCTCGACCATCTGTTCGCGATTGATCGCGTATTTCAGCGCCAGACGCAGGTCTTTGTTGTCGAACGGAGCGGTGTCGCAATGCATAACAAAGATGTAGTGCCCGCGGCCCGATGTGGCGTTGATGTTGATGCCAGGCGCGCGCCCGAACAGTTTCGCGGTCCGTGGTGGGACGATGTTCATCGCGTGAACCTGACCTGACTGCAAAGCCGCCGAACGAGCGGTGTCATCATTCAGAACCAGAATCTCGTGGCTGTCATAATGGCCGACGCTGTCATCCCAGTGGTTGGCGAATTTTTCGAACCCATAGCGTACGCCCGGTTCGTCCGCGACGACCTTGTATGCCCCGGTCGAAATGCCTTCGGCCGGATTGTCCATGCCGCCACCCGGTTGCATGACCAGGTGGTAATCCGACATCAGATACGGCAGGTCCGCATTTGGGGTGGTTAAGGTGACGACCACATAGTCACCGTCGACCCGGATATCCTCGATCCCACGCATGATCCCTAACGCACCGGATTGAGCATCCTCGTTCGAGTGACGCGCCAACGTCTGTTGAACATCCTCTGGCGTCAAGGTCTTTCCATTGTGGAACTCTACTCCCTTGCGAATGCGGAAAGTCCAAACCTTGCCATCCCCGGACGCTTCCCAGCTTTCAGCAATGCTGGGGGCAATGTCGCCATCTGCGGTGACAATCGTCAAAGTGTTACCAAAGGCGCGCAAAGCCTTCGCAGTCACGTGCGACGTCGACAGGGCCGGGTCCAGAGTGTTGGTGCTTTCTCCTCCTTTCAGACCCAGAACAAAGTGCCCCCCTTTCTTGGGCGTATCCGCCAGCCCGGATTCAGCCCAAATGGTGCTGGCTACAGCCGCGCTCAGGCCCAGGGCCGCAGATTTCGCCATGAACTCACGGCGGCTCAACGCTTGGGGGTTGAGTTCGAATTTACTCATTTCATTTCCTAACTGAGAGTCTCACGAAGGTGCAGTCGCAGCGCCTTTAGATTGATTCTGTAACGGGCGCGTGACCGACCTTGGGTGCGTTTATCCAGCCTTGCGAATGACTTCCACGACAAGTTTTGTCGCGTTTGGCATTGCGCTCAGTAGCGCCCTGCGCACACTGGCGGAAATCAATCGGAGGTCTTTATGAAACTGCAAACCCGCGTGGTGGTCATTGGCGGCGGTGTCGTCGGTTGTTCAGTCCTGTATCACCTGACCAAGCTGGGCTGGTCGGATGTCATGCTGCTGGAACGCTCCGAGTTAACCAGCGGATCGACCTGGCACGCGGCGGGCGGGTTTCACACCCTCAACGGCGACACCAATATGGCCGCGCTGCAGGGCTATACCATCCGACTGTATAAAGAGCTGGAAGAAATCACAGGCATGTTCTGCGGGTTGCACCACGTCGGCGGCGTGACCCTGGCCGACAATCAGGACCGTTTTGACATGCTGCTGGCCGAGCGCGCCAAGCACCGTTTCATGGGGTTGGAAACAGAAATCGTCGGGCCGGACGAGATCAAAAATATCGCCCCGATCACCAATACCGATGGCATCATCGGCGCGCTCTACGACCCTCTCGATGGGCATCTTGACCCCTCGGGCACCACACATGCCTACGCCAAGGCGGCGCGGATGGGTGGGGCCACGATCGAAACCCATTGCATGGTGCGAGAAACCAACCAGCGCCCGGATGGCACATGGGATGTGGTGACCGACAAGGGGACGATTCACACGGAGCATGTGGTCAATGCAGGCGGTCTCTGGGCGCGCGAGGTGGGCGCGATGGCGGGTATCTACTTCCCTCTGCACCCGATGGAACACCAATATCTTGTCACGGACTCGATCCCTCAGATCGAGGCGATCATCGACGCCGGTGGCGAGCATCCCCATGTGATGGACCCGGCGGGCGAAAGCTATCTCCGGCAGGAAGGGCGCGGCCTTTGCATCGGGTTTTACGAGCAACCCTGTAAACCCTGGGCCGTCGATGGAACACCTTGGGAGTTCGGCCATGAACTGCTGCCTGATGACTATGACAAGATCACCGACAGCATCGAATTTGCCTACAAACGTTTCCCAGTTCTCGCCGAAGCTGGTGTGAAGTCTGTAATCCACGGGCCGTTCACCTTCGCACCCGACGGAAACCCCCTGGTCGGGCCGGTTCCCGGAATGCGCAACTACTGGTCGGCTTGTGGCGTGATGGCCGGGTTCAGCCAGGGCGGCGGTGTTGGCCTGACGCTGGCGCAATGGATGATCGAAGGCGAGCCCGAACGCGACGTGTTTGCCATGGACGTGGCCCGGTTCGGCGACTGGATCAGCCCCGGTTATACCCGCCCCAAAGTGATCGAGAACTATCAGAAACGCTTCAGCGTCGCCTACCCGAACGAGGAACTGCCCGCAGCGCGTCCCAACCGCACAACGCCGATGTACGACATCTTCAGTGATCTGGGCGCGGTTTGGGGCCAGCAATACGGGCTCGAAGTCGCCAACTACTTTGCCCAAGGAGAGGAGCCGGGGTTCGAGACCCCATCGTTCCGACGGTCCGACGCGTTCGATGCGACAGGTCGCGAAGTGCGTGCCGTGCGCGAGAATGTTGGTATCAACGAAGTCCACAACTTTGGCAAATACCGGATCACCGGACCAGCGGCGCGGGATTGGCTGGACCGGATCATGGCTGGACGTATGCCAAAACCCGGCCGCCTGTCCCTGACACCGATGCTCTCGCCCAAAGGCAAATTGATCGGCGATTTCACCGTGTCGTGTCTGAGCGAAAACGAGTTTCGACTTACGGCCTCATACGGCAGCCAAGCGTTCCACATGCGCTGGTTCTTACAAAATGTGCAGGAAGGCGTATCCATCGAGAACATCAGCGACCGCTTGAACGGGTTTCAGATCGCAGGCCCCAAGGCAACACAGGTGCTGGCCGTCTGCACGCGTGACGATCTGAGTGATTTCCAGTTCCTCGATGTCCGCCGTATGACCGTTGGCATGACCGATTGTATCGTTCAACGTATCAGCTATACCGGCGATCTCGGGTACGAGATTTACTGCGATCCGATAGCCCAGCGTCAACTCTGGTGGGCATTGTGGGAAGCCGGGCAAACACATGGCATGGTTCCCTTTGGGATGCGCGCGATGATGAGCCTGAGGTTGGACAAGTTTTTTGGCTCGTGGATGCGAGAGTTCTCGCCTGATTACACCGCTGCGGAAACCGGGTTGGACCGCTTCATCTCCTTCCGCAAGAACAGCGACTTTATCGGCCGCGCCGCCGCCGAGGCAGACCGCGCGGACGGAAGCGCCCGCACATTGGTTGCGTTTGAAGTCGATGCACAAGATGCAGACGTCAACGCCTATGAGCCGATCTGGCTGGACGGTTCGGTGGTTGGCTTCTGCACGTCGGGTGGCTTTTCTCACTTCGCGCAGAAATCCATTGCGATGGGGTTCTTGCCTTCTGAGCGTGTGTCAGACGGGCTTGAGGTCGAAATCGAAATCCTGGGGCAGATGCGTAAGGCCCGGGTGATCTCGACGCCCTTGTTCGATCCGGACGGGGCACGCATGAGGGGATGACACTGCGTTTAACCAGCGGCATGGTGGTTGCATGACAAATGTTCCCATCATACTGCTGGCCGCCGGTCAATCCAGCCGCATGGGCGGCGTGGACAAGTTGATGCAACCAATCGACGACACCCCGCTGCTGAAGCGATCCGCACGCACGGCGCGAGCTGTAGGTCCCGTATTAGTCGCCCTGCCCCCAAAACCGCATCCTCGATATGAGGCGCTAAAGGGTTTGGACGTTCTTCCGGTGCCGGTCGCTGAAGCCGCAGAGGGAATGAATGCAAGCTTACGGGCGGCGATGCGACATGTTCCGCCGGGTGCAGAAGCTGTCATGGTATTGCTCGCAGATCTGCCTAACCTGACTCAGGTCGATCTGCGCGCGGTTTTACAGGCACGCGATGCCCACCCGGAAAACCTCATCTGGCGTGGGGCCACTGCAAATGGCAAGCCGGGCCATCCAGTCGTCTTTGACCAATCGCTCTTTGATCAACTCTCGGGCCTACGGGGCGATGAAGGCGCGCAAAAGGTGGTCCAGGCACATGCACAAAAAGTGTACCTGCACCGCCTGCCCGACCGAAATGCGTTGCTGGACTTGGATACACCCCAAGACTGGGACGTTTGGAAAAAAAACCGTGCCCCGGAATAAACTCGGCCCGGTCTGTTAAGACCGGGCCGTTGCCCAAAACAGGACTACCACTTTTCTCAATCCCAAAAGTCCGGCCAGTGCGCCGTCAAAGCACGCTGACTAAATAGCCGCCAAACCTAAACAAGACCCCCTCGTTAACACGCCGCTAAAACTCTCGGTGATCGAGTGAACCAGCAGCGCCCCCTAGCGCTTTTGGCTCCCCCTCGCTTGGGCATGTTCATCCTCACTGATCTGATCGTTCAAAACAATGTAAAATTGGAGGGAATGGTTAACTTGGCTCAACTCTGAATGGTTTTTGGGCAACAACGCCATTTACGACGATCAACCCTAGGGCGATTTCAAATTTATGCACAAGATAACGATTCGAGATTATGCGCAAACTTATTCGCGATTTCACCTCGCACACGTTACATTTTTGGTGTCAAGGCCGACCAGCAGCCTTCAAACACACAACCATTGAGGGAGCAGCTATTTTCCCCATCCTGCTGACCAATCATTGTCAACAAAACAAAAATAATTCAACGGTTTTGAGAGTTTGACGTCGATTTCAGCAACAATCCTCCGATTCGCACGACTCCGACCCGTCAATTTCGACGAATCCAGTCTGACGTCGACCGTCACAGAACATCGCCTTTGTGGCGAAATTAAGATTTCTTCACGTATCCCTCAGGAAAGACCAATCCTGGTGCTGCATCTCTTGCTTTAACGCGCAGTCGAATCTGCGCGACACATACAGGAGACAGAAATGAGCATCCGCAAATCATCGCTTTTACTTCCCCGAACCTCCAACTGGATGGGCATCAGCGCCCTAGGGGCCGCGCTGTTGGCGACAACAGCCATTCCGTCCGTGGCGGACGAGGCACTGGCTGATCTGGTTGAAACCGTTTCCCCTTCGGTGGTGACCATCATCGCGGAGCAGGACAATGTACCTAGCGCAGCGCCTGGGCAAAACTTCGACTTTGACGGGCACCCGTTTGGCGAGTTCTTCAAGCGATTTGGTGCGCCCGAAGGTTTCAATGCACCCCAGCGCGGTCCGGCACAGGGCTTGGGCTCGGGCTTTGTGCTGGATGAGGCGGGATATATCGTCACCAATCATCATGTCGTAGACAACGCCTCTACCGTTACCGTTCGGCTGAGTGATGATCGCAGCTATGAAGCCGAGGTGGTCGGCACCGACCCGCTGACCGACATCGCCGTTTTGAAAATCGACCCGGACACCGCGCTTCAGGCCGTTGAACTGGGCGACAGCGATGTCATCCGTGTCGGCGAAGACGTCGTGGCCATCGGCAATCCCTTTGGCCTCAGCTCCACAGTGACCACCGGCATCGTCTCGGCAAAAGGTCGCAACATCTCTGAAGGCCCCTATGCAGAGTTCATTCAAACCGATGCTGCGATCAACAAGGGCAACTCGGGCGGCCCCCTGTTCAATATGGAAGGCGAAGTTATTGGCGTGAATTCAGCCATTTATTCGCCCAGCGGTGGATCCGTTGGATTGGGCTTTGCCGTGACTTCGAATATCGTCCAGCATATCGCAGCCGACCTGCGTGACGATGGCCAGGTCAGCCGTGGCTGGTTGGGCGTTTCGATCCAAAACGTCAGCCCACAACTTGCTGCCGCTTTGGGTATCGATGCCTCCTCTGGCGCGCTGGTGTCCGATGTTGTTTCCGACAGCCCGGCGGATGGTGTTCTGAAGCAAGGCGATGTGATCCTGACGTTCAACGATGAAGCCGTAGACTCAAGCAGTGACCTGCCCATTCTCGTCGGCACGACCAAAGTTGGCACGGACAGCACTCTGACGGTTTTGCGTGATGGTAAGCAGGAAACGCTGACTCTGACAGTCGGTCAGCATCAGGCGGCGTCTGCCCAACCTGATACACCGGTCGAGGCTGAGGTTGCAGGTACGACACTGGGTGTCACTGTAGCCCCGCTGACTGAAACGGTCCGTGCCGAGACGGGCATTCCCGAGACTGTCGACGGTGTTGTCGTCACGGATCTGAAACCCGATAGCCCCGCCGCAAAGGCCGGTCTGCAGCGTGGTGACGTGATCGTCAAACTGGGTAACCAAGAGACGTTCACACCCGATGCTTTGAAGGCGGCGCTGGACAGCGAAAAGACCGATCCGGCTCTGGTGCTGATCAATCGCGGCGGTAGTCAGATCTTCGTCGCAGTCGAACTCGCCTGATCAGGAAACCGGGCGCGCCGCTTGATGGGGATTTTCGGCGCGCCTCACCCGGCAGATCAGAATTGTCCACTGTCTGCCGGGCTTGCCGGGTGCGTGCCCAGCACCCGGCAAGATCCCCCGAATTCCATGTGCATCACCTGAATATTGTGTTTAAATCCCGATAGAAAGGAGCCAGACCATGAGCCGCCGCCTGTTGATCGTGGAAGATGACGCTGACACCAGGGACTTCATCGCCAAAGGGTTCGGCGAAGAAGGCTATGTGGTCGAAACCGCCGCAGATGGGCGCGAAGGGTTGTATCACGCCACAGATGGCGGGTTTGACGCCATTGTACTGGACCGGATGCTGCCGGGCTTGGATGGGCTGTCCTTGATCAAGTCACTGCGGGCAGCCGGTTTGAAAACACCCGTCCTGATGCTGACAGCCATGAGCGCGGTGGATGAACGGGTCAAGGGCCTGCGCTCGGGCGCAGACGATTACCTGGTCAAACCGTTTTCCTTTCAGGAGTTGCACGCCCGCATCGAGGCTCTGCTGCGTCGTCCTCAGGAATCCGAAGAAACACCGACACTCACCTGCAAAGACCTTGAGATGGATCTGTTGACCCGCAAGGTTACTCGCGCCGGGCACGAGATCACCCTCACCCCGCGCGAGTTCCAGATCCTCGAATATTTTCTGCGCCGTAAGAACCGTGTGGTGTCGCGCACCATGCTGCTTGAAGGCGTTTGGGATTATCACTTCGATCCAAACACAAATGTTGTCGACGTCCATATCTCAAAGCTGCGGCGGCAGTTGGATGAAGGCGGCGATGCCCCCCTGATTGAAACCGTTCGCGGCGCGGGTTACATGATGTCCGATGGATAACCTTCGGCTTTCCCTAAACAATTCCAGAACACGGCTGGTCGCGACCAGCATGTTTCTCAGCACCTTTCTGACTGCGTCGGTACTGGCCGTGGTGTACGTCACCGCAAACCGAAGCATTGAAGCCGAGACACGCTCGGTCGTCTCGGCCGAGCTGACCGGGTTGGCGGATGAATATGAACGGCGAGGTCTGCTTGGGCTGATCACCGCAATCGAACGTCGCCTGCCAAGCGCCTCTGAACGCGACGCGCTTTACCTGTTGACCGACCGGCTTGGGGTCAAGCTGGTGGGCAACCTGAAATCCTGGCCTGTCAATGTTGCAGCAGGCAGTGGTTGGGTCGATCTGGAGCTTCGCCGCGCCGACAATGACCAGCTTGTCCCGGTGTCTGCTGCATCGATCCGCCTGCCCGGCGGAGAGCGTCTTCTGGTTGGGCGCGACGCCGCCACGCGTCAGCAGTTTGACCGCGTCTTGTTCCGATCCGTTGCACTGGCGCTGGGGATTGCCTTTGTACTGAGCGTGATTACCGGCTGGCTGTTTACACGCCTGGTCTTTGCACGCCTCTCGGACATAGCTAGCACAGCAGAAAACATCGTATCAGGCGATCTATCCAAAAGAATGCCCCTGCGCGGAACCGGCGACGAATTCGACCAGGTCTCGCGCACTTTGAACAACATGCTGGATCGGATTGAGGAATTAATCAGCAACCTGCGCACCACGTCGAATTCCATAGCGCATGACCTGCGATCTCCGCTCTCGCGCCTGCGCCAGCGTGTCGAAGCCCTGTCAGAGCCGGGAAAAACCGATCTGGACCGAGAAGTCGATGTCGCCCGCGCTACGGCAGAAATTGACCACGTGCTGCGCGTGCTGGCACAGCTGACCGAGATTTCGCGCGCCGAAGCCGGGCTTGGGCGCGAACAGTTTGAAACCATCGACTTGCAGCACCTCGTCGGCGATGTTGTCGAACTTTACGACCCGGTGGCTGCCGATCAGGGCATAACACTCGAGGTGACTGGCTCAGCCCCCCCAATCGAAGGGCACCGCCCTCTATTGTCACAGGCCCTGTCCAACCTGCTTGAAAACGCGATGCGATATGCGCCTGCGGAGTCGACCATCACGATTTCGCTGGATACCGAAAACGGTTTTGCATGTCTGCACGTGCGCGACCAAGGCCCGGGCGTCCCACCTGAAGAACTGGATCGCCTGCAACTGCCTTTCGTAACGCTTGACCCTGCGCGTACGGAGCGAAACGCCGGGCTGGGTCTCGCATTGGTCGCAGCGATTTCGCATATGCATGGCGGAAGGTTTGCAGCCCAAAATTGTGATCCTGGGCTGAAGGCGACGATCTATCTGGCGCAGAATCCCTAAATCGGGATACCGTTTGTTGCCATCGTCTTGTTCTTAAAGCGTTTGTCTTCTGTTACATCCGCCCCGAACCAATCAGGTGGTACAAAAGCTTCGGCATCATCCTCCGAGTCGAATTCGACCTCAACCAGGCGTAACGGCGCCAGATCACCGGAAAAAATATCCAGCTCGAACATGAGCCCATCCGGCAAACGCCCGGTGTAACGCTCTTTCTCGACACGGCGGCCTTCTGTTTCGGGCCAGAAGGTTTCAAACTGTTCCGCTGTGATTTGTGCCTCGCGCTCAACACGGACCAGACCACCGCCGCCTTTCAGTGTCAGGAAAAACGCATCGTCCTTCTGCCTCAACCGCAACTCAGTCGAGTCGTCAGGCGCGGTCAAGTAACCCTGTCGCACAACGGATTTCTGCGCGTTGCTCAGGTCCGGCGCGGCTGCCACCAGAAACTTGCGCTCGATTTCTTTGCTCATTGGGTTGAAACCACTCCGTTTTCCAGTTCGTCGAACAGCGCCCGATAGGCCACACAGGCTGCACTGCGCCCGGCATAGGTGCTGACGGGCGCTCGATGCTGACCCATCTTTTCAATATCCGCAGCAAATGGAACCGCCGTTTGCAAAAACCGTTTAGGATATAGCTTGCGCATCGAGGCCATTGTCTCCTGATGTAAAACCTTTCGTTTCTGCACCATCGAAAAGAACGCACGCAACTTCTTCTTGCGCAGCTTGTGTTCGTCGAAAAAGCGTACCAATTGATCAAACGTTCGCTCGGACAGAGTCGTGGGGATGACGGGAACAACGATTTCATCTGCCGCCTTGAAGATGTTTTCAGACAGGGTGGAAAAGTTCGGCGGACAATCCAGAAGGACCACGTCATAATCGCTGCCGGCGGACACCAGCGCCTTTTTCAAGCGTGAGCGCTTGTTGCGCATTCGGGACAAGAAAACATCGAAATCGCGGAAGGTCAGATTTGCGGGCAACACGTCCAATCCTTCGAAATCGCTGGCCCGGATCGCTTTGGTAAACCGTTCCACGTCCTCGAAAAACCGCGCGTCCGTCAACTTTTTGGACGGCTTCACGCGAAAATAAAAACCCGACGCGCCCTGAGGGTCTAGATCACACAGCAAAACCTGCTTGCCTGCCTGTGCATATGCATGAGCCAGGTTCACCGAGGTCGCGGTTTTGCCGACACCGCCCTTGTTGCTGTAACAGGCAATGATCTTCATTCCTCACTCCTCTTTGTCGTGAAACAAACTGCGGAACAGATTTCGGGTTTCGGGGCTGTCAAAGTGTTGGAAACTGGCGATCACACGGCTGCGTTCGGATTTTTGGCGCTGATCCAGCACGGCAATCAATCCACCAACGGCCAGGCCAACCTGGGCGTCCACACGGCCCTGCGTGTTGCTTTGCTGAGAGACAAAGGTCAGCAAAGCCTCTTGCTGGACGGAATAGTCATTAAAAAGACCCAGATTATCCTGAAGCTTTTTCAAAGGCTTGAGGATCAATTTAAATCCCTTTGCGTCAAAGAGAGGTGCAAAGAATTCCATCAGATAGCGCAGTTTCTTACAGTCGATGCGCAGGTTATGAACCGTTTCGTCCGGGGTGTCATCGGTGATGCCGCGTGCGATTTTGCATACCTTGCGATAGCGTTTCCAGATCAGCGCGCAGGCATAGTCGTACGCGCCCCGATCCGCATTTGGCCCGGGTTGCAGTTGACCGATGCCGTCGAACGTTTCGATCAAATGCTTCATCGAGGTGGCATAGGCTTTGCTGCGCAATCTGCGAGACAAGCGCGACAATTCTTGCCCGCGCTCTGACTGGAACCGGTCGAACATCGCTTGCAAACCAAAATGAAGATGCTCTGGTATGAGATTGAAATACATATCTTTTTCCAAAAGATACACATCCAGATCACGCATGCGCCCGGTCGGTGCCATGAGGTCGGAAAACACCCGCTTAAGCTCGACGGTTTGATCTTCGGAAAAGACGCCTTTGAACAGGCTGATCACAGACCGGATCTTACGTAGCGAGACACGGTAATCGTGCAAAAACTCTGTATCAATATCGGCAACCATACCGCTTTCGTTTTGCCGGGCAACCATCAGATATGTGTGAATAATATCTGCTGCAACTTCGATGGACGGTTCCGCTCTTCCCAATTGGATATCGGGCTTGGCGCGATAGGTCTCCATGCCAGGAAACAACCCGGCATACAGCGCTTCAACATCCTTCGCGCAGTCTGGCAGATCGGCAAAGGCTGTACTGACCTTTTGATATGTCCGTTCGTACCCGCGCAACCTCTGAAGCCGGACAAGCGTGGCCTGCCCCGAGGTTGAAGTCATTGACCAGATCACCCCTCTGACCTGGGTCTTTTGCAATTCATCCAGCACAACAAAGTTTTTTTCTTCTAACTTACCGGCCCCAATCTGCATGAGGGCTCTGAGCTTTGGAAAATCACGCAACGCCGCCTGCACTTCACCGCTCGGCAGATCCTGAATGAACCGCCCCTTGCCTGAGCAGTTCTGGAACAATGGGCGCTGTTCCTTTTGCAGCAATTGCAACGCATCACCGATTTCGATCAGCATCCAACCCTTGGCCCGCAAAGATTGATCATGGCAATCCAGCAATGAAAAAGGTTTGGCCTCGCTGTCCTGTTCAACAACAACAGAGAACCCCGGCAAGGCGGCTTCAACAGCGGACGTGTCCATCACAGAGGGCAGAAAAAACAGGTCTTCAGACGCCCCGGGCATCCTCCTTGCGGTTGATCCACCTCTGGTCTTTTTGTGTTCTGACACTCGACCCTCCGCGATAGCATAGCCTTATGCAATCTCAAGCTTGGAAAAACTTCAAGACATTCCGCTTTGACAATGCGTAATCCCCGGGTGACAGGGGTCAGGGATAAACGTAAAACGAACGAATGAGCGACCCTGTTTCATCGATCCGAAACCTTGGCCCGGCTTTCGAACAAGCCTGCGCCCGTGCGGGTATTCACTCGGCTGAAGAATTGCGTGATCTCGGGCCGGATGAAGCCTATGCCCGCCTGCTCAAAGCAGGCACTAAGGCCCACTTCATCGGTTACTACGTGCTGGTGATGGGCTTGCAGGGCCGTCCGTGGAACGATTGCAAGGGTGAAGAAAAGAAGGCCCTGCGTCAACGCTTTGACGCCATAAAGTCAGGCAACAGTGCCGCGCCGGAAAATAAGATGATCGCCGATCTGGATGCCATTGGCGTGCGCGTTGCACCACAAGATCTAAAGCAAATCTGAACAAAAAAGGCCGCCCCAGTTGGAGCGGCCCAATGATTTGGCAGAAGCGTTGGCTTAGCCAACAAGTTCGATGCCCGAGAAGAAGTACGCGATCTCAACCGCTGCGGTTTCCGGAGCGTCCGAACCGTGGACCGAGTTTTCGCCAACCGATTCCGCGAACTCGGCGCGGATGGTGCCAGCGGCTGCGTCTGCGGGGTTGGTTGCGCCCATGACTTCGCGGTTCTTTGCAATGGCGCCTTCGCCTTCCAGAACCTGAACAACGACCGGAGCCGACGACATGAACTCGCACAGTTCGTCATAGAACGGACGCTCGGCGTGCACTTCGTAGAACTTGCCAGCTTGCTCTTTGGTCATGTGGATGCGCTTTTGCGCGACGATGCGCAGGCCGGCCTCTTCGAACTTGGCATTGATTTTGCCAGTCAGGTTGCGGCGGGTTGCATCGGGTTTGATGATCGAGAATGTGCGTTCCAGTGCCATATCGGCCTCTCCTTACAATGTGGCGCGGGGCCCGCGCCGAAATCCATCGCGCGCCGCGTATCACGGTCTTTGGCTTATGAAAAGTGTTATGATGGCCCGTTCGCCGCTTTGGGGTTCAGAATGTGTCAGGCAGCGGGTCGATCCAATCCAGACGACGAACATAAACTACGGCCAACAACCCGGCAAAGCTGCACGCCCACATCATGCCCAGAACCAGAAAGGGCCCGTTTTCAGGGCTGACAAATGCACCCGTCACCGAGGTCAGGATAGCCCCAAGCGCCACGATCATTGCCCCAGACAGCCCGGCTGCGCTGCCCGCCAACTTAGGGCGCACGGACATGATCCCTGCAGTGGCATTTGCATTGGTCAGGCCATTGCCGAATCCAACGCAGATGGCCGATCCGAAGAACACCCAGACTGACCCCAGGCCAGTGAGAAACAGAAGTAATCCAAGGAATGGCCCGGTCGAAGCCACAACCCGGCCGATCAGGATCATCGTGGTCAGGCGTGTCCGCGCCGCTATCCGACCGGTGACGAAGTTCCCGACCATGTACCCACCGGTTATGATGCCAATCCCAAGACCCAACATCGCCGGGCTTAGATCGAACCAGGCAGCCGCGACCAGAGGCGCGCCAGTGATAAAGCTATAGAATCCACCAATCGAAAACGACGCACACAAGGCGTAACCCCAAAACCTGCGGGCGCGAAACAGATCCGGATATTCGCGCAGTTGGGCAGTAAAGGTAGAAGAACGGTTCGTGTTGGTTTCGCCCATGTCAAACCACAGCAGAACCAGCACCCCTGCACCCAGCAACGTGTAAAGCACAAACCCCGAGCGCCAACCAAAAAGCACATCCAGCCCGCCGCCCAGCATCGGCCCAAGCATCGGCGCCAAAGCCATGGCCATCGTCACATAACCCAGTTTGCTGGCCGCCTCGTTCGGCGGATACTGGTCTCTGATTGATGCGCTGGACAGAACCGACCCGGCCACCACTGCGGCCTGCAAAAGACGGAACCCCAGGAACACCCAGATCGACTGGGCCAGTGTGCATCCGATTGAGGCGATGACGAAGAAGGTCATGCACATCAACAGTATCGGTCTGCGCCCGAAGCGATCAGACAGCGGCCCCATGATCAGTTGCAGCACGGCTGAAACCGCCAGATACCCGGCAACTGACAGGTTCATCAGGCCGTAATCCACGCCGAAATCTTCGCTCATGTGGGCCAGCGACGGCAGGAACAAGTTCAGCGACAGCACCGACAACGCAGTGGCAAAGATCAGCGTGATCAGATGAGGGGGCGTTTGGGCCGCGCGCATTGGAAAAACCGATCAGAAAAGCAAACGACACAGCGCTAACACATTGAATGAGGCTTGAACATGCCAAGCCGCTGGCGGCGGCATCACGCCTCTGCTAAGAGCGGCCCATGCTACGGATCGAAGACATCACCTATGCCGTTGAAGGCCGCCCTTTATTTGACGGCGCAAGCGCGACCATACCAGACGGGCACAAGGTTGGCCTTGTGGGCCGGAATGGTACCGGCAAGACCACTCTGTTCCGCCTGATCCGGGGGGAACTGGCGCTGGAGTCCGGCAATATCTTGGTCCCCAAACGCGCTCGGATTGGTGGTGTGGCGCAAGAGGTGCCCTCGTCTGGCGTCTCGTTGATCAACACGGTTCTTGCCGCTGATACAGAACGCAGCACCCTGATGGCCGAGGCTGAGACGGCGGATGACCCGGCCCGCATTGCCGAGATCCAGACCCGCCTTGCCGATATCGACGCTTGGTCCGCCGAGGCGCGCGCAGCCTCAATCCTCAAGGGGTTGGGTTTTGACGACGAAGACCAGTTGCGCCCGTGTTCCGATTTCTCGGGCGGCTGGCGGATGCGTGTCGCTTTGGCGGCGGTGTTGTTTTCGCAGCCCGATCTGCTGTTGCTGGACGAACCGACCAACTATCTGGACCTTGAAGGTGCTCTGTGGCTGGAAAGCTATTTGGCCAAATATCCGCACACGGTGATCATCATCAGCCACGACCGAGGGTTGTTGAACCGTGCTGTCGGCTCGATCCTGCATCTCGAGGACCGCAAGCTGACTTATTACGCGGTGCCTTATGACAAGTTCGCCGAACGACGCGCCGAACGTCTGGCGCAGGCGGAATCCGAGAACGCCAAGGCGAAGGCACGCATCGCGCATTTGCAAAGCTTTGTAGATCGCTTCCGCTATAAGGCGTCCAAGGCCGTTCAGGCCCAATCCCGCCTGAAGATGATCGAGCGCATTCAACTTGTCTCGACCCCGCAAGAGGCCGCCCTGCGCGCGTTTTCCTTCCCCGAACCCGAAGAACTGTCGCCGCCGATCATCCAGATCGAGGGCGGTGCGACAGGCTATGGCGAGACTGAGGTTCTGCGCCGCCTGAACCTGCGGATTGACCAGGATGACCGGATTGCCCTGTTGGGCAAGAACGGTCAGGGCAAATCAACCTTGTCCAAGCTTTTGTCTGACCGCCTGCCCCTGATGGCGGGCAAGATGAGCCGTTCCAACAAGCTGCGCATCGGCTATTTCGCACAGCATCAAGTGGATGAGCTTTATGTGGACGAAACGCCATTGGACCACCTGCGCCGTCTGCGTCCTGACGAAGCGCCGGGCAAGTGGCGCTCTCGGCTGGCTGGATTTGGACTGAACGCGGATCAGGCCGAAACCGAGGTTGGTCGTCTGTCCGGTGGCCAAAAAGCACGCCTTTCGCTGCTGATCGCCACGATTGATGCGCCGCATATGCTGATCCTGGATGAACCGACCAACCACCTCGATATCGAAAGCCGCGAGGCTCTGGTCGAAGCACTGACCGCCTATTCCGGTGCAGTCGTGTTAGTCAGCCACGACATGCACCTTCTAAGCCTTGTCGCGGACCGGCTTTGGTTGGTCTCGGACGGGACAGTCAAACCCTTCGACGGCGACCTTGAAGCGTACCGATCTTTGTTGTTGGCGCGGGACAAACCGGTCAAAGAAAAGCCGCAAGTCAGCAAGTCCAAACGCCCCTCGCGCGAGGCTATGCTGGCCTTACGGGCCGATTTGCGCAAATGCGAGGATCGGATCGAGAAGCTGACGGATATGCATGACAAGCTTTCGGCCAAACTGTCGGACCCGGCTTTGTATGAAGACGACAGGATCAACGATCTGGAAACCTGGAACCGCAAATTCGCGGAAGTGACCGAGGCGATGCAAAAGGCCGAAGCACTATGGGTTGCTGCGGCAGAACGGCTGGAACAGGCAGAAACAGCATGACAACACCGATCAAGGATACCAACGCTATGATTGCCGGTATGCATCCTGTTTTGCAGCCTGGTGAGTTTGCCTTTGTTGTCTGGTCAGAAAACGAAACCTGGCCAGAAGGCACGCGTGCGAGCTGTGTCGAGGCTGAGGGGTTGTCTCTCATCGTGCCAACCGCACAGGCGCCGCAGGATGCCGTCGCAATGCGTTGCATCACATTGCAGGTTCACTCTTCGCTGGAAGGTGTCGGTTTGACCGCAGCCGTATCCGACGCGCTGGCTCAGGCTGGCATTCCCGCAAACATGGTCGCTGGGTATCACCACGATCATGTCTATGTGCCATCAAACCTGTCGAAAGACGCCCTGAAAATCCTGCAGGCACTGCAACGGAGCAGCAACTAAAATGGACAGTGCATTCTTAATTACTGCGTTCACAACGCTCTTCGTTGTCCTGGACCCGCCTGCACAAACACCGATCTTTGTGGCGTTGACTCAGGGGATGGATTGGCACACGCGCCGATCCATTGCGATCCGGGCGTGCCTGACGGCAGGCTTCATTCTGGCTTTGTTTGCCGCTTTCGGTGAAGCTCTTCTAGGATTTGTCGGCATCTCGATGGAGGCGTTTCGCGTTGCGGGGGGCGTTCTGCTGTTCCTGACCGCGCTCGACATGCTGTTTGAGCGCCGCACCAAACGCCGTGAAAGCAGCGCCGAAGAAGAGGAGCACCCGGACCCATCAGTCTTCCCACTGGGCATTCCGCTGATCGCTGGCCCCGGCTCGATTGCAACGATGATCCTGCTTGCGGGCCAGCAGCCCGGCATTCAGGGTCTTGCCGTTGTTATTGGCGTCATGCTGGTCGTTCTGGCGATGGTATTCGTGATGTATCTGACATCCGGCGCAGTGGCGCGCGTTCTGGGCAAGACCGGGCTGAACGTTCTGACCCGGCTGTTGGGGATGTTGCTGGCGGCGCTTTCGGTACAGTTCATTCTGGATGGCCTCAAAGCCTTTGGTTTTGCCGCATAAACCCCCATATACCGTAGTACTGACCGAAGTGGGGATACCCGAATGGAAGACGTCAACATAGGACAACTGGTCTATCTGGTCGTGCTTGGCCTGGCGGTTGCTTTCTGGTTCGTCTCGCAAAACCGCCAGTCCCTGAACAAGACGTTGCAGCAGGTAATGGCCTGGGTGTTCATCTTTGTCGGAGTCATTGCCGTCATCGGCCTGTGGGAGGATATCCGGTCCTCGGTTGGCCCCGCCCCGCAGATGACCGTTTCGGGCGAGACGATTGAGGTGCCCCGCGCCTATGATGGCCATTATTACCTACCCGTTTTGGTGAATGGTGAGCCGATCAACTTTCTTGTCGACACCGGTGCCAGCCAGATTGTTCTGAGCGCGCAGGATGCGGAACGTGCAGGTATCGATCCTGATCAACTGAATTATTTCGGGCGCGCCCTGACTGCCAATGGCGAGGTGCGCACCGCTCCGATCCGGCTGGAAACCCTGACGGTTGGCCCCATCACCGATCAAAACGTTTCGGCCTGGGTCAATGAGGGTGAGCTGCACAAATCCCTGCTGGGGATGGATTACCTGCATCGGTTTTCGAACATCCAGTTCGCAGACGGGCGCATGATCCTGTCACGCTGACCTCTTCAGGGCTGCATTCGATCATTGAGAACAAAATAAGAACATGCTAATCTGCACGCATGTCTGCCCAGCTTCTCGATCACAAACCCGCGCGTGCTGCTCCGGGATTGAACCTGCATAATCAGATCACCCTGCAACTGGGCCGCGTGCACGAGGCATGCGGCCCCGCCCGGCGCAGCTTTGCTATGTGGCTGGCTGGCCAGGCGCAGGGGCCCGTACTGTGGATCTCTCCCGCGTGGGAGCCCGGCCAGCTGAACCCGGACGGGATGATGCCCTTTGCCGATCCGGCCCGGTTCATCTTTGTCCACCCCACCCGCGCCGAAGATCTGTTGTGGTGCATGGAAGAGGCGCTGCGCAGCGGGGCGATCCCGTTGATCATCGGCGACCTGCCGGGCGCGCCGGTTCTGACACCGGTGCGCCGGATGCATCTGGCCGCCGAACAGGGCGGCACGATGGGGCGGGCTCCGCTTGGCCTGCTGCTGACACCCGGTGACGGTGGCGCGCAAGGGGTCGAGACACGCTGGCACATGGCTGCCGCCCATCAGGGCGAAGCCCGGTGCTGGACCCTGACCCGCCGCCGGGCCCGCGCCCTGCCCCCGGTCACATGGCAGGCCACCATGACTGCGGCCCGCGCCGGTTTACACCTGAAGCGCACCGAAACAGAAGACGCTGTGACGTGAACACAAATAGCTCACGCAAGATGTGACTGGTCAAAACACCTACCGCACCCTAGCGTCACCGCATGAGCCACCCGATCCACGACAGCCGCTATTCCTGGCTTCGCCTTCTGATCACACTCGCCATTGCAACAGTGGCGAATGTGGGGATGTGGGCGGTGATCGTGGTCATGCCCGCAGTCGAGGTTGAATTCGGCGCTGGTCGCGCAGAAGCTTCGATGCCCTACACGCTTACGATGATCGGTTTTGCCCTGGGCAATATGTGGTTGGGTCAGTTGGTAGACCGGCTGGGTGTAACCATGGCCCTGATCGGCGCAGCCATCTTGAGTGCCCTAAGCTATGTGCTGGCAACGCTGGCACCAAATATCATGCTGCTGTCTGCCGCGCATCTTCTGCTTGGGTTAGGCACGTCAATTGGATTTGGCCCACTGATCGCCGATATATCGCATTGGTTCATGAAACGACGCGGTATTGCCGTTGCGTTGGTGGCCAGCGGAAACTACCTGTCCGGAGCTATCTGGCCCACCATGCTGTCGGGCATTCTGGCGCGCGATGGATGGCAACAGGTCTATGTGACATTAGCCGTTCTAACACTGCTCGTCGTTATCCCACTGTCCCTACTCCTACGCCGCCGGGTCCCGGTCGAGGCACACAGTACGGCCGAAGCCTCTGCCCAGATCAACGCACGCAGTGCAGGTGTATCACCTCGCACACTGCAATATATTCTTGGCTTGGCTGGCATTGGCTGTTGCGTAGCTATGTCCATGCCGCAGGTCCATATCGTCTCTTACTGCGTCGGGTTGGGATATGGCCCCGCGGTGGGCGCCGAGATGCTGTCACTAATGTTGTTGGGTGGTGTCGTAAGCCGCTTGGTCTCGGGCCTTCTGGCCGATCACCTTGGTGGGGTCATGACCCTTTTGATTGGCTCAGTCCTGCAATGCATCGCGCTGTTCTTGTTCCTGCCCTATGACGGGATGGTCTCGCTTTATTTTATCAGCCTGATGTTCGGGCTGGCCCAGGGCGGCATCGTGCCCAGCTATGCCTTGGTTGTCCGCGAGTACATGCCTCCGCAAGAGGCAGGCGCGCGGGTCGGATTTGTTTTGATGATGACCATTCTTGGCATGGCCCTTGGCGGCTGGATGTCGGGCTGGATTTACGACCTCACCGGAAGCTACCAACTGGCATTCGTGAACGGTATTCTCTGGAACGGCCTGAACATCGCGATCGTTCTGATGCTTCTCAAGCGATCCCGCCCCAGACGGGAAAGGGTCATGGCATGACGTTTGTAAACCGCCGTACTGTCCTTGCCGGGCTTGCATCCCTGCCCTTCGCCCGACCGTCGCTTGCCGCACTTAGCCCCTATGTTCTGTCGACAACGGACACCAGGGTTGGCTTCAGTTTCAACCTTTCAGGCGTGATGCAGACGGGATCCATGCCGATACGCTTCGCCAACGTCCAAGTCGATACGCGCCAACTACAAAACAGCCAGGTCACCGTAGTGCTGGATGTCAGCAAGGCCAGAACTCGGTTGCCCTTTGCCCGAATGCCCATGCTTAGCCCCAGCGTACTGGACGCCAAACAGCACCCGACGATCCGTTTTGTCTCAACAAAAATTGAGCTTGGCGCGCAAGGGCGTATCTCGGACGGGGCCCGCATAACCGGCGATTTGACCGTCCGCGGTGTAACGCGCCCCATCACGCTGAACGCCAATCTCTATCGCAAGGCAGGCACTACGGTTGACGACCTGACAAACCTGTCTATCGGTCTGACGGGGGCCTTGAACAGGCATGATTTTGGCGCGTCGGGTTATCCCGATCTTGTTCGGGACAATGTCGGTCTGAACATCCACGCCGAGATCAGTCGTGCAAGTTGATCCACAAAGCGCAAAAACGACTCGATAAAGTCGAATAGGTGCGCGCATTGTGCGGCAATGACGCCAATCTGAGATCACTATGCGTACCATTATTTCCTTTGCCGCCCTTTTCCTTTCAGCCATTCTATTGCAACTGTCGACAGGCGGGGTTGGCCCGCTTGACGCCATATCCGGCATCACCCTGGAATTCACGACCGAACAGATCGGTCTGCTGGGATCGGCTCATTTTATCGGCTTTTTCGTAGGGTGTTGGTGGGCCCCACGACTGATGGGCAGTGTCGGACATTCCCGCGCCTTCGCCGTCTGTACTGCATTGGGCGCGATGGGGCTGATCGGCCACACCCTAACCAACGATCCCTATATCTGGGCCATCCTCAGGATCGCATCAGGAACATGTATCGCAGGCTGCTACACTGTGATCGAGGCTTGGCTGAACGCAAAGGTCACGAATGAAACACGCGGACGGGCGATGGGCACCTACCGGCTTGTTGACCTGGGCGCCTCGCTTGGCGCACAGATGATCATCGCGGTTCTGCCGCCAGCATCTTACGTGTCTTATAACCTGTTGGCGATCCTGTGCTGTGCCTCGCTGCTGCCGCTGACGCTGACCCGAGCGAACCAGCCGCCAACACCCAACACACAGCGCTTGCGGCCCAAGCTGGCTTGGGCCTGTTCCCCTCTGGCCGTCGCGGGTGTGATCGTTTCAGCGCTCAGCTCTGCGTCCTTCCGAATGGTTGGCCCGGTCTACGGGCAAGAGGTTGGTCTGGGCATTGACCAGATTGCTTTCTTCCTTGCTTCGTTTGTTTTGGGCGGAGCCCTGGCGCAATACCCGTTAGGCTGGCTGGCTGACAAGTATGACCGACGCTGGGTTCTGATCTGGCTGTCGGCCGCTGCTGTACTGAGCTGCGGGATCACGATGGCCGCCAGCGGCGCTGGGACGGTTGGGGTGATGCTGGCCGCCGGGTTCTTTGGTCTGACGACCTTTCCGATCTTTTCGCTGTCTTCGGCCCACGCGAATGACTTTGCCACCAGTGAAGAACGGGTCGAGCTGTCCGCTGCATTGATGTTCTGGTACGCTTTGGGCGCTATTGCATCGCCCTATATTTCCTCGACACTGATCGAACAGTTCGGCCCCGGCGCTTTGTTTGCATTTGTGGCCGTCGGACATCTGGGATTGATCATCTTTGGTCTTGCGCGGATGCGCTCTCGCCCAACGCCAGAAGAGCGGACGAACTATGTTTACGCTCCGCGCACATCCTTTACCGTCGGGCGCCTTCTGAAACGCTCTCGGGAAGAATAATAAAGGGCCGGGAAATCCCCGGCCCTTTTGTTGTTTGTTCGCATATTATTGAGTCGGCAGCGTTTCTTCCTCGACAACATCGACCACTTCTGCGGGTTCCGGCGTCGCCTCTAGCGCGCCGTTCACTACTCCGCCGACACCGTTTTCCATCGACAGACCCAGCTCCTCGCCCAGCTTCTTGAGTGCGGGCATCTGCACAGCCATGCCCATGATCGAATCCAGCGCTTGATTGACCACCGGCTTGTCGCTGTTGGCCGCGCCACCGCCTGAAGCACCGGCACCGATCCCACCAACCTGATGGATTTTGATCGAGTCGATCTTCTCGGCCGGTTTCACCATTTCCGAGATGATCGACGGCATGGTTTCAATCCTGGCCATATCGACCTTCATGCGGATCTGCGCAGCAGAAAGAGCGTTGTCGGCTTCAACAATCGCACGCTTACCTTCTGCTTCGGCCAGCATGTCGTTTTTCTTCGCCTCGGCACGAATGTTCAGCGCATCCGCTTCGGCCTGTGCTTCTTCACGACGCGCTTCGGCACGGTCTGCGGCGGCTTCTTTCTCGGCCTGCGCGGCCAGACGGATCGCGGTCGCCTGACGTTCGGCTTCGCGCGTGGCTTCGATCAATACGATCTGCTTCTGGCGCTCAGCCTCGGCCACTTCGCGGGCGGTCACGACGGCCTCGGTCGCCTTTGTCGCCTCGGCCCGGGCAAGGTCAGCAGATGCACGCGCACGGCTTTCCTCTTCGGATTTCTGCGCGATGATGATCTGACGCTCCTGCTCGGCCACTTCGATCTCACGTTCTTTCGCAATCTCAGCATCGCGGATCTTGCGCTCGCGCTCGATCTCGGCCCCGCGGATGGCTTCTTCACGGGCGATCCGGGCACGTTCGGTTTCGCGCACCGAATCTTCGGTCCGCGCCGCAATCTCGGCCTCTTGCGCCACGCGCAGGGTTTCAACCTTCTGAGTCTGCTCGATCCGCGCCTGTGCCTCGTCCTGCTCGATCAGCAGTTTCTGACGCTCGGCCTCCATCGCGGCCCGGCGTACTTCAACCTCGGCATCCGCATCAATCTGCGCGCGCTCTTTTTTCGAGGCTGCAATCACCTCGGCCAGTTTGCGCATACCCACAGCGTTAAAGGCGTTATTCTCGTCCAGTGCTTCGAACGGCGTCTGGTCAAGCGCAGTCAGCGACACGGATTCCAGCGACAGGCCGTTCTTCAACAGGTCTTCGGACACTGCGTTCTGCACCTCTTGCACAAAGTCAGCGCGGTTTTCGTGCAGCCCGTCCATGGTCATCTGCGCGGCCACGGCGCGCAAACCGTCGATCAGTTTACCTTCGATCATCTCGCGCAGTTGTTCGACGTCAAACGTGCGTGAGCCCAGCGTCTGCGCGGCGCGCGCGATTCCCTCTTCCGTCGCCATGACCGAGACGTAGAATTCGACACCCACGTCCACGCGCATCCTGTCCTGAGTGATCAGTGCAGCCTCGCCGCTGCGTTGCACTTCAAGGCGGAGGGTCTTCATGTTGACGGGGCTGACCTCGTGCAACAGCGGCACGATGACCACACCGCCGTCCATGATAACTTTTTTACCGCCCGCCCCGGTTTTCACCAGGCTCACTTCGCGGGTCGCGCGTTTATAAAGGCGGCCAAGTACAAAGCCGATGAATAGCAGGACGGCCAGAATGGTGACGACCGTAATCGCCAGGAATGAAACTTCCATGCAAAATCCTCCGATTTAAGAGTTGATAATTTGGTTAGTCCGACAAGCCGACCAGAACGAACCGGTCCCGCCGTCTGTCGCGCAGCACCAGAACGTCAGTGCCTTGCTCAAGGATGTCTTTGTCTTGCAGCGGCTCGGCGCGCAGGTGATGGGTGTTTCCGAACCGGTCCATCACCCTCACCTCTGCCGCGCGTCCGCGAGACGCCGTCCCTTGCGAGATCACGCCGCGACGGCGGGCCAGCATCCTTTCGGACATCGCCTCAGTCTCGGTCTTCGGCAACAGGCGGGCGAACACGGTACCAAAGCCGCGCGCAAACCACAGACCGAATGCAGCTGCCGGGATCGCAGCCATCCAGCTTGGCAGATCAAAGCCCAACAAATCACGCAGCGCCAATTGCAGGCCGATGCCCGACAGACCAAAACCCGCCAGCAGGACCACAAGCCAAATCATGAATGGCACTTTGCCAATCCCCAACCATGCCATCGGCCCGGCAGCGGCGGCATCAGGCACGTCCGTCTCAATCTCGGCCAGTTCGAATTCGCCCAGATCAATGTCAGCATCTATGTCGAGATCGAAGTCTGCAACAGCCAGATCCGGAACATCCACAGCATCCAGATCGACCTCGCCCTCACCTGCCAGCAGGCTTCCACCCAGCACCAGAGCAATCAGCTCCAGGGCCAGCAGGCCAAACAGCAGCGCAAGCGCCATGGTAAAGGGCACGAATGCACCCTCAAGCAGGAAGTCGAACATTAGGAATATGCCCTCGTTTTTGTATACTTTTGTATACACTCAATATGAGTAGTCATAATAAAAATACAAGAGATCGTGATTCTATTTTCAACCTATGGGTAGTGTAGACACCTGTTTAACTGCAATCGCTACTCAATTGATAAAGCGTTTTTTGACTGGATCGTGGCATTTCAGGACATCCACGCAAAACCCGGCCTTTTGCTGGCGGGTTACATAAGGTAGACGAGCGCGCAGACAGTTACGTGGACACGCAAAATGGCTCGGATTCTCATCACCTCGGCGATCCCTTACATCAACGGGATCAAGCACCTCGGCAACCTGATCGGCTCGCAACTGCCAGCCGACCTGTACGCACGCTACCAGCGTGGCCGGGGGAATGAGGTCATGTTCCTGTGTGCCACGGATGAACACGGCACGCCCGCGGAACTGGCGGCTGCCAAAGCCGGTAAGCCCGTGGCCGAATACTGCGCTGACATGTACGCGGTTCAGGCCGATATCGCCAACCGGTTCGGCCTCAGCTTCGATCACTTTGGCCGCTCGTCCAGTGAACAGAACAAGCGCCTGACCCAGCATTTTGCAGGCAAGCTGGACGACGCCGGCCTGATCCGTGAGGTCAGCGAGAAACAGGTCTATTCCAACGCGGATGGTCGGTTTCTGCCCGACCGCTACATCGAAGGTACCTGCCCCAATTGCGGGTACGACCGCGCACGCGGCGATCAGTGCGAGAACTGCACCAAGCAGTTGGACCCGACCGACCTGATTGAGCCACGCAGCGCGATAAGTGGCTCGACCGATCTTGAGGTGCGCGAGACCAAGCATCTGTATCTGCGCCAGTCGGCGATGAAGGATCAACTGGATGCGTGGATCGACAGCAAGACCGATTGGCCGGTCCTGACCACATCAATTGCCAAGAAATGGCTGCATGATGGCGACGGTCTTCAAGATCGTGGCATCACCCGCGATCTGGACTGGGGCGTTCCGGTCAAAAAGGGTGACCAGGACTGGCCCGGCATGGAAGGCAAGGTCTTCTATGTCTGGTTCGACGCCCCCATCGAATACATCGCCTGTGCCAAGGAATGGGCGGATGCCAGCGGTAGAACCGATGCCGATTGGGAGCGCTGGTGGCGCACCGACAAAGGCGCAGAAGACGTGCGTTATGTGCAGTTCATGGGCAAGGACAATGTCCCCTTCCACACCTTGTCTTTCCCGGCCACTATATTGGGCACAAACGCGCATAACGAAGTCACCGGATCATCCGAGCGCTGGAAGCTGGTCGATTACATCAAGTCTTTCAACTACCTGAACTATGATGGTGGCCAGTTCTCGACCAGCCAGGGGCGCGGCGTGTTCATGGATCAGGCGCTTGAGATCCTGCCCGCCGACTATTGGCGCTGGTGGCTGCTGAGCCATGCGCCTGAAAGCAGCGACAGTGAGTTTACGTGGGAAAACTTCCAGCAATCGGTGAACAAGGACCTTGCTGATGTTTTGGGTAACTTTGTCAGCCGCATCACCAAGTTCTGCCGCTCGAAGTTTGGCGAAGCAGTGCCGGAAGGCGGCAGATTTGGCGAACGCGAAAACGCTCTGATCGACGAGTTGACCCGCCGCGTCCGCGCCTATGAGGACCACATGGAAACAATGGAGGTTCGCAAATCCGCGCAGGAATTGCGGGCGATCTGGGTTGCGGGCAATGAGTATCTTCAGGCCGCTGCCCCATGGTCAACCTTCAAGGAAGATCCGGAACAAGCTGCGGCTCAGGTGCGTCTGGGGCTGAACCTGATCCGCCTTTATGCTGTTCTCAGCGCGCCGTTCATTCCCGATACCTCGGCCCGAATGCTCAGCGCGATGAACACGCTGGACACGGGATGGCCCGATGACTTGGCCGCCGCATTGGACGCGCTGCCTGCGGGTCGCGCGTTTACTGTGCCCGATGTACTGTTCGCCAAAATCTTGGATGAGCAGCGTGAAGACTGGCAGGAAAAATTCGCTGGCACACGCAACTAATCTTGTTGCATGCTGACAGTATTCGGGGGCCCGCGTGGCCCCTGTTTTGCTTTTGGGCATGATCAAAGTGAACACCTAACATGGTCAAAGCGAAGTAATTTTTCGCACCAGTGCCAACAGGTTCAGGCGTCATCACGCTTGAGAAACCATGTCAAAAAAGTCATCCTGATGCGAAGTTCTTCCGACTCGGGCCTCCAATACGGCGGGCCCGGCATCATTTGTTTCTGTCACGCACGAGGCTTTCGCCATGTTCCCAACACGTTTCTCATCCAACCGGATCAGCAGGCCTCTGGCCACAGCGTCCCTGCTGTTGTCTCTCGGATTGGCGTATCCGGTTGTCGCACAAGAGGAAGGCGCACCCCCCAAAGTCTCAATTGCGGCAGCCTATACCCAAGAAATCACGGATGAAGCCTCGTTCATCGGGCGTGCTCAGGCAATCAACAAGGTCGACATCGTGGCCCGAGTGAACGGGTTTCTCAACAGCAGGGAAGTCGAAGATGGCGCTACAGTCAAAGAGGGAGACCTGCTCTTCACCATCGAACCCGACCTGTATGAAGCGACGCTTGAAGCTCGCAAGGCCGATTTGAACCGGGCCGAGGCCAATCTGGAACTCGCCAAAGTCGATCTTGCGCGCAAGGAAGAACTTTACAAACGCGATGCCACACCAGAGTCGGAACGCGACATCGCGCGCGCCAACGAGTTGGTTGCAGAAGCAGAGGTCAAGGCAGCGAATGCCGCGATCCAACAAGCCGAGCTTGACCTGAGTTATACGCAGATCCATGCGCCGTTTGATGGACGTATCGGCAGCATCACGACCAGCGTTGGTGACGTGGTCGGTCCAACCAACCCTCCATTGGTCAATATCGTTAGCGAAACACCAATTTACGTGAATTTTTCCCTCAATGAAAAAGTATTCACGACGGTTCTGGAATCTTATGGCGAAAACTCGGCCTCTTTGGCGGAAAGCCCGCAAAGCCCCAATGTTCACGTGATCCTGCCAAATGGAAGCGAGTTGGATGAAACCGGAAAAATTGTCTTTGTCGATAACCGCATCGACCCTTTGACAGGCGCAATCAGGGTCCGGGCGCAATTCGACAATGCCGCCCGTCTGATCCTGGACGGCGCCTTCGTGACCGTACAAATCGAAGCGCTGGAGCCAACCTTGCAAGTTCTGGTGCCTCAGGCCGCCTTGCAGCGTGATCAGCGCGGCGAGTTCGTTCTGGTGGTCAACGACAAGCAGATGGTTGAGCAACGCTACATCACCACCGGCGACGCTGTTGGCACGGCCATCATTGTAAAAGAAGGCCTGCGCGAAGGTGAAAGTGTGATTGTTGAGGGCCTTCAACGCGTTCGCCCCGGCGTGGCTGTTGACGCGGTCGTTGCCTCTGAACAGCCAGGAGAATAACTGATGTTCTCAGCCCTGTTCATTAGCCGGCCCAAGCTGGCGCTTGTCATCTCGCTTGTGCTGACCATCATGGGCGGCATTGGCTATTTGGTTCTTCCGGTGGCGCAGTTCCCGGATATCACTCCGCCCGTGGTCAACGTCTCTACCACTTACACCGGTGCAAATGCGGAAACCGTGGAAAACACTGTCGCCGCGCCCATTGAGGCACAGGTCAACGGTGTGGACGACATGATCTATATGACGTCCAGATCGTCTGATAACGGATCCTATTCGCTGGATGTCACCTTCGAGGTCGGCACCGACCCCGACATCGCATCGGTCAACGTGCAAAACCGGGTGGCGCAGGCAATGTCTTCGCTGCCAGCCGAAGTGACATCGTCGGGTGTGGTCACACAGAAATCATCGACCAACATGCTAATGCTGGTCACGTTGACGTCGCCCGATGGCACCTATGACAGCGTGTTCCTGTCCAACTACGCCTCGATCAATCTGCGAGACGCGCTGGCGCGTGTGCAGGGCGTTGGTAAGGCGGACGTTCTGACCAACCTGGAATACGCCATGCGGATCTGGATGGACCCGGACAAGATGGCCGCTCTGTCCATCACGCCGGGCGACGTGATCAATGCGATCCGCGAACAGAACATAGAAGTATCGGCGGGTTCGATCGGCGCCCCTCCGGTGCCCGAAGGGCAGACGTTTCAATACACGATCAAGTCCAAGGGTCGCCTCACATCCGCCGAAGAGTTCAGCGATATCGTAATCCGCACAGGTGAAGATGGCGCGATCGTGCGCGTGAAAGACATCGCCCGAACTGAACTTGGCGCGCAGTTCTATTCGGCCTCGGGCTATTTCCAGGCCGTTCCAGCTACTGTGATCGGTATCTATCAGGCACCCGGCGCGAATGCGCTGGCCGTGTCCGAGCGCGTGGAAGCAGAACTGGAACGCCTGTCCCGCTCCTTCCCGACGGACGTGGAATATGACGTGCCCTTCAACACCACCGATTTTGTCGAGGCATCGCTGAGTGACGTGGTCTCGACCTTGATCCTGACCTTTATTCTGGTGATTTCGGTTGTGTTTGTGTTCCTGGGCAGTTGGCGCGCCACGATTATCCCGGCCGTCGCAATCCCGGTGTCTTTGATCGGGACCTTTGCATTCCTTTTGGCCTTCGGCATGTCGTTGAACACGATCTCTCTGTTTGCGCTGGTTCTGGCCATTGGAATCGTGGTGGATGACGCCATTGTCGTGGTCGAGAACGTAGAGCGCATCATCGCAGACGAAGGTCTGCCCCCTGCCGAGGCAACGCGTAAAGCGATGGGCCAAATCACCGGTCCAGTCATTGCAACCACACTGGTGTTGCTGGCCGTGTTTGTACCGGTAACTTTCATGCCTGGCATTTCGGGACGATTGTATTCACAGTTTGCTGTCACTATTTCGACCGCGGTTGTGATTTCGTCCATCAACGCCCTGACTTTGTCCCCTGCACTCTGTGGGCTGGTTTTGCGTGCGCGCTCGGGCCCGCCCAAGGGGCTGCTGGCTGTCTTCGAAGGTTTTATCGGCACAATGCGCAACGGCTATGTCGCCATTGTGCGCAAACTGCTGGTTTTTCCTGCCATTGCGCTGGCCATCGTGGTTGGACTTGGCATGGGTACAGGGACGATCATGTCGAACACCTCAGCCGGGTTCATTCCGCTTGAGGATAACGGCTATCTCTTTGTTGATGTCCAACTGCCCGACGCCGCCACGCTAGAACGGACCGAGGCCGTGACTGCACGCCTTGACGATCAATTGCGCGAAATCCCAGGTGTGGCCAGCACGGTTCTGGTCAATGGCTTTTCGCTGCTGAACGGCACGATCACCAATGGCGCTGCGATCTTCGTGAACCTCGACAACTGGAGCGAACGGCAAGAGGAAGACCTAAGCGCCGATGCGATCCTGGCCAAGGTCCTTGCCATCTCCAATGCCGAATCCGCGGCCTCGATCGTGGCCTTCAACCCACCGCCTATTCAAGGCTTGGGCATGTCGGCTGGTGTCGAGATGGAGGTACAGCAAACTGGCGGCGGCTCGCCTCAGGATCTGGCCTCAGCCGTGGGGTCCTTTGTCTATGCTGCGAACCAGCGGCCCGAGATTGGGCAGGCTTACACCACCTTCAGGGCCAACGTTCCACAGCTATTCGTGGATCTGGATCGTGAAAAAGCCAAAACGCTGGATGTGTCCGTCGCCGAGGTATTCCAGACGATGCAGGCACAGCTTGGATCGTATTATGTCAACGACTTCAACCTGTTCGGACGCGTCTATCGCGTCATGATACAGGCTGATGGGACCTATAGGGACAATGTCGATGATATTGCGAACCTTTATGTCCGCTCGCAAAAGGGCGATATGGTTCCGTTGGGCACACTGATTGACGTTGAAAACGTGTTGGGGCCGGTTCTGTTGAAGCGACATAACCTGTTTCGCTCGGCCACAGTGACGGCAGTGCCCGCACCAGGCCTTTCCAGTGGTGACGCTATCACAGTGATGACTGAGGAATCGGCCACCGCCCTGCCCCCTGGTTACACGTTCGAATGGACCGGTACGGCGCAGCAACAGCTGGCCTCAGGCAGTCTGGTGATCATTATCCTGGGTCTCGCAATCCTGTTCGGATACCTGTTCCTGGTGGGGCAGTACGAAAGTTGGACATTGCCGGTTTCGATCCTGCTATCTGTGGTCGTGGCCCTATTTGGGGCGGTCGCGGCTGTCGCTATCGTCGGCAGTGACATCAACCTTTATACGCAAATCGGCATGATTATGCTTGTTGGGCTGGCCTCAAAAAACGGTATTCTGATCGTTGAGTTTGCAATGGAGCAACGCGCCAATGGCCTGTCAATCAAAGAGGCCGCAACCGAGGCTGCGCATCAGCGGTTCCGCGCCGTGATGATGACCGCCCTGTCCTTCCTCTTGGGTGTTGTGCCCCTCTTGGCGGCGAACGGAGCCGGTGCTGCAAGCCAGAAAGCGATTGGCGTGGCGGTGTTCGGCGGCATGTTGGCGGCGACGCTGATTGGTGTGATCGTGGTTCCGGTGCTGTATGCCCTCATGCAAAGCATGAGGGAATGGCTGAAGGGCAGCAAAAACGATCCCGGCCCGACCGAGACTGCCACCTGATCCTCAAAAACCCCGCCTCAACGGCGGGGTTTTTTCTTAGGGTGATCTTGCGCGACGACGGCTGGTAACCTCGTGGATCACCTGTTTCGCATCGGCTGGAGGTTCCTGCTCGATTCTGCGATATTCTGATCCATCCCTGCGCCGTGTAAGCAGCCCGCAAGAAATCATCGTGCGCCGCAAGGTGGCCGGATCGTAAAAGGAATGTTCAGCGTTGAGGCACGCGTTAACCTCGGCCTCATGCAAGGATGCACCTGAGGGTAAAGCGGCCCAAACAGCCCAGAGTGCAAGGTTTTGCACCGAACGTTTCGAAGGCCAAAGCTGCAACCTGCCGTTTGAATCGAACAAACGCAGTGCGCGTTCCACTGCTCGCGCATTGGGTGGTGGTGGGTCCGAGCGCGCCTGTAATCGGCGACTGGCGGCGCTGTCGGCTCGCATATGTTGCACATTCTGATAACCGGCTGCGCGTGCCACCATGTTCATCAGTTTTAAGTGCGAAGGGCTGGCCCCTCCCAACTGGATGGCCAGGGTACGAACAAACGGGGTTAGATCATCCACATGCAAAGGGACTGGTGTCTTGCTCATCACACATCCATATCGGGCGTTCTGCGCATTCGTTGGCCGCTGACCTGACGAAGCAACGCCCTGAGTGTTGCGATGTCAATCCTATCCTAAAGGCAGGTTTAGCGCTCTGAAACAGAGCAGCGGCGCCTCGGTGTCTGCCGACCGTGCCCGATGGCTAGCATAACAGCGGTCGATCGCCAAGGGGCATGCGCCCCTGTTACGCGGCGCGGCGCTCGGCCATCCAACCATCGATCCGCGCGATCTGTTCGTCGTTAAGCCGAAGCCCCAGCTTGTTGCGTCGCCAGACGACGTCTTCGGCGGTGCGCGCATATTCCTTGTCCATCAACCAAGTAACCTCTTGCGCGGTCAGGGTTGCGCCAAAATCTTCACCCAGGTCAGACGCTAGTTTAGCGCCAGCAATAACTGCGGGCGCCTCGGTCCCATAGGCGCGGATCAACCGAGCTGCCCATGCTGCGTTCAGAAAAGGATACTCCGCCAGAAGTTTGCTTTTCAGGGCATCTACGGCATCCACCGGAAAGTCGCCGCCGGGCAAGGCAACTCCGGCAGTCCAGGGTTTGGGCAGGTCCGGAAAGAACTCAGCCACCTTTTCCAACGCGCTTTCTGCGAGCCTGCGATAGGTGGTGATCTTACCGCCAAATACGTTCAGGACCGGTGCCCCACCCTGAGCGTCAACTTTCAGCGTGTAGTCGCGCGTCGCTGCTGTCGCGCTGCTGGCCCCATCGTCATACAGCGGGCGCACGCCGGAATAGGTCCAGACAATATCGTCGCGGGTCACGGCGCGTTGGAAGTATTTCGAAGCGAAGGCGCATAGATACTCCTGCTCGGCCTCGGTACATACCGGCGCGGTGGACGGATCCGGATGATCCTGATCGGTTGTGCCAATCAGGGTGAAGTCCTGTTCATAAGGAATGGCAAAAATAATACGGCCATCTTCACCCTGAAAGAAATAGCACTTGTCGTGATCGTACAGCCTGGGCGTCACGATATGGCTGCCACGTACCAGCCTGACGCCCTCGCGCGAGTTCACGCGGATCTTCGTCTGTATGATGTCGCCGACCCACGGGCCACCGGCGTTGATCAGCATTTTGGCCTGAATTACACGGGTCTGATCGCTGTCACGATCCCGAACAGTTACCCTCCACAGATCGTCCACCCGCTCGGCCGAAATCACCTCGGTCCGCACCATGATCTGCGCACCACGCGCCTCAGCGTCGCGTGCATTCAGAACCACCAGGCGGGAATCCTCGATCCAACAATCGGAATACTCATAAGCCGTTTCGAATCTATCCTGTAGAGGGGTTCCTTCTGCGGCCGTGCGCAAGTTCAGCGACGTGGTTCCGGGCAGAATTTTGCGCCCGCCCAGATTATCGTAGAGGAACAACCCCAACCGGATCAGCCAAGCCGGACGCCGCCCGCGCATCCACGGCATAACTGTGCTAAGCAATCGCGATGTCGGTGTCTCGGAATCGAACCGCATATCCGCGTGGTAAGGCAATACAAAGCGCATCGGCCAGCTGATATGAGGCATGGCCCGCAGCAGGGTTTCACGTTCGATCAGTGCCTCGCGAACAAGCCGGATTTCAAAAAACTCCAGATATCGCAGCCCGCCATGAAACAGCTTAGTCGAAGCAGAAGACGTAGCAGACGCCAGATCGTTCATTTCCGCAAGCATAACGGACAGGCCCCGCCCAGCAGCGTCCCGTGCGATGCCACAGCCATTAATGCCGCCACCAATGATGAAAAGGTCTGTGATCTGATTATCCGTCGGCTGCATATCCCTTGATTCCTCGCAAGGCCTGATCAGGCGTATTAGCCAGAATACCATTCGTATGGTCAATGTTTATGTTCGTTTATTTTCTTTTTGCAACGCTGATATGAAATTTTCACAGCCCTTCTTGCCAATTCCCTAGAAAAGAACAAAAACGAAAGAGCGCATTGCTTTGGATCTGCCCCATGTCTCTTTCGTTCCGCCAATCCGACATTCTGGACATCGCCAGCATTGAAGGGCGCGTCACGGTCGAAGGGTTGGCCGAGCGGTTTGGCGTCACCGTACAGACGATCCGGCGCGACCTGACGGAACTTGCGGATGCCGGGAAACTTGACCGGGTTCATGGCGGCGCGGTTCTACGCTCGGGCGTGTCCAATATCGGTTATGACGACCGGCGCGCGCTGAATGCGGATGCCAAAACCCGCATCGCGCAGACCTGCGCCTCTGATATTCCGGATGGTGCCTCAATCTTCATGAATATCGGCACCTCAACCGAGGCCGTAGCACGGCAATTGCTGAGCCATAAGAATCTGATGGTCGTGACCAACAACATGAACGTCGCCAACATCCTGATTGAAAACCCCGACTGCGAGATCGTCGTGGCGGGCGGCGTCTTGCGACGTTCGGATGGCGGGCTGATCGGCAATCTGACTGTTTCGACGATACAGCAGTTCAAGTTTGACCTGGCCGTCATCGGATGCTCGGCACTGGATCGAGACGGAGATCTGTTGGATTTCGACTTCCAAGAGGTTCAGGTCAGCCAAACGATCATCGCACAAGCCCGGCGTACCTTTCTGGTGGCAGATCATTCAAAGTTTCAACGTTCAGCCCCTGCGCGGATCACATCGATGTCCGAAATCGACAGGATTTACACAGACGTTCATCTGCCGGGTGATCTGCCGCAACACTGTCGGGAATGGCAAACAGAGGTCGTTCTCTGCGCGCAGTAGCTTTCACGCTTCAACGTTTGGGTGAATTGCGCAGCTTGTCAGATGCCGATCGGCCTGACACTATTCACTGTAATTACAATGTGCACGGGAAGGAAGGACCGGGCCATGATTGCGTTATTGTTTCTGCTGTTTACCGTCACAATGGGGCTCAACTATTTCAACCTGACGAAGACCGGGGGTTTGCTGTTTTTCGCCACGTTGGCGCTCAGCATCTATTGGTTGAAATTCCACGCCACCAGCCAATTGACCATTCAACTGTAAAGGGACCGTTATGACACCTGAACTGTCCCGAACCCTCAATGCGATCGGAATGCTTGCTGTCAGCCTCGTTCTGGTTCTGGCATATGTTTACCAATTTGCGCTCTATGAACTGCCCTGCCCGCTTTGCCTGTTGCAGCGGGTCGGTTTTGTGGCCGTGGGGGTTGGGCTTGGCCTGAACCTGCTATACGGCGCAAGACCCCACCATTATGCGATTGTTCTGATCGCTGCGCTGTATGGGGTCTCGGTTTCGATCCGTCAGATCCTGCTGCATATCGTACCCGGAACAGGCCATTACGGATCACCGGTTCTGGGGCTTCACTATTACACATGGGCAGCAATCGCCTTCTTCCTCGTCTTGCTGGGCACGGCAGTCATGCTGTTGTTTGAGCGTCAGTACGACCACGACGCGTCTGCAGAGCCGAAATTTGGAGGCAACAAACTGGCCAAAACTGCCTTTTTCGTCATGCTGGCGCTGGCTGTGCTGAATGCCGGGTCAACCCTTCTGGAATGCGGCCCCGGCATCTGCGCTGACCCGCCTACAAGCTACAAATTGATTGACGAACTGGACGCGGACAACGGAGGATAAGACAACCTTCGCCCGAAGAGGAGGCACGAGCATGGGACTATTGGGGCAGCCGTTAGGCTATTACGACTATCTGACATTTGTTGCGCTGATCCTGCTTCTTGCAGCGGTGATGGGTGTGTTTCTGTTTCTCATGGGGCTTCCGGGACGGATCGCGATCAAGCGCAATCATCCGCATGCCGAAGCCGTCAAGATCATGGGATGGATGGGGTTTTTGGCCGTGGTTCCTTGGGTTCACGCCTTTATGTGGGCGTTCCATGATGGCGTTACGGTGGACATTCGCCGGGGCCCGGATGAAGAGAAAGACGCCATTCGCGACGAAATCAAACGTCTGGGCGGCAAGGTCAGACCTGAGTATCAGGATCGTCTGGACACAGACAACACGCAGAAAAGCTAAGGCCGAAGGAAAGAAATACCTATGTTCGTTGCCCTCGGCATCACGCTTTTTTACATCATTTTTGTCTGGCTCATCTTCTTCAAGCTGGAACTTTTGAAATTCAATATTGCCTGGGGCATCGTCTCGTTCTGGGTGGGCGCGCATCTGCTGCTGATCTTTCTGGTGGCGCTTCGGTTTTTTCAGCCCTTCTCGGCAGACAGCCACGTGGTGCGTTCGACCATACAGATCGTGCCCAAACTGACGCAGCCAACAATATTGACCGAGGTACTGGTCGAGCCGAACACTCAAGTCACAAAAGGCGATCCGCTTTATCGCTTTGATGACACGGTGTTTTCTCTGGCGGTGGACAATGCAAAGGCCCAACTGGTCGCGGCCGAGCAGAATGCCAAAATCCTGGAACAGGATGTGGTCGCGTCGACCGAAGCTGTAGAACGCGCAAACGCGCAACTAGCCTATGCGCAGACCCAACAAGCCCGCTATGAGAACCTGGTGCCCGCTGGCGGAGCGCGGCAAGACGATCTGGACCGTTGGAACGAGCAGGTGACCGAAGATCTGGCTGCCGTCAAACAAGCGCAGGCCAATCTGGAAAAGGCACAACTGGCTGTGGAATCGCAGATTGACGGCGTGAACACGGGTATTCTTCAGGCTCAGGCCCAATTGGCCGAGGCCGAGTACTTTCTGGAAAACACCACCATCTATGCGCCTGAAAACGGGATGATCGTGTCACAGCAGGCACGTCCCGGTCTGGTTGTCGGCGACGTCCGATTGGGCGCAATCGCGAGCTTCGTGACCGAAGACAACCCCTATATCCTTGCCACCTTCCGTCAACAGAACCTGAAATTTGTCGAACCAGGACAAGAGGTTGAAGTAGCGCTGGACCTCTATCCCGGTGAAATCCTGACGGGCAAGGTCGAGGCGATCTGGTGGGCCACCCGGCAAGGGCAACTCATCCCGTCGGGCCGCCTGCCGGGTTTTGAACTGCCCAAACTGCCCGGTCGGATTGCCGTACAGATCACGGTCGACTTGCCTGAAGGCCACACTTTCCCCGCTGGTGGCCATGCGGCCGTAGCGATCTATACCGGTATGGGCAAAAGCTTTGAGTTCCTGAGGCGCATCAACATCCGCCTCTATTCCTTCGCCAACTTCATCCGACCGCTGGATATCTGAGGAAGCGCGCTATGACACTCCGCCGGTTTCTGGGAACTGCCCTTTGCGCTGCTACTCTGGTGGCTTGTGCACCAGTGGGGCCGGATTTCGTGCGCCCGAACTCTCCGGTCGTGAAGCAATGGATCGAGGTGAACGCCCCCAGCACCGGCCAAAGCGGCCTGACATCGCGCAGCGCACCCGTGGTGAAATGGTGGGAGACGTTCAATGACCCCACCCTCAACAAGCTGATTGCAGAAGCTTATGCGCAAAACCTGACCCTTCAGGTTGCGGGTGCACGTGTGTTGCAGGCCCGTGCACAGTTGGGCATCGCATTTGGTGAGCTTTACCCGCAATCCCAGGCCATTGGCGGGTCGTTGCAGCGACGGCAGATCAGCGACAATCTTGGACCCATTGCCGATATCAACCGCATCATTCCGCTGGATACCGAATTCTCGACCTCGCAAGTCGGCTTCGATGCCCAGTGGGAGCTGGACGTCTGGGGCGCACAGCGGCGCGGGGTGCAGGCCGCGCGGTCTAATCTGGCACTTCAGGTGGCCAATTACGACGACGCGTTGGTGACACTGACCGGGGATGTGGCTGCTTTGTACGTCGATATCCGCGCGTTACAGGAATCTTTGGCAATCGCCCGCGAAAACATCAAGTTGCAGCAAGATTCTGCGGACCTGACCCAATTGCGTTTCAACAACGGTGTCACCACCGAGTTGGACGTGCAGGAGTCTACCGCCCTTCTCAACAACACCAAAGCTTTGGTGCCCGAGCTGGAAAGTGACCTGCAACAAACCAAGAATGCCCTGGCCGTGCTGCTGGGTGTCACGCCGTCCCGGATGACCAGTTTGTTGGGGAACTCGGGCCGCATCCCGTCCGCGCGGACAAATGTGGCTGTGGGTGTACCCGCCGAACTGCTGCGCCGCCGCCCGGATGTGCGGGCCGCGGAGCTGGCCGCAGCAACGCAATCGGCGCAGGTGGGCATCGCGATGGCGGATCTGTATCCGCAATTCGTGCTGTCCGGCTCGATTGGCCTACAGGCTTCGGGCGGGCGCGACCTGTTCAGTGGCAACAGCACCACCGGTCTGGCCAGCGCTGGTGTGGTCTGGAACGTGCTGAACTATGGCCGCATCAAGAACAATGTCCGCGCGCAGGATGCCGCCTATCAGGCGCTGATCGCCAATTACCAGAACACCGTGCTGACTGCGTATTCCGAGGTTGAAAGCGCAATGGTCGCTTATGCGCAGGCACGCAAACAGGTTGGGTTCTATCAGCAAAGCGTCGACGCTTCGCGCAAGGCGGCTGAGATTGCAGTCAGCCAGTACACGGACGGCATTGCCAGCTATTCGCGCATTCTGAACACGCAAACCGCGCTGCTACGCTCACAAGCCAATCTAATCGAAGCGCGTCAGCAAGTGTCCAGCAATCTGGTCGCGGTTTACAAAGGTTTAGGCGGCGGTTGGCAGATCCGTCAAAATCAGGAGTTTCTGCCCGAGACCGTCTTGGCCGAAATGGCCTATCGTACCGACTGGGGGGATCTGCTGCAGAAAACCCCAACCGGTGCCAGCCTGAACTGAACCTACTTTGTCAGACCGCGCAGCCCGCCTGAGATCAGGATATTGACCTCATAAAGGATACGCGGCGCGGCCAACCCGCCGGGGCTGGCCAGATAATTCGGGCTCCATTCCGGGTCGAACTTCTGCTTGAAGCTGCGCAAGCCTTCGAAATGATAAAACTGTTCGCCGTGCTCATAAACGAACCCTCCGATCCGGTTCCAGAGCGAGGCATGTTGCCGGTTTTCTATGCCTGAAAACGGCGCAGCCCCCAGCGAGAACCAGTGAAAACCCTGCTCTGCACCCCAAACCATCATCTCGGCAAACAGCGCATCCATCACAAAGCTGGGGCTGTCCGGCTCATACCGCATCAGGTCCAGCGACAGTTCGGATTTGTTGCCGCCTTGGAATAGGTTGGCGAACGCCTTGATCTTGCCTGTGTTTCCATCGCGCAATACCGCGTGGTCGAAATAAGACAGGTACTGATCGTCAAAGCCCCCAAGCGCAAATCCTTTTTCGGCGCCGGCCTTTTGCTTGAGCCAATGGTCTGAAATCTCGCGCAATTCTGGCAAGACAGGTACCAGGTTTTCCTTTGGGATAATCTCGAACACATAGCCTTCCCGCTCGGCCCTGTTCTTGGCCTGCCGGAACCGTTTGCGCGACTTTCCGTCCAGCGAGAAATCTTGCAGCGGCACCCGCGCGACCTCACCAATTTTCAGGATCGACAGGCCCAAATCCAAAAAGGTCGGCAGGTATTTGGTCGAGACACTATAGAACGCGCACAGCTTTCCTTCACGGTCCGCCATTTCCCGAAGCTGCCAGATCAATTGGCGGCCAGCGGCCTCATCCCCCACCGGTTCGCCTTTTGAGATGACCGCGTTGCCGGTATCGGCGTAAGCGATGAAGGCCGTTTCATCCGGTGAGATCAGGAATTGCTTGTCACCGGTCAACGAGATCTGGGATTCAGTATCATCACTCTCCATCACCAGACGCTCGACGACCTCGGGAATTTCGGTGCGTTGCGGTGTCGGGATCTCACGCCCAAACAATGAGTTCACAGCGACCACGCCAACGATCACGGCAACAACGAGGCTCGAGCGTAAAAAGCGAGAGGCGTCGCCATTCCATGCAAACTCCCACCACAAAGCGTTTTGGTATTCCACATGGGAATACGCGAACAGCCCGATCCAGAAGATCACGGCAAGCAGCACCACGACACTGATCAGCCATGGGATGTTCAGGCGGAAAATTGATGCCCCACTGACCCGGTAAAACGCGCCACGGAACAAGGCCAAAACGCCTATCGTTCCCAACATCGACACCGCTTCGTGCATGTCTAAGCCCTTGGCAAGCGAGGCAAAGAATCCTGCCACCATCAGCAACATCGCAACTATCCAAGCGCGGTAGAGCTTGCGGAACAATCCGCGTGACACCAGCAAAAGCAGAACTCCGATGGCGCTTCCTACCAGATGCGAGGCTTCGACAAAGGACAGCGGCAAAACGTCTTTCAAAACACCAAGGTTCTGTGAACCGGCAGGCAGCGCCCCTGACACCAGCAGGATCACCCCGGCCGCCGCTGCGACTCCGGCGGCAACAATGGGCACCATGGGGCGGATGGCCCGGTATACCCAGGTCGCGGCCCCACTTATCCTTTGGCGTTGCGTCAGCGCCGACGCTACCGCAATTGACAGGCTCGCAACAACAAACGGGACAAACGTGTAAACCACACGATAGAGCAGCAGCGCGGCAATAACATCCGACCGCCCCGATGCATCCAGCCCCGCGATCAGCGTAGCCTCGAACACGCCAATCCCGCCCGGAGCGTGGCTGAGGATGCCCACAGCAATGGCCGCGATATAGATTGTGAAGAAGTACGGATAGCCAACCCCCAGATCGTCCGGCATCAGAACATAGAGCACCATGGACGCGCCAAACAGATCGCCGATCGCGGCCAGCGTCAGAAGGCTGGCAAGCTTTCCACCCGGCAAATCGAAACCAACGCCTGCGAAGGACAACCGCCTGCCCCCGCGCGACAGCCAAATAAACAGGACGACCAATGCCCCCAGCAGCGACAGCCCGATGGCTGTTTCCACCGTCGGGCTGACCGGCACCACCTTGGATATGCCGTCAGGATGCAGGGTCAACAGCAGGCCCAGTATCAACACCAGCCCCATCCAGAACGCCACCCAAGAGGTCGCGATTACTCCGGCCACACGTCCCAGATCCAGCCCCAGCGACGCATAAATCCGGTACCGGATCGCAGTACCGGTGATGTAGGAAAAGCCAAGGCAATTTGATACGGCGTAACCACTTGCCCCTGCCATTCCAGCCACAGGCAAGGGCACTTTGCCCTCTGCCACGCTTTGCACCGCAAAAACATCATAGAGCGACAGAGAAAGAAAGCTGAACGCCGTCCAGCAAAGCGCGAATAGCATCAGCTTCCATGACGTTCCAGCGATATCGGTCTGCACATCCGACCATTTCACATGCGCCGACAGATCGTGCAAAACAGTCAGGGCGATTGCGGTGATCACAACGGGTATTGCGATGCGCAGCCAAGGCTTTTCCAGCATCGCCGTCATACGTTCCGCCCAATGCACAGCCAGAGGTTCGTCAGATTTCTGCGAAGTGGTCATCCTGCACGTCCCTGCCTGTTTGCCGCGCCAGACAGTCTGCTGAATATTCAGACATCATCTGCCCTAAAACTCTGACACAAATTGTTTTCATCTCAAAGTGCTAGAGCCGCCCCTTGCGCGTGGACAGCAGCAAATTCGTCTCGGATCGCGTGATACCGTCAAAGCGGCGGATTTGAAACAGGACCTCATCCAGCTCGGCCAAGGTTTCGGTACTGATTTCTGCGATCAGATCCCAGCTGCCATTGGTCGAATGTATTGCTGTCACCTGCCGCAAGGCTGCTATCCGCGCCATGACGCGTTCTGTCCCGCGCCCTTCAATCTCAAGCATCATCAAACCGCGTACCGGGCTTTGCGCCAGATCCCTGCGAGTCAGGACAGTGAAACCGACGATTTCTCCGGATTGTTTCAGGCGCTGCAACCGACTGCGCACCGTGGTGCGCGTTACACCCAGCGTTTCCGAAAGCTCGGACAGACTGGCACGCGCATCACGTTGCAACGCATTGAGCAGTCTATTATCCAAATCGTCCATATCTTTTTCCCATTAAGGATTTTCTCGACCCATTTTGAGCAATTTGCTGCCTTCACGCAAGACACTCTGCCAGCCTAAATGGACACATGGACATGAAAAAAATAATTCTCATCGGCGCGCCAATGGACGCTGGAAAACGTCGTCAGGGATGCCGGATGGGTCCGGACGCCTATCGTGTGGCCGGGCTGCAAGAAGCTTTGACCGATCTTGGCCATTCTGTTCAGGACCAGGGCGACGTGACCCCCGAAGAAACTGGCATGCCCGAACACCCGCATCTTTTTGCCCTGCCGGAATGTGTCGGCTGGACTCGGGCTCTCAGCCAAGCTGCACAAGCGGCCGCTGGTCGGGGCGTGCCCATCTTTATGGGCGGTGATCACGCACTGTCCATGGGCACTGTCGCGGGTATGGCAGCCTACGCAGATCAGGTGGATCGGCCTTTGTTTGTGTTGTGGTTGGACGCGCATAGCGACTTTCACACACCGAACAGCACAGGCAGCGGCAACCTGCACGGAACGCCCGTGGCATATTTTACTGGAAGACCGGGTTTTGACGCTTTCCCGCATTTGCCTGCGGTGGTCCCAACAGATCGCGTCGGCATGATCGGCCTACGCTCCGTCGATCCGGCTGAGCGGCTGGCGTTGGAGCAGAATCACGCGATGTTGGCCGACATGCGCAGCATCGACGAACACGGGATCAAGGCCCCTTTGATGGCCTTTCTGGACCGTGTGCGCGCAGAAAACGCTCTGCTGCACGTGTCGCTGGATGTCGACTTCCTCGATCCCGCTATAGCTCCAGCCGTAGGTACAACGGTTCCAGGCGGAGCGACCGAACGCGAAGCCCATCTGGTGATGGAGCTACTACATGAGAGCGGGCTGGTCAGTTCGCTGGACCTAGTCGAATTGAACCCGTTTCTGGATGAACGCGGTCGCACCGCCAAACTGATGGTCGATCTGGCCGCCTCACTTATGGGCCGCCGCATCTTTGACCGCCCCACCCGGAGTTTCTGATGACCCAACCTTCTGACAAGGCCCTCGTGCCGTTTGTATCCGTCGACAACATGATGCGATTGGTTCATCACATCGGCGTCGAGCAGATGATCACGCAGATCGCCGCACAGATCGAAGCCGATTTCAAACGTTGGGAGAGCTTCGACAAAACCCCACGCATTCCGGCGCATTCACCGCATGGTGTGATCGAGCTGATGCCAACCTCGGATGGTGAGGCCTACGGCTTCAAATACGTGAACGGCCATCCCAAAAATACTTCAGAAGGTTTGCAAACGGTCACGGCCTTTGGTCTGTTGGCGGATGTTTATACCGGCTATCCAACACTGCTGACCGAAATGACGCTGCTGACCGCACTGCGCACAGCGGCAACCTCGGCACTGGTCGGGCGCTATCTTGCCCCGACAAACGCAACCACCATGGCAATGATCGGCAACGGCGCGCAGTCTGAATTCCAGTGTCTGGCATTTAAGGCAATGTGCGGCATCAGTACAGTCCGGCTCTACGACACTGACCCTAACGCAACCGCAAAATGTTCGAAAAACCTGTGGGGCAAGGGTTTGACTGTTGTTCCCTGCACGACGCCAGAGGAGGCCATCGAAGGTGCCCAGATCGTCACCACCTGCACGGCAGACAAAAAATACGCAACCATCCTGACCGACAACATGGTTGGCCCCGGTGTTCACATCAATGCCATCGGTGGCGACTGTCCGGGCAAAACAGAACTGCACCGCGATATCCTGCTCCGCTCGGACATTTTCGTTGAATACCCGGAACAGACCCGTATCGAAGGAGAAATTCAGGCGCTGGACGAGGATCATCCGGTGACCGAGATGTGGCAGGTCATCAACGGTACCGCCAAAGGGCGCGTAGATGATCGCCAGATTACGTTGTTCGACAGCGTAGGTTTCGCGATCGAAGATTTCTCGGCCCTGCGCTATGTGAAACAAGCGATTGAAGGCACAGGTTTCTTTGAGCCTTTGGACATGCTGGCCGATCCGGATGATCCGCGCGATCTGTTCGGAATGCTGATGCGAGCCGGGTAAAACGCAGTCATGGGGGCTCTGCCCCCGCCGCGCTGCGCGCGCCTCCCCCGAGGTATTTTCGGCCAGATGAAGATCGGATCCCTTGCTTCATCTGGCCCAAAAATACCTCGGAGCGCGAGGCAGAGCCTCGCTCCCCTGCTAACCCGCAAGCGACGGCAGGTAGAGAACAATCCCCGGGAATGCCACAAGCAATGCGATGGTCATCGCATCGGCGATGAAAAACGGCGTCACGCCTTTAAACACATCCTGAACGCTCAGGTCCGGGCGCACCCCGGCCACGACAAAGCAGTTCAGCCCAATGGGCGGCGTGATCAGGCAGAACTCGGCCATCTTGACCACCAAAATACCAAACCAGATGGCGCACATCGGGCCGGACATGCCAAAGGCGCTGTCGGCTGCGCTCACAGTTTCACCTCCGTTCAGCGCCATGACCGCTGGATAGACGACGGGCAATGTCAGCAACAGCATCCCGATTGCATCCATGAACATGCCCAGCACCGCATAGGCCAGAAGGATGCAGATCAGGATCATCATCGGGGACATCTCAAGCCCGGTAATCCAGTCGGAAAACGCACCAGGAAGGTCTGCGAAGCCAAGAAACCGCACATAGATCAGAACGCCCCAGATGATCGAGAAGATCATGGCCGTCAGCTTGGCCGTTTCCAAAAGCGCGGATTTGAATTCCTTCCAGCGCATTCCATGAAACAGGGCGAAACAGAACACAATGAAGGCCCCGATTGCGCCGCCTTCCGTAGGGGTGCCCCAGGCTTTGTCTCCGAACGGGTTGTAGACAAAGCAAATGATGATCAGGATCACGGCCACAATCGGAATGGCGCCTGGTAAAGCGGAAAAACGCTCTTTCCAGGTGAAGCCAGTAACAGGTGGACCGACGGTTTTGAAGATCACTGCAATCCCGACAATCAGCAGGCCATAGATGATTGCAGAGAACGCACCCGGTATGAATCCGGCCAGCAGCAGCTTGCCGACATCCTGCTCGACGATGATGGCGTAGATCACCAGAATGGCCGAGGGTGGGATAAGCGAGGCCAGTGTTCCACCCGCAGCGACAACACCCGCTGCAAAGCGTTTGTTATACCCCACCTTCAACATCTCAGGGATAGCAATGCGAGCAAAGACGGCAGATGTGGCAACCGATGCCCCGGATACGGCAGCAAAACCGGCGGTGGCGAAAATTGTGGACACGGCGAGCCCACCCGGAACCCAGGCCACCCAGCGTTTGGCGGCTTCGAATAATGCGCGCGTCAGGCCCGCATAGTAGGCCAGATAGCCAATCAGGATAAAGGTCGGGATCAGGCTGAGCGTATGAGCTGCAACCTTAGAATGCGGAACCTGCCCCGCGGTCTTGACCGCAACCGTCAAGGCTTTGCCCAACCGGTCCGGGTCATAGCCAAACTTGGCCCAGAATATCCAGACCAGCCCAACCAATCCCGCCAGCCCTGCTGCGAAAGCCACTCGCATGCCGGCAACGACCAGAACCAGCAGACCGCCTGTGACCCATAGGCCAATATCAATCGTGTCCATGTTCTAGTCCTGCCCTTCGAACTGTTCGGCCTCAGCCGCCGCTTGGGCCGCAGCATCCTGAAGAAGCGGAACCGCCACAGGGGTCTCGAGCCCCAGCACAAATGCACGCCCATAGCCCCACACCTGAAGCACCAGCCGCGCGCACAACACTGAAAACGCCACGGGCGCTAACAGCTTGGCCGGCCACAAGGGAATACCGATGTCGATGGAACTGTCTCTGCTCCAGAGCGGCGCACCAAAGTCGAAGGACCGGTCGAAATGGGACCAACTGCCCCACACAAGTGCCAGCATCAACACCAAGATCAGAAGGACCGAGATCAGCTCGAACAGCCACAAGGCCCGGCCGTGAAGCCGCGAGATGACGATATCCATGCGGATATGCCCGCCGTCGCGCTGCACAAAAGAGATGCCCAGGAAAGCAATCAGTGGCATCGCCTGTTCGATCCAGTCGACATAACCGGGCAACGGCGCGTTGAACGCGTTGCGCCCGCTGACCGACACGACGGCCAGAACCATCAATCCGAAAACCGCTATGCCGCTGATCAATGCAAGAAAGCGTTCAAGCTTTAACAAATGCCGGTCCAGCTGGCTTAGACGGCTACCGTCTTCCAGCACCGTGGCCTGTCCTGCCATTCCGGTGGTTCCTTGTTCTTGAAAGTGAACCGGGCACCCGACGGGGCACCCGGTCTAAAAGATCAGTTACCGCCGCGCTGCTGCTTCAAAGTGGTTTGAACCAGATCATACAGGTCTTGCGCCGGCAGCCCCTGTTCCGTCATGTCTGCAATCCATTTCTCTCGGATCGGATCTGCGGCTTTGGTGCGGAATTCCTCGATCACGGCGTCGTCGATCATCACCTTCTGCACACCCTTTTCTTCGAGGACACTGTCCCACTGTTCGAGCAGACCGCCATAGTTCGCCAGGTAGTGATCAATCGCCTCGTCAATTGAGCTGTCCAGCGCTTCGCGATGCTCGGCAGGCAGTGCTTCATAGGCGTCGATATTCACAACCACGGGACAGTTCACCGTGCCAGGGTTCAGGTTGGCCGTCCACCAATCAGCCTCGTTGATCGTGCCGAAAGACAAGTGTGCATGCTGGGCGAAGGCCACTGTATCCACAACACCCGATTCCATTGCATTATAAGCTTCGGTTGCCGGGACTGAAGTTGGCACACCACCCACAGCCTCGAACGCTTGGCCCAAACCGCCCGTTGCACGGACACGCATTCCGTCGAACTTAGCCAATTGGTCGCGGGGTTCGCCCGTACCCACGATATTATACTGCGGCATGGGCGAGGTCATGATGATACGGGCATTCCACTGCGCCATCTCATCTTTGACCGCCGGGTGATCATATACAGCGTGGCTTACAGCAACCTCTTCTTCAAGATTGTTTACACCGAGGAACGGCAGTTCCAGAACGGTGATCGCCCGGTTCTTGTCGCGGTGATAGCCAGCGCAAAACTGAGCCATTTCAAAGGCCCCGATTTCGATACCATCCAGGTTTTCGCGTGGCTTGGACAGGCCACCATAGCTGACATTGATCGTGAACTCTCCATTTGTCTTTTCGCTGACAAGCTCGGAAAGCTTTTCGACATGTTCCGTAAATGCGCGGCGCTTGCCCCAGACGGATGCATTCCACTCGGTCGCGGCAGCCTCGCTGACAAACGCAAAGCTCAAGGCGGCGACGGCAGCACCGCTCAACATATTTTTCATGATTTTGTCTCCCTTTGGTGCGCCTCTTCCCGAAGCGCTTGCAACGAAGCTAGCGCCAACATTCGGATGTGCCAACCCTCAGGGTCGCATGTGTTCCTAGATCCGAGACCACAAGGAACACCTGGCCAAGTTTGCCGACCGTAGAAACGCGCGAAACCACCAGGAGTAATCGTTACATTTATGTCTCTGTTAAATAGTAATTTATTCAATTTAGACCGTAATTTTTTACAAAAATAAGCAACGCGCCGAAATTTCTTTACAAACAAATCCAAAGATTACGGCAATTTATTTATTTATTTTCTGAACCCGGTAATACTTTGACCGGGGAGGAACGGGATCGACTTTGCTGAACAATCGGGCAAAAACGACCCAACGTAATCCAGTCCAGAGGGAGGAGCCTCAAAGATGACCACCGCTGCCCAGGCAGATGCCAAGACCTATCCGCCATCCGCAGACACTGTTGCTCGTGCACATGTCGATGCTGCGAAATACGCTGACATGTACGCCGCCTCAATCTCTGACCCCGACACGTTTTGGGGTGAGCAAGGCAAGCGCGTCGATTGGATCAAGCCCTTCTCACAGGTAAAGGACGTCAACTACGACTTCGGCTCGGTCAAGATCAACTGGTACGCTGATGGCACGCTAAACGTTTCGGCCAACTGCCTGGACCGCCATCTAAAGACACGTGGCGACCAAACAGCCATCATCTGGGAGCCGGACGATCCAAATGATCCGGCGCAGCATATCTCCTACGCCGAACTGCACCGCCGTACCTGCCGGATGGCCAACATCCTGGAATCGCTGGGCGTGCGCAAAGGCGACCGTGTTGTCATCTACCTGCCGATGATCCCCGAGGCCGCTTATGCAATGCTAGCCTGCGCACGGATCGGCGCCATTCACTCGATTGTTTTCGCTGGCTTTTCGCCCGACGCGCTGGCAGCTCGGATCAATGGCTGCGACGCCAAGGTTGTGATCACAGCGGATGAAGCGCCACGTGGCGGTCGCAAGACACCGCTGAAGTCCAACGCGGATGCGGCCTTGCTGCACTGCAAAGACAGTGTGAAATGTCTGGTGGTCAAGCGCACCGGTGGTCAGACCACCTGGATCGACGGGCGCGACTTTGACTACAACGAAATGGCGCTTGAGGCGGACGACTACTGCGCGCCCGCCGAGATGAACGCCGAAGATCCGCTGTTCATTCTTTATACATCCGGTTCAACCGGACAGCCCAAGGGCGTTGTGCACACCACTGGCGGCTATCTGGTTTATGCCTCGATGACGCATGAGATCACCTTCGATTACCACGAAGGCGACGTGTACTGGTGCACGGCGGACGTGGGTTGGGTCACCGGCCACAGCTATATCGTCTACGGCCCGCTGGCCAATGGCGCGACCACGTTGATGTTCGAAGGCGTTCCGACCTTCCCAGATGCTTCGCGCTTTTGGCAGGTCTGTGAAAAGCACAAAGTCAATCAGTTCTACACCGCGCCAACCGCGATCCGTGCGCTGATGGGACATGGCAACGAGTTTGTCGAGAAATGCGACCTGAGCGATCTGCGCACGCTGGGCACAGTGGGTGAGCCGATCAACCCCGAAGCCTGGAACTGGTACAACGACGTCGTTGGCAAGGGCAAATGCCCCATCGTGGACACTTGGTGGCAGACGGAAACCGGCGGTCACCTGATGACCCCCCTGCCCGGTGCACATGCGATGAAGCCCGGTTCCGCGATGAAGCCGTTCTTTGGCATCCAGCCTGTCGTTCTGGACCCTCAGTCGGGTGTCGAGATCGAGGGCAACGGCGTCGAGGGTGTTCTGTGTATCAAAGACAGCTGGCCCGGTCAGATGCGCACCGTCTGGGGCGATCATGAGCGGTTCGAGAAGACCTATTTCTCGGACTATAAAGGCTACTACTTCACCGGTGACGGCTGCCGCCGTGACGAAGATGGTGACTATTGGATCACCGGCCGCGTCGATGACGTGATCAACGTGTCCGGTCACCGCATGGGCACGGCCGAGGTCGAAAGCGCGCTGGTCGCTCATGCCGCAGTCGCTGAGGCTGCCGTGGTCGGCTATCCCCATGAAATCAAAGGGCAAGGCATCTATTGCTACGTCACCTTGATGAATGACCGCGAGCCTTCGGATGAGCTGTTGAAAGAGCTGCGCACCTGGGTCCGCACGGAAATCGGCCCGATTGCCTCGCCGGATGTGATCCAGTGGGCCCCTGGCCTGCCCAAAACACGTTCGGGCAAAATCATGCGCCGTATCCTGCGCAAGATTGCCGAGAACGACTTTGGCAGCCTGGGTGACACGTCGACACTGGCCGACCCGTCGGTTGTCGAAGATCTGATCGAAAACCGTGCGAATAAGTGAGGACGTGATGGACGCTGCCACGATCACCACTCCCGCCGTTCTGATCCTTCTCGGCCCTCCGGGCGCCGGGAAGGGCACACAGGCCCGTATGTTGGAAGAGAAATTCGGGCTGGTTCAACTCAGCACAGGCGACTTGCTGCGCGAGGCTGTCGCGGCTGGTACAGAAGCAGGTCTTGCCGCCAAAGCCGTCATGGAAGCGGGCGACCTGGTCAGTGACGACATCGTCATCGCCATCCTACGCGACCGTATGGCCCAGCCAGATTGCGCCAAGGGCGTCATTCTGGACGGCTTCCCCCGCACTACGGTTCAGGCCGAAGCGCTGGACGGACTGCTTGCGTCGAACAATCAGAAGATCAACGCTGCGATCAGCCTTGAGGTCGAAGACGCCGAAATGGTGATCCGCATCTCGGGTCGCTACACCTGCGCCGGCTGTGGCGAAGGCTATCACGACACGTTCAAAAAGCCTGTCGAAGACGGCACATGCGACAAGTGTGGTCACACTGAATTCAAGCGCCGTGCGGATGATAATGCCGAAACCGTGGCGTCGCGGTTGGCAGCTTATCACGCACAGACCGCGCCATTGATCACCTATTACAAAGGCCATGGCGTGCTGCAACGCACCAACGCCATGGGCAAGATTGAAGACATCGCCCGCGACCTGGAGGAAATCGTCAGCGGCGCGATGAAGTAAGGGGAGGAGATCGGCCGCAAGGCCTTGATCCTTAAAAGAATACTTCAATGAACCGCCTTGGCGGAACAGAGAAGTTTTGCCGGACGTCACGGGGCGTTTGGTACAATCGAGAAGCGGTCCGCGTCACTGGAGGAATTGGGCACGGGCCGCCCAACGAGGAAGCGAAGGAGGAACCCGCGATGGCGGATCATTCAACAAACTCCGCGCAGGCGTCCGAAGCCGATAAGGGCTATTGGCAAGCCAACCTGCGCCTCATTTACATCAGCCTCGCAATCTGGGCGCTGGTGTCGTTTGGATTCGGCATTCTGCTGCGTCCATTGCTGTCGGGGATCGCCGTTGGCGGAACCGATCTGGGCTTTTGGTTCGCACAGCAGGGATCGATCCTGGTCTTTCTGGTGCTGATCTTCAACTACGCCTGGCGCATGAACAAGCTGGACGCCGAATTCGGCGTAGACGAAGAATAAGGGAGAGCGGGGATTATGGATCAGTTTACCATCAACCTGCTGTTTGTTGGCGCATCATTCGCGCTATACATCGGCATCGCGATCTGGGCCCGCGCGGGTTCCACATCGGAGTTCTACGCCGCCGGTCGCGGCGTTCACCCGGTCACCAACGGTATGGCGACAGCGGCAGACTGGATGTCTGCGGCCTCGTTCATCTCGATGGCAGGCCTGATTGCCTTTACCGGCTATGACAACTCGACCTTCCTGATGGGTTGGACCGGTGGCTACGTGCTGCTGGCTCTGCTGCTTGCGCCTTACCTGCGTAAGTTCGGCAAATACACCGTCTCGGAATTCATCGGCGACCGTTTCTACAGCCAGACCGCACGCGTTGTTGCGGTGATCTGTCTGATCGTTGCCTCGGTGACCTACGTGATCGGTCAGATGACCGGTGTGGGCGTGGCCTTTGGCCGCTTCCTTGAGGTGTCGAACACGTCCGGTCTGCTGATCGGTGCTTGTGTGGTCTTTGCCTACGCGGTGTTTGGCGGGATGAAAGGTGTGACATACACCCAGGTTGCTCAGTACTGCGTGCTGATCACAGCCTACACCATCCCGGCGATCTTCATCTCGCTGCAGCTGACCGGCACGCCGATCCCTGCTCTGGGTCTGTTTGGTGACACCGCAAGCGGTGAGCCCCTGCTGACCAAGCTGGATGCAATCGTGACCGAGCTGGGCTTCAACGAGTACACCGCCCACCATTCGAACACGCTGAACATGGTTCTGTTCACGCTGTCGCTGATGATCGGTACCGCCGGTCTGCCGCACGTGATCATGCGCTTCTTCACCGTGCCGAAAGTATCTGACGCACGTTGGTCGGCTGGCTGGACTCTTGTCTTCATCGCGCTGCTGTACCTGACCGCCCCTGCGGTTGGCGCAATGGCACGTCTGAACATCACCGACATGATGTGGCCCAATGGTGGCATCGAAGGTGGCGCTGTCTCGGTCGAGGAAATCGACACCGATCCGCGCTATGACTGGATGAAAACCTGGCAGAAAACCGGTCTTCTGGATTGGGAAGACAAGAACGGTGACGGCAAAATCCAGTACTACAATGACAAGTCCGAAGCCATGGCTTCCATTGCGGAAGAAAACGGCTGGGTCGGTAACGAGCTGACCAAGTTCAACCGTGACATCCTGGTTCTGGCCAACCCCGAAATCGCCAACCTGCCGGGTTGGGTGATCGGTCTGGTCGCTGCCGGTGGTCTTGCGGCTGCTCTGTCAACCGCTGCGGGCCTGTTGCTGGCGATCTCGTCAGCGGTGTCCCACGACCTTGTCAAAGGTGCGATCAACCCGCAAATCTCTGAAAAGGGTGAATTGCTGGCTGCTCGTATCGCAATGGCCGTTGCCATCGTTGTCGCAACCTACCTGGGTCTGAACCCACCCGGATTTGCGGCGCAAACAGTGGCCCTGGCCTTTGGTCTGGCGGCAGCCTCGATCTTCCCGGCGCTGATGATGGGGATCTTCTCGACCCGCATCAACAACACCGGCGCGGTTGCGGGTATGCTGGCTGGTCTGGTTGTGACCCTGGTCTACATCTTCCTGCACAAGGGCTGGTTGTTCATTCCGGGTACCAACTCGTTCACCGATGCTGACCCGCTGCTGGGTCCGATCAAGTCGACCTCGTTCGGCGCAATCGGTGCGATGATCAACTTTGCGGTTGCCTACGTTGTTGCAGGCGCGACCAAAGAGACTCCGCAGGAGATCAAGGATCTGGTCGAAAGCGTACGCATTCCCCGTGGTGCGGGCGCAGCTCAGAACAAATGAGCTTGATGCGGTCGTTGGTTCTTGCCTTCGACCGCGTCTTTCGATCCACTGTTCCCGCCCAGCACATCACTGGGCGGGATTTTTTAACCAGAACACCGGAGACAACACATGCCCCTGTCCCATGACGAAATTGCCCGGTTTCTGAAATCCGTTCATCCCTATGACGCGTTGCCTTCCGACGCCCTGGATCAGATCGTCAAACAGATCGAGGTCTGGGAAGTTGAGGAAGACGCCTCGGTCTATGAGCTGGGCCACAAGTTGCCCGGGGTGTTCGTGATCTATGAAGGACAGGTCGAAATTACCGATGAGAACGGTGCCATCGTCTCTCATCTGGGTCTGCGCAATTCCTTTGGCGAAAGGGGCCTGCTGAAAGACGGCAAAGCCGCCACCAAAGCCCGCACGCATACGCCGTCAGTTCTAATGGTTCTGCCACCTGATCTGGTCCGGAGTTTGATCGATAACCACGATGTTGTGGCGAAGTTCTTTGACCGCACACGAGGCGACCGCAGTGGTCCGCAGAGCCTGGCCACCAGTTCGATCGACGTGCTGATGGCACATAATCCGGCCACCTGCCCCGCTGACACGTCGGTTCAGGACGCCGCGCGGATCATGCGCGACAAACATATTTCGTCGCTCTGCATCACGGACGCTGAAAGCTTGCAGGGCATTGCGACCCTGCGGGACATCTCGGGCAAATACGTTGCAGACGGCCTGCCCGCCTCCACGCACATTTCTGAAATCATGACACCAAATCCTGTGACCCTGTCGCCCAGCGATATCGGGTCGGATGTGCTGCACATCATGATGGAGCGCGGCATTGGCCATATCCCGATTTCCGAAGGCGGTCGGCTGGTCGGGATCGTGACGCAGACCGATCTGACCCATTATCAGGCCGTGAACTCGGCCGAGCTGGTGCGCCGCATTGCGCAGGCTGACACGGCCGAAGAAATGGCACGCGTGACCGAAGAGATCCCGCAGCTTCTTGTGCAGCTAGTTGCCGGCGGGAACCGGCACGAAATTGTCACCCGACTGATCACCGATATCGCGGATACAGCCACGCGGCGCCTATTAGCGCTCGCCGAAATTGAACTGGGCCCGCCCCCGGTTCCGTATCTGTGGCTGGCTTGCGGATCGCAAGGTCGGCAGGAACAAACCGGTGTATCGGATCAGGACAATTGCCTGATGCTGGATGACAATGTGACCGATGCAGACATGGCCTATTTTACCAAGCTGGCGAAATTCGTCTCGGACGGGTTGGACATTTGCGGGTACTTCTACTGCCCCGGCGACATGATGGCGACCAATCCGCGCTGGTGTCAGCCGGTGCGCGTCTGGCGCGATTATTTCAAAGGATGGATCGCCAAGCCAAACCCAGAGGCGCAGATGCTGGCCTCGGTTATGTTCGATCTGCGCCCTATCGGCGGCGCGTTTGAGCTGTTTGCCGACCTTCAGGCCGACACACTGGCAGCGGCCAGAGCGAACTCGATCTTTGTGGCGCATATGATTTCGAACTCGCTGAAACACACGCCCCCGCTTGGCCTGCTGCGCGGGTTCGCCACCATTCGCTCGGGCGAACACCGCAATACGCTGGACCTCAAGCACAATGGTGTTGTGCCCGTCGTAGATCTGGCCCGGATATACACGTTGCAGGGCGAGCTGACCGAAGCCAACACCCGTGCCCGCCTGAAAGCGGCCGAGGCCAGCGGTGTCCTCAGCCCGTCTGGGGCTCGGGATCTTCTGGACGCTTACGACCTGATCGCTGAAACCCGCCTGGAGCATCAGGTTCGGCTGGTTAAATCAGGTGAAAAACCCGACAATTATCTGCCGCCGTCCGATCTTTCGGACTTTGAGCGAAGTCATCTACGCGATGCATTTGTTGTGGTAAAAACAATGCAATCGGCGGTTGGCCACGGCAAGGGTATGCTGGGCTAAGACCCCCTAGAACGGAGAGACCACATGTTTCTGGAATTGATCGGCACTATCTTTGCGGGCTTCGCGTTTGCGGGCGTCGTGCTTGTGCTGAACAAGCTGACCGGTGGGCGCTTGCCGAAATGGACCACTCCGGTTGCGGCGGGTCTGGGCATGATCGGCATGACCATTGCCAGCGAGTATTCCTGGTATGACCGCACACGCGATCAACTGCCGGATGAAATGGCCATCGTGCAAGAGGTCGAAAGCCGTGCTTTCTATCGCCCCTGGACATACGCGGTGCCCTTCGTCGATCGTTTTGCCGCCATTGACACGATATCGGTTCGCAGCAATGAAAATGTTCCAGATCAAAGACTTGTCGACCTATACTTTTTTGGCCGCTGGGCTCCAGTTTCAAAAGTGCCGGTAGCTGTCAACTGTGTTGAAAATAGCCGCGCCAATCTAGCAGACGGTGCTGAATTCGCTGATGACGGTCGGTTGATTAACGCGGACTGGATTTCAGCCGAGGCCAACGATCCAATCATCGAGACCACCTGCGGGGTCTGATCATGCTCACCAATTTGAGCCTTAGGCTCAGGATTTTTTTGTTCTTCTGCTTGCTGGCATTCGGCGGGATTGCGATCAGCGCAGTTGCGCTGTGGATTTCCTATGCCCGCGCAGGAAATCCCGACCTTTTGGGTGACTTCATTTTTGCAGAAATCCTAATCGCGTTTGGGCTGCTGGCTTTGATCGCAGGTGTCTGGCTGCTGTTTGACGACAATATTGCCAAGCCAATTGAACGCCTGTCGGCCCAATTACGGGCCCGAGCGCATGCCGGGGTCAGTACGGATCTGGACATGCAGGCTGCGCGCTATCTGGGGGATCTGGCCCCCGCAGCGGCAGGTCTGGCGGAACAACTCGCGTCAAACGCCATGCGAACCGCCGAAGCCGTAGCATCGGAAACTGCGTACTTAGCAGCAGAGAAACAACGTCTCACCGCCCTGCTGACCGAGATACCGGTCGCTATGTTGCTGGCCAGCCCAAAGCATCAGATTGTGCTGTATGATGGTCAGGCCGCCGAGGTTCTGGCCCAGATTGCACATCCTCGACTGAACGCGTCGCTTTTCGAGTACATCGAGGCCACAGGCCTGACGGATGCCTATGCCAAAATGGGAAAAACCGGCAAAGACGTGTATTGCACGCTGAACAGCGTAGATGGCCGGCAAACCTATTCTGCGCGGATGAAGCCCTTGGGCGACGCGCCCGGCTACATGCTGGTCTTCGAAGACAGTGCCGCCCAAATGTCCCCTGATGAGGCGCGGCCTCTGGTTTACGATTTTGAGCTGCTCGACACGCCAGGGGATGACGCGTTTGAAAATCGCACCTTGTCGGATCTGTGTTTCGTCGTCTTCGACACCGAGACCACCGGACTGCTTCCTCATAAAGATGAAATCGTTCAGATCGGCGCGGTGCGCGTGCTCAACGGCAAGATCGTTCAGGGTGAACATTTGGACATGCTGGTGGATCCCGGCATTCCGATACCACCTGCTTCGACCAAAGTGCACAAGGTCAGTGATCGCATGGTTCAGGGCGCGCCCGACATTGCCGAGGCAGGGCGTGTGTTTCACCAGTTTGCGCGCGATGCCGTGATCGTCGCGCATAACGCACCTTTCGATATGGCGTTCCTGCGCCGTCACGCCAACCGGATGGAGGTCGAATGGGATCACCCGATCCTCGACACCGTTCTGCTGTCTGCCGTGCTGTTCGGAGCCAGCGACACACACACGCTGGACGCGCTGTGTGAACGGCTGGAAATCACGATCCCCGAGGCCCTGCGCCACACTGCGCTGGGCGATGCGGTCGCCACGGCCGAAGCGCTGGTCAAGATGCTGCCGATTCTGCAGGCACGCGGCATGACGACCTTCGGTGAAGTCATAATCGAAACACGAAAACACGGGCGCTTGCTGGAAGACCTGAACTGACAGCTTAAATTGCAAGCAGCAGTCAGCTTTGCATGGACAATCCGAGCCTCGCGTGGCACCTGATGCGCGGCCAAGGAATACGCGCGCAATGACCGAAAAGACTTTCATACCCACCCCGGAACAAAGCCCGGCCTTTCGCGAGGCCCTGGGGTGTTTTGGCACCGGTGTCACTGTGATTACCACGCAAACCGAAGGTGGACCGCGCGCGATCACCGTGAATTCCTTTGCCTCGGTCTCATTGGACCCACCGCTGGTGTTGTGGTGTCTGGCCAAGGAATCGTACCGTTTCGGTGCTTTCAGCAGCTGTGGACATTATTCGATTCATGTGATGGCACAGGATCAGCAAGAGCAGGCGCTGCTCTTTGCGCGTGACGGCACAGACTTCTCACATGCAGATTGGACTGAGGATGAAACCGGTCGCCCGCAATTGACCCAATGTTTGGCGCGGTTCGATTGCCGTCTGCACGCCCGTTATGATGCCGGTGATCATCTGATCATTGTGGGACAAGTGGAGCAGGTAATGTACCGCACAGGAAAGGGCCTGATTTTCAAACGCGGCCAGTTCGGCGGATTTGTCGATCTGATCTAGTCTTCCAAGGATCCATGAACTGCCAAAGCCTCAAGCTGCGCATCCTGCGGCGTGATCACACGATAGGCTTCGTGCACGCCAGTTTCAGACAGTTCTCTGGCCACGGTCAACAGCGTGTTGGGCGCATGATCTTCGCACAGCTCTGACATATGATCGACTTCCGCCTGCGCCACGCCAAGCGCAGCCTCAACTGAAGGCGCACCATAGAACTGCACAAAATGGTCGGCCAGATTGCGGGCGATCTGATCTTTCTCTGCCGGTTCGATCTGCGTCACGGCCACAAATGTCACGCGGCCAAAGGTTTCAAGACCCAGCCAGCCATTCGCAAAGGCCTGACGCGCCTTGCCTTCAAGATCTGCATCGCTCCAATTCGAGAACTCGAACCCGCCAGACACACACCATTCCCCGGTGCGCGCCGGAGAATGAAACACGTTCATGTCGCTTTCGTCGAAGTGAATTGCTCGGGCCAGTTTCATCTTCCGTTCTCCAACACTTCGGTCAGGGGACGCAGGTGCGTTTCGGATCCGTCCCGGATCAACATTCCAAACCGTTCATCCGTACCCAAAAAAACACCGCCATGATCCAGCGGATCTCCTACACCGCGCAGCAAACCCATCCATTCAGCGTGCAGCGGCGCGTTACCATCTTCCTGCCAGCGGTTCAGCCAGGTCAAAGTATGACGCGACCAGCTTTCTACCAATTGTGTGGCGGATACGTCTGCACATCCCTCGTCGTAAAGCGCGGTGACATCTGGTGTTTCACCCGGGGCCTCGCTGGTTTGCAGCAGCGCCAGTTCCCAACCTACGATCAACCAGTCCGGCTCCTGATCAGCGGACACATCCGAAGAGGTCACCCGAAACTTCCCGCATTTTGCGCCATTCACGCAGATCAATCCGTCCCAGCCCAAATGCACAGCAACCTCTGGCGGGGCCAGAGCGCCCAGCGCGTTCTGAAACCCTACGGCACACAGTGGCAGCATTGCCATCGCATCCTGCAACGGCACCTCAGGCGCAAAGACGATGGCAACGCGCAGACGGTCGGCCTGAATGTTGTAAACGACCGTTCCCGCGTCGCATCCCAGCGCGGCCATTGCCTGCGCCCTGTCAAACGGGTCTTCCCCACCCTGAACCGGGTGACCCGTCAACAAAGGGGGAAAGACCGGCTGGCTCATGCGAAACCGTTTGAGATCAGGTCGCGTGCGATCTTGCGGAACGACTCGGCCTGTGGACTATCGGGCTTGCTGACCACGATGGGCGCGCCTCCGTCAGCGGCCACGCGGATGTCCAGATGCAGTGGGATTTCACCCAGCAGCGGTACACCCAGAGATTCCGCCTCGGACGCAACACCGCCATGACCAAACACATGTTCTTCGTGCCCGCAGTTGGAGCAGATATGGGTCGACATGTTTTCGATCATGCCCACGATCGGGGTTTTGAGCTGATTGAACATATCGATCCCCTTGCGGGCGTCGATCAAAGCCACGTCCTGCGGGGTTGAGACCACGATGGCACCGTCCACCTGGAACTTCTGGCTCAGCGTCAGCTGCACATCGCCCGTTCCCGGTGGAAGGTCGACGATCAGAACGTCCAACGCGCCCCACTGCACCTGCCCCATCATCTGTTGCAATGCGCCCATCAACATGGGTCCACGCCAGACAACAGCCTGACCTTCGTTGGTCATCAACCCCATGGACATCATGGTCACGCCGTGATTGCGCAAAGGCAGAATGGTTTTGCCATCGGGGCTGGCCGGGCGACCGGACACACCCAGCATCCGGGGCTGCGACGGACCGTAAACATCCGCATCCAGCAGACCGACGCGCCGTCCTTCAGCGGCCAGCGCACAGGCAAGGTTTGCAGAGACAGTGGACTTACCGACACCGCCCTTACCCGAAGCAACAGCAATGATCCGATCAACACCCGGAACGGCCTGCGGCCCGGTTTGCGACGGTTTGGGTTTCGGTTTCAGATCCGGCGGAGCCTTGTCGGAATGCGCGGTCATCATCGCCGATACATTGGCCACACCGGCGACCATCTGCGCGGCTTTCTCGGCCGTCGCTCGCACGGGCTCCATCTTTTCCGCGTGCTTTGGATCAATCTCAAGCACAAATCGTACGGTATCACCTTCGACATTCAGCGCACGCACGATACCTGCGCTGACAATATCTTGACCAGACACCGGGTCAGTGATCTTTTTCAGGTTCGCCAGAACCGCGTCACGAACACTCATGCCTTGCCCCCTTCGATATGCCCGTGTGACAGGGGCGTGCGTGTCACCAAATTCTGGTCGCCGCTCATTGCATGTGTCTCCGTCTCTTTCAGTTTATTTGACGCACCGCGCCCTGCCCCGTTAGGCTGAGCCATGCGCTTTGTCCTCTTGTGCCTGAGCCTGACGTTCTCTGCCACCCCCTCCTTGTCTCAGGAGGCGATTGGCCTTGCGGCCCCGGCCGAGGTGAAAGACTCGGGTCTGTTGCAACATATTCTTCCTCGCTTCTCTCTCAAGACCGGGATTCGCGTTATTGCGGATGACACAGGTGTTATGGTCCTGAATCCCGCTCCGCCCGGCGATCCGGTCTTTGCCCGCGATGATGTGATCTACCATCTGACCATCGAAGACAATAAGCGGCAGGCCCGCTTTCGCGATTGGCTGCGTTCGGATATTGGAAAGCGCACCGTTGAAAGTTTTGCGCCAGCACAAGGCGCGCCCTTTACCGCCAGCTTCGATCTGACGGTCACTGAGTCGGAGGAAACCGTTGACGGTAATACCGTGCTTGGCGAAGAACTGTCGATGACCCATTGCGGACGATGCCATGTGATCGGACCCAAAAACCGAATGAACGGGCTGGGCTCGACCCCATCGTTTGCCGTCCTGCGCGCGATGCCGGACTGGTCCGAACGGTTCGAGGCTTTCTTTGCTCTCAACCCCCATCCTGCGTTTACACAGATCGACGGGCTGACGCCGCCATTTGACCCCGAACGCCCTTCTCCGATTCATCCTGTTGAGATGACTCTGGACGATCTCGATGCAATCCTCGCGTTTGTCTCGCGGATGAAAGCCGCAGATTTGGGGGCTCCGCTGCAGCTTCAATGATCTTTTCTATCTGAATAATAATCGTCAGTCGTAACGACCCGTGGTTTAGGCTTTGACTGGAAGGGATTGTCCTGCTGCTGAAACTGCACCTTAACCCGGCAATTGTCGCACATCTGGATCATCCGCGCCTGATCCGAACTGGCAAACATGGGGTGTGTGCCCGATAGCTTTTCCATGATCCGCTCCACAGTGGATTTCACCCCAAACAACGCACCGCATTCAACACAAGCGAAAGGTTCTTCTTCGTTGAGTACCTGCTGGGAAAGGGCCGCATCGCTCAGATCAAGCTGTGGAACCAAAGTGATCGCCTCTTCGGGGCAGATCGTCTTGCACATTCCGCATTGCAGGCAGGCATCCTGCTGAAAGTTCAGCTGCGGCTTGTCCGGATTGTCGATCAAAGCCCCTGACGGACACAGCGACACACAGCTGAGGCACAGGGTGCAACTGTCCGTGTTCACCGCAACCGCACCATAAGGCGCGTTATCGGGCAGTGGCAATGGAGCGTCTGCCTGCGGATTTAGCGCCTGCGCGGCCAAGCGTGTGATCTGTCGACGGTTCCCCAATGGAAGAACCGGTTCGGCCAAAGGTTGCGGCACGTCTTGACCATAGAGCAGATCAGACATGGCGTCCGGATCAGCTTCATCAATCAGTCCAATCCCATCAGCGCCCGCGATCGCGCGCGCCAGAGCAATCTCGTGGTCCAGCGAATCCCGTTCGGTTGTGGGTGCCAGCAATACATCCACACGGGCAAAACCATGCGCCAAAGCGGCAAGCATCTCGGCGTGGCCAAAACCGGATATAACATTTAGTTCCAGCGGGATAACATCCGAAGGCAAACCACGACCAAAGCGCGCAGCCAACCGGATCATCTCTGCCCCATGCGTATTATGAATCAAAAGCCGGGGCGCGGCCCCTCCTGCTCGTCGATAGGTGCGCGCCAGGACGTGCATCCGGGACAACAGCGCCGAAACGGTCGGATCCTCGTAAGTGATCGCCGTCGACGGACACAGTGCGGCACACGCACCGCATCCGGCACATACCATCGGGTCGATGCTCACATGCTCACCCGCTGGTGTTATCGCCCCGGTCGGGCAGATATCCAGACAGTTTGTACAACCCACCTGTTCCGCCCGTGAATGCGCACACAAGGATTCTTCCAATCTCACGTACAAAGGCTTTTCAAAGGTACCAATAAGCTGCATGGCGTCAAAAGCCAGGCGTTCAACGGCCACCACGTCTTTTGGATCAGCCCTCAGATACCCTTCGCGCTTGTTGGGGGCCTGGACGAACGGCGCGCCGCCTGTCAGGTCCAGAATAATGTCGCAGGCAGATTGTGCTCCGTTCCTGGGCTCGGTCCAGGCAAAGGCACCACGCCCGCCCGGCACGACCTGCTGCACGGCGTCCAGACGCAGTGAAAACCCACCCAGCGCCCCGGACAGGGACTTCACCCGTCCGCGTATCACATCGAAAGCGCGCGAGGTCGGCTCTGCCTGATCCGTAGCCAGAACAGTCACGGCCAAAGTTCCCGCCAACTTCTCAGCCAGATCAAAACCCACCGCGCCGGGGCCAACGATGAAACAGGTTCCTTCGCTGATAACATCGACGCTGGGTGTGACGGGCTGCGGCAACAGCGCCTCAGCCGCCAGTGCAGCCATCTTAGGCGTTGCATCCGTACCCTGTTCAGACCAACCCGCACGGTCGCGTAGGTCGAAGAAGCCAGGCACGTCGATATCCAAATCTTCGGCAAGGGACTGGAACACGTCCTGCTCTTGCAGGCAGGCGATCACGGTATCTCCGTCTTGCATCAGTTCGGCAGCAGATTGCAGTTGGGTCGTGCAAAGCGCTGTATGCACCTTAGAGCAACTGACACCACAGGCGCTTTCGATCCTGTCGGGATCCAATTCCTGAGTTCCTGCGCAGTCGCATAGCAGTAGTTTGGTGCCCATTTTCCCTCCCGCGGGATGCTCTCCCCATCCCATGAACCTTAGGCTGTACGCACATCCCGGCAACTTCAACCCCCTGCCGTGCGCAGTTATTTACCCCTCATTCGCGCAGAAAATCGAAGGAAACAAACGCGTTTTCGGCTCCGTTCACGCAGTTGCGACCAAAACATACGACCAAAGTCTAAGGACACAGGCTTGGCACAAAGACACAATGTGTACCATAGTGTTCATGCAAAGGCAGGGGAGAGCCTTTCGGGGAGGAGCCAGTGGCCAAGGCCGCAAGCCAGATCGAAATGCCAGTTGGCGTCATCGTGCGCAAGACACCCGGGATCACACGTTGGGCCCGATGGAGTTGGCGTGCCATAGCCGTTTTGCCGGGTGCTGGTCCTGCCGATTGGCAGGAATTGCGTCGCGAAGGCGATGCGGTTGAATACCATGCAGCCACCCTGCCCCTGACCCTTTGGGCGGATGAGACAGAAGCCTACATGGTCAACCTGTCAGACGGACAACCCTCGCTTTATCTGGTGTTGCGGGATGAATTGAAGGGGGACGTCCCTTTGAACGCGGTGCTTATCACGGCCTCGCCTTTTGAGGGGCAGGACTATGCCGACACAGGTGAAGAGATCGTCGAGAAGATCCCCATGACCGAAGGGCTGATTGCCTGGGTGCGGGATTTCGCGCTCAAACACCATAAAGACGAAGTTTTCATCAAGCGCCGCCGCGACAAGAAACGCACGGATTTGGTCGAGGACGGCAAGGGCGACCCACGGATCAGACAGGCCTCGGATGTCTACCGCGCACCTCGGAGGCTTGTGCAATGACCCAGGCGCGCGATTTCTGGTCCCGTCGCAAGGCCGCCGTACAGGCAGAAGCCGAGGCTGAGGTCATAGCGGCAGAAGAACAGGTCATAGCCGCACAACACGCCGAACTGGAAGAAAAGACTGACGCCGACATACTGGCCGAGTTAAACCTGCCTGACCCGGATCAATTACAGGCGGGCGACGATGTCACGGGGTTCATGGCCAAGGCGGTGCCTGATCGGTTGCGTCGCCGGGCCTTGCGCCGGTTGTGGCGACTGAATCCGGTTCTGGCCAACGTGGACGGTCTGGTTGACTACGGCGAAGACTATACCGACGCAGCTTGTGTGATCGAAAACCTTCAGACCGCCTACCAGGTGGGCAAAGGGATGCTGGCCCATGTCGAGGCCTTGGCGGCAAGTGAAGACGACACCGAAGAGGAAACTCCCTCGGAGGATGAACCAATGTCCGAACCCGCGGTCGCCATGGAAGAACCAGAAGCCGCCGCACCAACACCTGAAGTGGATCTGGCCGAAGCTTACACGCAGGAAGAGGCCGAACTGCCCCCGTCCCCGCGCCGCATGAGATTTGAATTCGAAGGATAACCCATGACCGCAAATAACGCGCAGACTTTAGACATTTCAGCCGAAGACCGGCTGCGCGCGGATTTTTACAATTTTCTGGGTTTGCTTTTGGCCGGCCCGCCTGATCAGTTGCTTCTGGACCAGATGTCGGGGCTGAGCGGAGACGACACTGATCTGGGCCAAGCCATTCAGGCTATGGCGCGTGTTGCCAAGGTCACCAAGCCCGCCGCTGCCGAGCGTGAGTTCAACGCTCTGTTCATCGGTTTGGGACGTGGTGAGCTGCTGCCTTACGCCAGTTTTTATCTGACCGGGTTCCTGAACGAAAAACCTCTGGCGCAATTGCGCAATGACATGGCTGTACGCGGGATCACCCGTGCGCAAAATGTGTTTGAACCAGAAGACAATATCGCCTCGCTTATGGAAATGATGGCCGGGATGATCGTGGGTCGCTTCGGATCACCGGCCACACTGGAAGATCAAAAAGCGTTCTGGAACAAACATATCGGCCCTTGGGCCGCGCATTTCTATTCGGATTTGGAAGCCGCCGAAGCGTCGGTTCTCTATGCCTCGGTCGGCACCGCCGGTCGGGTGTTCATGGAAATCGAACGCGAGGCCTTCCGAATGACGGCGGCATAACCCGCCACTCGCCAGCGTCTGAATTGGCGCTAAATCGCAAATGGGAGAGGAGAAGCCCATGAGCAAGACCAAGGAAGAAGGCGCAACGCGCCGCGACTTCCTCAAACTGGCCGGAACCGCAGCGCCTGCTGCCGTTGCCGCCGTCAGCCTGAGCGGTCAAGCCGAAGCAGCCGAGCTGCCGACGGACGAGACCCGCATGCAAGATACAGCGCATACCCGCGCCTATCTGGAAAGCGCGCGCTTCTAAGCCGCCTCGACTGCGCCCGGCGCACCAGCCGGACGATGTCACTTACCCGACTGACGGTTGCGATTGGCCCTGACGTCGGTTTCGCAGTTACCAAGCCAGCCGTGATCCTCATGGCCAGCAAGGGAGGAAAGAAATGCTTAGGAAAAAGACCAACGGGGTTGCGAGACGCCCCCAGCGGACAAGTATCCTGTCCCAGGTCGGCGAGAAAACCGTCGATCGCCGCGCATTCCTGCGTGGCTCGGGCCTGACGATCGGCGGCCTTGCCGCGATCAGCGCCACGGGTGGAACCGTGACGCCTGCCAGCGCCCAAACAGCGGCAAACACCGCCGTTGAAAACATCAAATCCGTATGCACCCACTGCTCGGTCGGCTGTACGGTCGTCGCCGAAGTTCAGAACGGTGTCTGGGTCGGGCAAGAACCCGGCTGGGACAGCCCGTTCAACCTGGGTGCGCATTGCGCCAAAGGGGCCTCGGTCCGCGAGCACGCCCATGGCGAACGCCGCCTCAAGTATCCGATGAAAAAGGAAGGCGGCGAGTGGAAGCGCATCAGCTGGGAAGAGGCGATCAACGAGATCGGCGACGGCATGATGAACATCCGCCAGGAATCCGGGCCGGACAGCGTGTACTGGTTGGGCTCGGCCAAGCACAATAACGAACAGGCCTATCTGTTCCGCAAGTTCGCCGCCTACTGGGGCACGAACAACGTGGACCATCAGGCCCGTATCTGCCACTCGACCACTGTTGCGGGTGTTGCGAATACATGGGGCTACGGCGCCATGACCAATTCGTACAATGACATCCACAACTCACGGGCCATCTTCATCATCGGCGGCAACCCGGCCGAGGCGCATCCCGTCTCGCTGCTTCATGTTCTGCGCGCGAAAGAGCAGAATAACGCACCGCTGATCGTCTGCGACCCGCGCTTTACGCGCACCGCGGCGCATGCGGATGAATATGTGCGGTTCCGTCCCGGCACAGACGTTGCTCTGATCTGGGGCATTCTGTGGCACATCTTCGACAACGGCTGGGAGGACAAAGAGTTCATCCGCACCCGTGTCTGGGGAATGGACCAGATCCGCACCGAGGTCGCCAACTGGAACCCGGAAGAGACCGAGCGTGTAACCGGCGTGCCCGGCTCGCAGCTCAAGCGCGTTGCCCGGACCATGGTCAACAACCGCCCCGGCACAGTCATCTGGTGTATGGGTGGTACGCAGCACACCAACGGCAACAACAACACCCGCGCTTACTGCGTGCTCCAGCTTGCTTTGGGCAACATGGGCACTTCGGGGGGTGGCACCAACATCTTCCGTGGTCATGACAACGTGCAGGGCGCAACGGACCTTGGTGTTCTGTCCCACACCCTGCCTGGCTATTACGGCCTGTCCAAGGGTGCATGGGGTCATTGGGCTCGTGTCTGGGGTGAAGATCCCGAATGGCTGGCGGGCCAGTTCGCCACGATCAAGGACAAGGAAGGCAAGGATAAACCGCTTCAGAACGAGCGCGGCATCCCGGTCTCCCGCTGGATCGACGGTGTTCTGGAAGACCCGGCCAACATGGATCAGGACAACAATGTCCGCGCCATGGTTCTGTGGGGCCACGCGCCCAACTCGCAGACCCGCATGACGGAAATGAAGACGGCGATGGAGAAGCTGGACATGCTGGTCGTGATCGACCCGTATCCCACCGTCTCGGCCGTGCTGCATGACCGCACCGATGGCGTCTACCTGTTGCCCGCCTGTACGCAGTTCGAAACCCGTGGCTCGGTCACGGCATCGAACCGGTCGCTACAATGGCGCGACAAGGTGGTTGAACCGCTGTTCGAAAGCCTGCCGGACGAGGTCATTATGGCCAAGTTCGCCAACAAGTTTGGCTGGGCGGATCGGTTGTTCCGCAATATCGAGATGGACGATCCGGAAACCCCCAATGTTGAAAGCATCACGCGTGAGTTCAACGCGGGCCTCTGGACCATCGGATATACCGGTCAATCGCCAGAACGTTTGAAAAGCCATATGGCCAACCAGCACACGTTCGACAGAACCACGCTGCAAGCCATTGGTGGGCCCAACGACGGCGAATATTACGGTCTGCCCTGGCCCTGCTGGGGAACACCGGAGATGGGTCATACGGGGACACCAAACCTCTATGACATGTCCAAACCGGTGGCCGAAGGTGGCCTGACCTTCCGTGCGCGCTTTGGCGTGGAGCGGGATGGCGACAACCTGTTGGCCGAAGGGGTCTATAGCGTTGGATCGGAAATTCAGGATGGATATCCCGAGTTCACGATGCAGATGCTGATGGACCTTGGTTGGGATGGCGATCTGACGGCCGAGGAACGCGCAGCCATCGACGCCGTTGCGGGACCAGAGACCAACTGGAAAACCGACCTGTCCGGCGGTATCCAGAGGGTCGCGATCGAGCATGGCTGTGCGCCCTTCGGGAACGCCAAAGCCCGCGCGGTTGTCTGGACCTTCCCGGATCCGATCCCACTGCATCGCGAGCCGCTTTATACGAACCGGCGCGACCTGGTGGAGGACTATCCGACCTACGAGGACCGGCACGCATATCGCCTGCCCACCCTTTATGCTTCGATTCAGAAGAACGACTTTTCAAAGGATTACCCGATAATCCTAACGTCAGGTCGTCTGGTCGAATATGAAGGCGGCGGGGATGAAACACGGTCGAACCCGTGGCTGGCCGAGCTTCAGCAGGACATGTTCGTCGAGATCAATCCACGCGATGCCAACAACCTTGGTATTCGCGACGGATCACAGGTCTGGGTCGAAGGTCCTGAAGGCGGCAAGGTCAAGGTGATGGCGATGCTGACCAACAGGGTCGGTGCCGGCGTGGCCTTCATGCCGTTCCACTTTGGCGGCCATTTCCAGGGCGAGGACCTGAGGGAGAAATACCCGAAAGGTGCCGATCCCTATGTGCTGGGTGAAAGTACCAACACCGCCCAGACCTATGGCTATGATTCCGTGACCCAGATGCAAGAGACCAAAGCGACTCTTTGCAAAATCTGGTCAGCGTAAGGGAGGAGAAGAGAACATGGCAGCAAGAGCAAAGTTTCTCTGCGACGCCGAACGCTGCATCGAGTGCAATGCCTGCGTCACCGCGTGTAAGAACGAACACGAGGTGCCGTGGGGCGTGAACCGCCGCAGGGTGGTAACGATCAATGACGGTGACCCGGGCGAACGCTCGATTTCGGTGGCCTGTATGCATTGCTCGGATGCGCCCTGCATGGCGGTGTGCCCGGTCGACTGCTTCTATCAGAATGAAGAAGGGGTCGTCCTACACTCCAAGGACCTGTGCATTGGTTGTGGTTATTGCTTCTACGCGTGCCCGTTCGGCGCGCCGCAATACCCGCAGGCGGGCAACTTCGGATCGCGTGGAAAGATGGACAAATGTACCTTCTGCGCTGGTGGTCCCGAGGAAACGCACTCGACCGCAGAGTTCGCCAAATATGGTCGCAACCGGATCGCCGAGGGCAAACTGCCCATCTGCGCCGAAATGTGTTCCACCAAGGCCCTGCTCGCTGGTGACGGCGACGTTGTGTCGGCCATCTACCGCGAGCGTGTTGTCGCCCGTGGCTTCGGGTCCGGCGCATGGGGTTGGGGCACCGCCTACGACCAGAAAGACGGCTAGGACCGTCTTTGATGAACCAAACAGGCGACCCGCATCCGTGGGTCGCCTGATCAGGGATTTTGACCGAGGTTCAGATGTTCCGCTTACTCATCGCATTGCTGTTCACCATTGGGCTGGCACAGGCCACCGTTGCGCAAACAAACGAAGCTGGGGAACCAGCCACCACGAATGAGCGCGCCTCGACCGGTGGTGCGACCACGCTTGAGGATATTCTCGCGCGTCAACGCGGCGAAAAAGTAGATAACACCTATCGCTCGGAAAACACTGGCCAAGGCAATGTCGAAGGCCTTCTGGGCCAGTTTGGACCCAGCGGCGTATCGTCCGACAGTGATGTATACCGCGCGCTGCGCTTTGGCTCGGCGGACGTCACCGTGTCCTCGCGCGGACCTGCCGACAGTGTGCTGATCCAAGACGGCGGCATGTGGTGGTGGGAATTCCGCACAGGGCCGTTACGCGAATATGGCGGTTACATCATCGCTGGAATGCTGGCCATCATCGTTCTGTTTTTCCTGATCCGAGGCAAGATTCGCATCGACGGAGAAAAGACCGGCCGTACCGTTCTGCGCTTCACCAGTTTTGAACGTTTCGGGCATTGGCTGTTTGCAGGATCATTCATCGTGCTTGCGATCACCGGCCTGCTGACACTCTATGGCCGCGACTTCCTGATTCCGATCTTCGGCAAGGAAGGTTTCGCAACCATCGCGCAAGGCTGCAAATGGCTTCACAACAATCTGGCATGGGCCTTCATGCTGGGGCTGATCATCATCACGGTGAATTGGATTGCCCATAACATCCCCAACCGCACAGACCTGAAATGGCTGGCTGCCGGTGGGGGTTTATTCAGCAAAAACAGCCACCCACCCGCCAAGAAATTCAACGCAGGTCAAAAAATCATCTTCTGGGCCTGCATACTGCTGGGAGTCTCGATCAGCCTGTCCGGCCTGTCGCTGCTGTTTCCGTTTGAATTGCCGATGTTCGCCAAGACCTTCTCGGTTGCCAATGCCACCGGCATTCCACAGGCGCTTGGTCTGAACCTGCCCGTGCAAATGTCGCCTCAGGAAGAGATGCAATACGCCCAAGTCTGGCACGTGATGGTCGCTTATGTCTTCATCGCCATCATCATCGCGCATATCTACCTCGGCTCGGTCGGGATGGAGGGCGCGTTTGATGCAATGGGTACTGGTGAAGTCGAAGAGCAATGGGCGCGGGAACACCACTCGTTGTGGCTGGAAGAGGTGCAGGAAAAAGAGGCTGGCAAGGCAGCGGCCTCACCCGCCGAATAGATGCGCTGGCTGATCCTTGCCTGTGCGTTGATCCCCCTGCCCGCATGGGCGGAGTTCTTCACGCTCAAAGGTCATGGCGGGCCGATCATGGGTATCGCAACGGCCCCTGATGGACGGATCGCAACAGCCAGTTTCGACAATTCTGTCGGGCTATGGTCGGACCAGACACCCGAATGGCTGGAAGGTCACGAAGCAGCCGTCAACGCGGTCGTCTTCAACGGTACAGCAATTTATTCCGCCGGAGACGATTTTACCCTCCGCCGCTGGCCGGGCGGAGAGATCGTCGGCCAACACAAAGGCAAGATCGTTTCTGTAGCTGCCTCAAAAACGCATGTCGCAACGGCCAGTTGGGACGGAACAATCGGATTATGGCCCGTCGATGGCACTGCCCCCGCCCTGTTCGGCCCCACGGGCAGTGGCGTGAATGCGGTCACTTTTTCACCGGATGGATCAAAGCTTTTTTCCGCTGGCGTCGATGGGTCCTTACGCGTGTGGGATGTCGCAACCGGCGAAGAAACGGACCGGCTGGTTGAGCACGGATTTGGCATCAACGAATTGATTTTCAACGCGCAGGAAAACTGGATCGCCTATGGCGCGGTGGACGGGGTGACGCGCATCCTCGATCTGACAACCGGTGAAGAACGCGACTTCACTCTGGACCGCCGCCCGATCCTGGCCCTTGCGCTCAGCCCGGACCGAAGCCTTTTGGCGGTCGGTGACGGCGAAGGCTATATCATGATGATCGACACGACCGAATGGCGCATCACGCAGGATTTCCGCGCAACGCTGCGCGGACCGGTCTGGGCGCTGTCATTCTCTGATGATGGCCAGAACATCCATGCAGGGGGCATAGACGCGGCGATGTACAGCTGGCCCGTGGGTGCGCTGTCGGATCAACAGCAAATGGCTTCGACCGAGCCCAGTTTTCTGAAAGATCCCGACGAAATGGAGAATGGCGAACGTCAATTCGCCCGCAAATGCTCGATCTGCCACAGCCTGACACCCGAAAGCGAACGTCGGGCGGGTCCAACACTGCACGGTATCTTTGGGCGACCCGCCGGATCGCTGCCGGGATATTTGTACTCGGATACGCTGCAAGACTCTGATATTGTTTGGAATGAACAAACAATAAATGCCCTTTTCGATAAGGGGCCGGATCATTACATTCCGGGGTCGAAGATGCCGATGCAACGGATTACAGAACAGCAGGACCGGGACGACCTGATCGCTTTTCTGCGCCGTGCGACGGACGACCAGAACTGAACCGGAGGAGACTATGAAAGCCTTTTTAGCCGCGGTTGTCGCGATGGTCGTGATTACAGTTGCAGCCCCGACGACGTTGGACCAGATCGGGTTCAGCGCCGCGGACAGCACATCTGGTTCTGCGGTGCGCCTGGACTGAATGTCTCAATACCTGACCACCCGCGAACTGGCCGATCTTTTGCGCATTGGCGAGCGTAAAGCCTATGACCTTGCCTCATCCGGCGAGGTGCCTTGTGTGCGCGCCATGGGCAAGCTTTTGTTCCCACGGGCCGAGATCATCGCCTGGCTCAACGCGTCACGGTCTGGGCCTCAAGTGGCGGAACCGCCCCTGCCCCCGATCGTTGCTGGCAGCCATGATCCCCTTCTGGACTGGGCATTGCGCGAAAGCGGATCGGGGCTGGCAACGTATTATGATGGCTCTTTCGACGGATTGACACGATTGAGCGAGCGCAGCGCGCAGGCCGCTGTGCTGCACATCCACGAGGACGGAGGGTTCAATACCAAATCCCTGCGCGACTCATTGGGCGAAGCCCCGGTGATCCTCTATGAAGTCGCCCGTCGAGAACGCGGTTTGTTACTGGCACCGGGCGCATTGGACATCAGATCGTTCCAGGACCTCAAATCGCGACGCATCATCCTGCGGCAAGACAGTGCAGCCAGCCAGCACTTGTTCAATGCGCAACTTGAAGCACATGACCTAACTTACGACGATTTTAACATTTTTCCCGGCCGCGCACGCACCGAGGAAGAGCTGGCCATTGCCCTGCACGATCAAAAGGCCGAAGCAGGCTTTGGACTGGGTGCCTTGGCCGGGCTGTACAACCTCGGCTTTGTCCCCACCCATTCCGAAAGGCTTGACCTGGCGATCTGGCGCAGATCGTTTTTCGATCCGCCGATGCAAAAACTGATGTCGCTGCTACGCTCGGATCATTTCACACAACGGGCCCGCGAATTCGGCGGTTATGACCTTTCGGGCCTCGGTACGATCCATCACAATGGTGCCAGCGGCTGATCCTCCGCCAACCGCTTCATCTTTTCAGAAATACTCGCCCCGCAGATGTTGGCTGCAGGCCAACTTATTGGGCATTGGGGAAAAACACCTGCTGTCCCTCCAGCCTGAAGGACGCGATCGCCTCCTGCCCGTCCGGCCCCGTCAACCAGTCGATAAAGCGTTGACCGGATGCCGCCCGCACAAGTTGGTGCTTTTCCGGGTTCACAAGGATCACACCGTATTGATTAAACAGGCGCGGATCGCCTTCGACCAACACCTCTAGATTGCCTCTGTTGCCAAAAGACAGCCACGTGGCCCGGTCTGTAAGTGTATAGGCGTCCATGCCCCCGGCCACGTTCAGGGTCGCGCCCATACCCGATCCGGTTTCACGATACCACGTGCCGGAAGCACCCTTTGGATCAAGCCCGGCAGACGACCAATGGCCCAGCTCGGCCTTATGCGTCCCACTGTCATCGCCACGCGATGCAAAAGGGGCTTCGGCCTCTGCAATGGCCGTCAGAGCAACCAGTATATCGGTGCCTCCACGAATACCGGCCGGGTCAGATTTTGGGCCGACCAGAACAAAATCGTTATACATCAGGTCTTTTCGCTCAACGCCCCAGCCGTCCGCGACAAATTTCTCTTCGGCTGGTTTGGCGTGGACCAGCAGAACGTCCCCGTCCCCGTTGACTGCATTGCGAATGGCCTGACCTGTTCCAACCGCGACAACGCGCACATCTATGCCAGACTCAGCCTCGAACCACGGCAATATGTGTTCCAACAGTCCAGAATTCTGCGTCGATGTCGTGGATTGAACAACAATGAACGGCGTTTCTGCTGAAACCCCCCCTGCCGATAGGCCAAGTGCAACTGCTGCTGCCCGAATAAATGCCCGGAACATCATGTTCTCCGTCTTTTCTTATTAAGTAACCAACCCACCCGCCAGATAGCGACGCGATGCTTCGCTTTCGGGGGCATCCAATACCTGTTTCGCGGGCCCATGTTCTACCACTTGACCGCCCTGCATCATGACAATATCCGCAGCCAAACGTCGCGCCTGTCCGATGTCATGTGTCACCATAACGATCCGCACCCCACGTGCCGAGGCGCGCCGGATCATCCGCTCGATCATTTGTGTGGCGCTCGGGTCCAGGGCACTGGTCGGTTCATCCAGAAACAGAGTTTCGGGCTCAGTCGCCAGGGCGCGCAGGATTGCCAGCCGCTGCGCCTCACCCCCGGAAAGTGAGCGAGCCGGCTGTCGCGCCTTGCCGTCCAGCCCCCCTTCGACCAGCAATTCGGCGATGCGTTTTTTTCTGTCTGTGCGCCCCATACTCTGACGCTTTAGAACAAAGTCCAGATTTGCAGAGACCGAACGACGCAACAAAACCGGTTGCTGGAACACCATAGCCTGGCGCGCCTTTTGTGCCGTGCTCAGCGGAAGTCCGTCCTGGACGACGCGCCCACGATCCGGTGCGATCAGACCATGCAAACAACGCAACAGCAGGCTTTTGCCTGCGCCGTTCGGACCAAGGATGAGGGTTGGTCCGGGACCATCCAGAACCAGCGACGGCACATCCAGCAACGAACGGCCTTTGCTGCGAATCCGAAGATCTTTGACCTCAAGGCGGCTCACCAAGTTGCAGATGCCATCACGCATGGCGCAACCCCTCTTGCTCGGCCTTCAAGCTTACGGCGCTGACCATTGCGTTCACCGCCACAGCAATCCCGATCAGGATCGCCCCCAATGCCAACGCCAATGCGAGGTTTCCTTTTGAAGTTTCCAACGCGATGGTTGTGGTCATCACGCGCGTCACGTGGTTGATGTTGCCCCCGACAATGATCACCGCGCCAACCTCGGCGATGGCGCGTCCGAAGCCTGCCAGCAAGGCCGTAACCAAGGCCAGCCTTGCGTCCCACAACAAAACCGGAACCGAAGCCAGCCTGGACACGCCGAGGGATCGCAACTGTTCCGAATACTCCTCGGCCAGCATCTCGATCACCTGCCGCGTCAATGCCGCGACGATTGGCGTGACCAGCACCACTTGCGCGATAATCATCGCAGTTGGCGTGTACAAAAGTTGCAGTACACCCAAAGGGCCTGAACGGGACAGCATCAGATAGACCAGCAGGCCCACGACCACGGGCGGGAACCCCATCAGTGCATTCATCAGCACGATCAAAATGCGTCTTCCAGGAAACCCGGCAACGGCCAAAGCAGCCCCCACAGGCATCCCAATCAGCGCGGAAATCAGCACGGCAAACAGTGAAACCTTCAGAGACAACAGCACAATCGCCCAAAGCTCTGAGTCCCCATGCAGGATCAGAGAAATTGCAGAGTTGAATTCTGGTGCAAATCCTTGCATTTTCTACCGTGATGCCTGTATTTCGTACGAAATGCGTTTATTTACAGGTAAATACTACTCTGTTTTTCGAATGAGTACAGACACAAATCCGGCATAGGAAATATGAAACGCGGCCCCAATCGGGACCGCGTTGAAATTGTTCGGATTGACAACTTGGATCAGTTCAAGGCTGCATCCGTGATCTGGTGCGTCCAGGCACCTTCGGGCTGCTTGGTAATTGCCGGGTTCTCTGCAGAAACGGCCGAGAGCAGTGTTTTCACTGTCTGCTCGTAGTCAGCCGGATCCAGCGCACCGTCTGATCCTTCAATCAGTTTTGCGACCTCACCCATCATGTAAACCTGATGGTCCAGCTCCTGCGCGCCGGTCTCATCGAATTCCAGCACGATTTCAGCGGCCTCTTCCTGATTTTCAGCTGCATATTTCCAGCCCTTCATCGAGGCACGAACGAACCGTTCCATCTTGTCGACAAATTCAGGATCACTCAGGTTCTCTTCCATGACATACAGGCCGTCCTCGAGCATCCCAAAACCCATCTGAAGATAGTTGAAAGTCACCAGCTCTTCGGGCGTGATACCGGCCTGAAGGATCTGGCGGTACTCGTTGTACGTCATGGTGGAGATGCAATCCGCCTGCCCCTGAATCAGGGGATCTGCGGAAAACGCCTGTTTTAGAACAGTAACCCCGTTCTCGTCCGCGCCATCCGTTTCGATGCCCAAGGACGCCATCCAAGCATAGAAGGGATACTCATTGCCAAAGAACCAAACACCCATGGTGCGGCCGGGGAAATCCTCGGGCGTTTCAACGCCGGTGGACTTCAGGCAGTTGACCTGAAGCCCTCCGGTTTTGAACGGCTGTGCAATGTTTACCAGCGGAACACCGCGTTCACGCGCAGCCAAACCAGCGGCCATCCAAGTGGTGATGACGTCGGCACCACCTCCAGCAATAACCTGTTCCGGTGCGATGTCCGGACCGCCCGGTTTGATTGTGACATCAAGCCCTTCTTCGTCGTAGAAACCTTTCGCTTCTGCTACAAAGTAGCCAGCAAATTGCGCCTGCCCGACCCATTTCAACTGCAACGTCACTTCGTCCGCCGCAAGCGCCGTACTGGCTGCCAAACTGAAGGCGGCAACCGCCCCGCTAAGTAGCTTGTTCATCTTTTTATCTCCTAGTTGCTTTTGGTTGCCCCGTTTTCGAGGTCTGTTGAATTATTCCTTTTCTTATCCACGTTGTGACGGATGCCAAAACGTCACGACCTTCTCGATGCCTGCGACGAGGCCATAAAAGGCGGTGCCGGCAAGCGCTGCCACCACGATCTCGGCCCAGACCATATCAAGCGACAGCTGGCCTACGCTGGTAGAAATCCGAAAGCCCATCCCCACGATTGGCGAGCCAAAGAACTCTGCCACAATGGCTCCGATCAAAGCCAAAGTTGTTGAAATCTTCAACCCATTGAAAATGAAAGGCATCGCCGCAGGCAAACGCAGTTTCACAAAACTCTGCCAATAGGTTGCGGCATAAGTCTCCATCAGATCGCGCTGCATCGCCGTGGCTTCACGCAACCCGGCCACGGTGTTGACCAGCATCGGAAAGAACACCATCACAACGACCACCGCCGCTTTGGAATGCCAATCAAACCCGAACCACATGACCAGGATCGGCGCCGTTCCAACGATGGGTAGAGCTGCTACGAAATTCCCCACAGGCAAAAGACCGAGGCGCAGGAAGTCCCACCGATCCACAGCAATGGCCATAAGAAATGCCGATCCACAGCCGATGACATATCCGCTGAGCGCACCTTTCAGAATTGTCTGAACAAAATCCGCCCACAGAATGTCAAGGCTACCGGCAAAGCGCAGCGCGATGGCGGAAGGTGCTGGCAGGATGACCAACGGAACCTCTAGTCCGCGCACCAACAGCTCCCACGCACCTACGACGGTCAACCCGAAAATCACCGGCGCCAGAAAGCGTACGATCCGACTGTCCGCCTGAGGTCCACTGGCCAGGCGGCTGTTCAACCACCAGCCAAAAGCCCACAGCAGCAGAGCAAAGATAACCAACATCATTGCGCCATCCCCATCCGCTTCAGGACCATCCGCTCAACCAATCCGAGCAATCCAACCAGACAGGCAGCCAGAATGGCGGCCGCGAACAAGGCCGACCAAATCTGCACCGTCTGGCCATAGTAACTGCCAGCCAGCAAACGAGCACCCAGCCCGGCGACGGCCCCTGTCGGCAGTTCCCCCACGATTGCGCCGACCAAAGACGCCGCGATACCGATTTTCAACGACGTGAAAAGGTAAGGCATCGACGCAGGCAAGCGCAGTTTCCAAAAGCCTTGCGACCGGCTGGCATTATAGGTTTGCAACAGGTCCAGTTGCATCGCATCGGGGCTGCGCAGCCCTTTGACCATACCAACGACAACCGGGAAAAAGCTAAGGTAAGCCGATATGATGGCCTTGGGGATTATCCCCTGAACGCCAACCGAATACAGGACAACAATGATCATTGGTGCCAGTGCAATAATGGGGATCGTCTGGCTCACAATGGCCCATGGCATGACAGACAAATCCATCACGCGGCTATGAACGATCCCCACAGCCAGCAAGATGCCCAACCCCGTGCCGATCACAAAGCCAAGCATCGTCGCGCTGAGCGTCACCCAACCATGATAGATCAACGATCGTTTCGAGGTGATTTTCTTCTCGACAGTCGTTTCCCACAATTCAATCACGACCTGATGGGGCGAAGGCAAACGGGGTTTTTTCTGTTCCCACGCGGCGGAGATCGCAAACGTGTTGTTTACCACCAGCCCAAACTCGCCCAAGTCGCGGCGCGCGCTTGCAGTGGGCGGCTGAACCTCGGCCCCGCCACGCTCAAGCTCACTCAGAACACCTTTGATATTCATCGGAACACAAGCCGCGTACCAAATCAGGGCGATTGCAGCGACAACTGTGAGTATGGCAACGACCTGCTTCATGCGTGCCACTCCATGCGATAGACGGGCACAGTGTCTGGCGGTACCGGAGGCTCCTCTGCGGTCACTTCAAACCCTTCGCGGCGATAAAAGCGCTGCGCCGCGGTGTTGGGCCTGTGGGTCGTCAGCCAAAGAAACCCTCTTCCCTCTTTGGCGATATCGATGAACCGCTTGCCGATGCCTTGCCCCGTTCGGCTGCAATACAGCGCGCCAATCTTCTGCTGCTCGGGATCAACCGACATATAGCAATCGACCGGATCACCGGCGACCCAGATCTCACGACTTTCGAATGCATCCCGGATCAGGTTCGCCAGTTCTTCCACCGGCAATTCCTCGGGCATCCAATCTGTTTGCGTCGCCCAGTCGTGAACGACCTTGGCGCAGGACTTGACGTCACTTGGCACGGCGCGTCTGATCTTATCTGCGTTCAGTTCAGTCGTCATAGGAATGCCCCGCCCGCAGCCCATCCCTCACGCGATGCGCGACCTCGATGAATTCCGGCGTGTCACGAATGTCCAATGGCCGTTCTCTGGGTAAAGGGCTATCGATTACATCCGTGATCCGCCCCGGTCTTGGGCTCATGACCACAATCTTGGTACTAAGATACACCGCCTCGGGGATCGAGTGTGTCACGAAGCCAATTGTCTTCTCGGTCCGCGCCCACAGCGCCAAAAGCTGTTCATTCAGGTGATCGCGCACAATCTCATCCAACGCGCCGAACGGCTCGTCCATCAGCAGGATGTCGGCATCGAATGCCAAGGCCCGCGCGATGCTTGCGCGTTGCTGCATCCCACCGGATAGTTGCCAGGGAAACTTCCCCCCAAAGCCAGCAAGATCAACGAGTTCCAGGACTTTATTCACCCTCTCATCCTGTTCGGCGGCGGAATATCCCATGATCTCAAGCGGCAACTTGATGTTCTTGGAAATGGTACGCCACGGATACAAACCCGCCGCCTGAAACACATACCCATAAGCCCGTTTCCGACGCGCCTCATCGGGGGTCATGTCATTTACAGTCAGCGTGCCACCCGTAGGTGTTTCCAATGCCGCGATACAGCGTAGAAACGTGGTTTTGCCGCATCCGGACGGCCCGATAAAACTGACAAAGTCACCCTTGTCGATTGTCAGGTTCACGTCCTTGAGCGCGTGAACTGGCCCATCGTTGGTCTGGAACGTCAGGTCCAGCTGCCTTGCCTGGATGACGGGCTGGGTCGTGCTTTCAGTGTTCATTACTTTGCCTTGAAAAGAGTGGTGTCAGGGCCGCCTGCAAAGCGGCCCAAACAGATCAAACACCGGTGGCCGGTATACCCGTCCGCTCAACGGGCCGTGGTGCCGTCAGCTCTTTCCAGGTGCTCAGAGCCTTATGGACATGGGTGTTGGCGTCACGCGCCACAAACTTCCCGTGACCTTCCTGAGTCCTGATCTCTCCATCATGCACCGCTACCGCACCACGGGTCAGCGTGAACCGCGGCAACCCGCGCACTTCCTTACCCTCAAAGACGTTGTAGTCGATCGATGATTGCTGCGTCTCAGCCGAAATCACCTTGGCCTTGTTTGGATCCCAAACCACCAGATCAGCATCAGCGCCGACCAGAACCGCACCCTTTTTAGGGTAGCAATTCAATATCTTGGCGATGTTTGTTGATGTAACAGCGACAAATTCGTTCGGCGTCAGTCGTCCCGTATTCACACCATAGGTCCACAGCATGGGCATTCGGTCTTCCAACCCTCCGGTCCCGTTCGGAATCTTGGTGAAATCCCCTACGCCATAACGTTTTTGCTCAGTCGTAAACGCACAATGGTCCGTCGCAACAACGCTCAGCGTTCCAGATTGCAAACCGTTCCACAGGCTGTCCTGATGTTGTTTGTTACGGAACGGAGGGCTCATGACCCGCCGCGCGGCGTGCTCCCAATCGTGGTGGAAATACTCGCTCTCATCCAGGGTCAGATGTTGGATCAGTGGCTCGCCCCACACCCGCTTGCCCTGCATCTTGGCGCGCCGAATAGCCTCATGTGCCTCTTCGCAAGAAGTATGCACCACATAAAGCGGAACCCCGGCCATATCAGCAATCATGATGGCCCGATTGGTGGCCTCACCCTCAACCTGCGGCGGACGGGAATAGGCGTGCGCTTCAGGTCCTGTATTGCCCTCAGCCAACAGCTTGGCGCTCAACTCGGCCACAACGTCGCCGTTTTCGGCATGAACCATTGCGGTTCCACCCAATTCGGCCAGACGCTTGAACGACGCAAACAGCTCATCATCATTCACCATCAGCGCGCCTTTATAGGCCATGAAATGCTTGAACGTATTGATGCCCCGCGTCTCAATCACAGTCTTGATGTCGTTGAACACCTGCTCGCCCCACCAGGTGACCGCCATGTGGAACGAATAATCACAATTCGCCCGCGTCGATTTGTTGTCCCAGCGTTTCAACGCATCCAGCAGACTTTCACCGGGGTTGGGCAGAGCAAAATCCACCACCATTGTCGTGCCACCAGCCAAAGCCGCACGCGTGCCGCTTTCGAAATCGTCGCTGGAGTACGTACCCATAAAGGGCATCTCCAAGTGAGTATGAGGATCGATCCCACCCGGCATCACATAACAGCCGGTGGCGTCCAACTCCTTGTCGCCCTTCAGATCCATTCCGATTTCAGTGATCACACCACCTTCGACCAGCACGTCCGCTTTGTACGACAAATCCGCAGTGACGACGGTTCCGTTCTTGATAACAGTGCTCATTTCAAACTCCCTGATGCGGTCTGCGCCGCTTGCTTCATCTGGCTAAAAATACCTCGGGGGAGTCGCCCATCGGGCGACGGGGGCAGAGCCCCCTATTCCACGATTTCAGCCGTCTCGACGACGGCGTGCAACAGAACATCCGCCCCAGCCGAAGCCCATTCCTTGCTGATCTCTTCAGCCTCGTTATGGCTTAACCCGTCCACGCATGGGCACATGATCATCGCGGTCGGGGCCACGCGGTTGATCCAACAGGCGTCATGCCCCGCACCCGAGATGATATCCGTATGCGAATATCCCAACCGCTCGGCCGCGTTGCGTACGGCGGACACACAACTATCATCGAATTTCACCGGATCGAATCCACCAACTTTTTCGAATTCGATCTGCAAGCCCATGTCTTCCACAATGTCTTCGGCCGCCACCCGCAGACGGTTCTCCATGTCCGTGATCACATCCAATTCGGGCGAGCGGAAATCGACCGTGAACACTGCCTTTCCCGGGATCACGTTACGTGAGTTCGGATGGACATCGATATGACCAGCCGCTCCCACTGCGTGCGGCGCATGAGACCACGCGATCTCGTCCACTTTCTCGAGAATACGCGCCATCGCAAGGCCCGCGTTCTTACGCATCGGCATCGGGGTTGACCCGGTATGGGCATCCTTGCCGGTCACGGTGATTTGGGTCCAGCTCAGCCCTTGCCCGTGCGTGACAACGCCAATATCCTTGCCCTCGGCCTCCAATATCGGGCCCTGTTCGATATGCAGCTCAAAAAACGCATGCATTTTTCGCGCGCCGACTTCCTCATCGCCGCGCCAGCCAATGCGGTTCAGTTCATCCCCAAACTTTTTGCCCTCGGCATCCTCGCGATCATACGCCCAATCCTGCGTGTGCATTCCTGCAAACACGCCCGAAGACAGCATGGCGGGCGCATATCGCGTGCCTTCTTCATTGGTCCAGTTGGTCGCCACGATTGGATGCTTTGTTTTGATCCCAAGATCGTTGAGGGTCCTGATGATCTCGAGCCCCCCCAGAACACCCAAGACACCGTCATACTTCCCGCCGGTCGGCTGCGTATCCAGATGCGAACCGACATAGACCGGCAACGCGTCAGGGTCCGCCCCTTGACGGTGGGCGAACATGTTGCCCATCTGGTCCAAGCCCATGGAGCAACCAGCTTCCTCGCACCATTTCTGGAACAAAGCACGGCCTTCTGCGTCCTCATCCGTCAGGGTTTGGCGGTTGTTGCCACCGGCAACACCGGGGCCAATCTTGGCCATCTCCATCAGGCTGTCCCACAACCTGTCGCCATTGATCCTGAGATTCTGCGCCGGAGCTGCCATGTTCATCTTCCCTGTTTGCTTGCGATTTGGCTCGCTTTTGGTGTCTTGATTTGACCATCTGGTCAAACTCACGCTATCACGGGTTCGAGATCAGTCAAGAAATTGCGCGGCACAGCTTGAATTTTCACTGAATTCCGCGCCTATAGTCGAAAAAAGAGACACGCCGAAAACATGCCGAAAGACCGCGCACCGACTCGCATTCAGAAAAAGAACCGTGCTGCGATCCTCGAGGCCGCCCTGAACGTGTTTTCAGCCCACGGGTTTCGCGGATCGACCGTGGATCAGATTGCCGCCGAAGCCGGACTGAGCAAACCAAACCTGCTGTACTATTTCCCTTCGAAAGAGGCGATCCATACTGAACTGCTATCGGGTCTTCTGGAAACCTGGCTGGCCCCTTTGCACGATCTGGACGAGGATGGCGATCCGATGGAAGAAATCCTGGCCTATATTCGGCGCAAGCTGCAAATGAGTCAGGAGTTACCACGCGAAAGCCGCCTTTTTGCCAATGAACTGGTGCAGGGCGCGCCGCGTATCCACGAGGCTTTGTCCAAGGATCTCAAGGAACTGGTTGACGAAAAAACCGTGATCCTGACGCGCTGGATGGATCAGGGCAAAATCGCGCGGGTGCACCCCTATCACCTGATGTTTTCGATTTGGGCGCTGACCCAGCACTACGCAGATTTCGAAGTTCAGGTGCGTGCGATCTTGGGGGAAGAGGATCCGTTTGAAGGGGCGGACCCTTTTGTGGACACGCTGTATCGAAAGCTTTTGACCCCTTGAAAAAAGGGGCCGCAAGAGCGGCCCCGTAATGATCTTTCCAAATCGGTTCATTCGGCCGCCTTGGCCATCGGGTTGTTCGGATGCGTGGTCCAGTTTGCGTAGGTCGGCTGAACCTCATTGCCTGTACGCGGATCGACCTCACCCGGTGCCATCGGCACCATCGAGATACAGTCTTCAACCGGGCACACGTCGACGCACAGGTTACACGCCACGCATTCTTCGTCGATCACTTCGAACACGCGATCATCCGACATCGAAATCGCCTGGTGGCTGGTATCTTCACAAGCCGCATAGCAACGACCACATTTGATGCACTGGTCCTGGTCGATCTTCGCCTTGGCGATGTAATTCAGGTTCAGATACTGCCAGTCGGTGACATTGGGCACGGCACGACCGATCACCTCGTCAATGCTGCTGTACCCTTTTTCATCCATCCATTCGGACAGACCGGCGGTCAGTTCGTCGATAATTTTAAAGCCATAGGTCATCGCAGCCGTGCAGACCTGTACATTGCCGCAGCCCAGCGAGATGAACTCGGCCGCGTCACGCCATGTGGTGACGCCGCCAATACCGGAAATCGGCAGGCCATGCGTGGCCTCGGCCCGCGCGATCTCGGACACCATCGACAGTGCAATCGGCTTCACCGCAGGGCCACAATAGCCACCATGGCTGCCCTTGCCGTCGATTGAGGGTTCGGGGCTGAACGTATCCAGATTGACGCTGGTGATCGAGTTGATCGTGTTGATCAGCGACACGGCGTCCGCGCCACCGTTCTTTGCCGCAGCTGCAGGTTTACGGATATCGGTGATGTTCGGCGTCAGCTTCACGATGACCGGGCGGTCGTAGTACTGCTTACACCAGCGTGTGACCATTTCGATGTATTCCGGCACTTGTCCCACAGCCGAGCCCATTCCGCGCTCGCTCATACCGTGCGGGCAGCCAAAGTTCAGTTCGATCCCATCCGCGCCGGTTTCGGCAACGCGCGGCAGGATGGCCTTCCATGCCTCCTCCTCGCAGGGCACCATGATCGAAGCGATCAGTGCGCGATCCGGGTAATCCGCTTTGACCCGCGCCATTTCCTCGAGGTTCACTTCCAATGGCCGGTCCGTGATCAATTCTATGTTGTTAAGACCAAGCAACCGCCGATCCGCGCCGTATATCGCGCCATAGCGCGGGCCGTTCACGTTCACGACCGGAGGGCCCTCGGACCCTAACGTTTTCCAGACAACACCGCCCCACCCGGCCTCGAAGGCGCGGCGGACGTTGTATTCCTTGTCGGTGGGCGGCGCAGAGGCCAGCCAATACGGGTTGGGGCTGGAAATGCCCAGAAAGTTTGTCGTCAGATCGGCCATAGCTTCTCCCTTCCCGGCTCAGCCGGATTTCTTGAAAATCATTTCGGTCGGGCGAATGCGCCCGGATTTGAGGTTTGTGACGTAGTTTTGGAATTTCTCGGGCGCCGTCTCGCCCATCATTAGGTGGATCCCCAGCGGCGCGGGGCCGCTTTCAGCGATCTTGGCAAAGACATCTTCGAAGAACTGAAGCGCGAAATCGGTGCGGTCGGTTTCGGTCTCAAGTTCCAACCCCGCCGCCACTGCTGCGTCTTTGTACACATCCGGCGCGTGCACGAACGAAGTCTCTGGCAAAGTGGACCAAGGGAGTGGGAAAGCCAGCGGCTCGTCCACGTCTCCGCCCATGACATCGAACAAGGCAAAAGTTCCGCCCGTGGCCAGCACCCGCGACACTTCCGCAAACAGTCCGGCCTTGTCTTCGATGTTCATGCCCACATGCATCATGACTGCAAGGTCAAAACCCGCATCCGGCACAGGCATGTCCAAGGCACTGCCCACATGAAAAGTGGCCTTTTCCGAATGCCCGACCAGATCGCTCAACACGGTGGCCGTTTCCACAAATTCAGGCGTCAGATCGACCCCGATTACCGAAGAGTCATAACGATTCACGATATAGCGCGAGGTGCCGCCTATACCGCACCCCACATCCAGAACGCGGGTTGCATGGGTCGGCGACAATTGAGCAAACAGGTTATCGGTCGCCAGAACACCACCCGTGTGGAACTCATCCCCTGCCTTCAGATCAGCAACGGTGGCCGCGTCCGGGTCAATACCGCTGGCCTCAAGCGCCGCGCGGACGCGTTCGGTCAGGGCACCGGTGGTATAGTGTTGAGCAACAGCTTGTTCGATCTGGGACATGAGAATACCTCAGCAGCGAAAGGAATGGGGTGAATACCCCACTCTATCACGAAACGAGTGTCGCGTGGATGTCCATCGCTGCATCCCGGCCTTCAGCAACCGCTGTCACGGTCAGGTCTTCACCCCCCGCCGCACAGTCCCCACCAGCCCAGACACCCGACATTGAGGTGCGTCCAGCCCCGCTGACAGCAATCTTATTGCCGTCCAGCGTCAGCCCTTCAGGCGCGCCATCCAGCGTCTGACCGATGGCTTTGAGCACCTGATCTGCAGGCAGGCGGATTGTCTCGCCGGTTCCAGTGAGCTGACCGTTCTGGCTGGAGGTATATTCCAGTTCGATCTCAGCAGCAGTTCCGTTTCCATGCACGGCAACCGGCTGCACATTGGTCAGGATTCGAACGCCGTGCGAGGCGGCAAGGTCCTGTTCATACCGGCTGGCGCCCATGGCGTCGCGATCGCGACGGTAGGCAATGGTGACATGTTCCGCGCCCAGCAACTTGGACTTCACAGCAGCATCTACCGCTGTCATGCCGCCGCCAATGACGACAACGTTGCGACCAACGGGCAGGTTTACCAGTTCATCTGCCTGCCGCACATCCGAGATGAAATCAACGGCAGCACGAACGCCATCCTTTTCAACACCGCCTGCGCGCAGGGCGTTCACCCCAGCCAGGCCGATGGATAGGAAAACCGCGTTGTAATTCTCAAGCAGGCCATCCAGCGAGATACTGTCGCCCAGCACCGATCCGGTCTCGATCGCAATCCCGCCGATTTTCAGCAGCCAATCCACCTCGGCCTGCGCAAAATCATTGGTCGATTTATAAGCGGCAATCCCATATTCGTTCAGCCCGCCCGGCTTGGGCTTGCTTTCATGGATTACGACGTCATGGCCCAACATGGCCAGACGGTGGGCGCAAGCCAGCCCTGCAGGCCCTGCCCCAACAACAGCAACAGTCTTGCCCGTAGGTGCCGCCCTTTCGAATGGGTGCGCGCCAGAGGCCATGATGTCATCGGTCGCAAAACGTTGCAGTCTACCGATCTCAACCGGCTTGCCTTCTGCAGCCTCGCGCACACAGGCTTCTTCACAGAGCGTTTCGGTTGGACAGACCCGAGCGCACATGCCGCCCAGAATGTTCTGTTCCAGAATGGTCCGCCCTGCCGACTGTGGCTGCCCCGCCTGAATTTGGCGAATGAACAACGGAATATCGATATCCGTCGGACAGGCTGTCACGCATGGTGCGTCATAGCAGAAATAGCATCGATCAGCGGCAACGGCGGCCTCATGCGGGGCCAGTGGCGGATGCAGATCGGTGAAATTCGAGGTCAGCTCATCGCTGGAAAGCCGCCCAGCGACGATGCCGGGTGCCATCTGGCCCTGTGCCATCACTCTACTCCCTGTAGATATGTTTGTTATGACCTCAGCTTGCCACAAAAAATTTTTTTATCAATTGGTAAAATTTATCAAAAGGTCAAAAAAGTGAAAAACCCGGGCAAAAAGCCGGTTTTCCTCCGGCTTTGTGTAATTTTGAGGCTAAGAAACCTCAGTCATTGTGATGAGATGATCGGACTCGGTCCAAACCCGCGCGCCGCGATGGCCGGCGTTTGCGTACCAGGCGGTAAGTGCAACCGATCCATTTCTCGAATATCTTGTCCTTTTCGGTTGATCTGCCGTCAATGACAAAGGCCTTTGTGCATTGGTCAGCGCTCAATTCAGCTGTTTCAGATGACCACCTTGAAAAAATGAGATTACCCGGCAGTGCATTCAGCTTTCGGCTTTTGACGGTTCGGGTCAGGTGTTGTACTCCGGGACGAAGGGTGCCGGGTCGCGCACTCATCAGGAACGGGCGCAGATGCAGGCAAATCCACAGAAATTTAACATTGCTGTTGTCGGACAAAATAATCGCCTGCAATACGAAGCCCTGCTGTTTGCCGCATCATTGCGGCACAGCTCACCGCGATTTGAAGGCAAACTGTTTGTCGCCACGCCCAAATCGGGACCACGTTGGAATCAGAACCCCAGCATTCAGGACGAAGACGTTCTCAAAGCGCTGACGCAATTGGATGCCGAAGTTCTTCCCTTTGATTCGCATGTCTTTGGCGAAAGCTACCCATACGGCAACAAGATCGAGGCCCTTTTGGCCTTGCCCGAAAATGAGCCCTTTGTGTTCTTTGACACCGACACGCTGATCACCGGTGACATCACAACTGTACCCTTTGACTTCGACCGTCCTGGCGCATCGTTGAAGGTTGAGGGGACATGGCCAAAACCAACGCTCTACGGCCCCGGCCTCGACGGCATCTGGCGGGCGCTGTATCAGCGGTTCGGGCTGGATTTTGAAAGCTCATTAGATGTCAGCCAACCCCATGATTACTGGCGGCGGTATCTGTATTTCAACGCAGGCTATTTCTTTTACAAATGCCCGAGGGTTTTTGGTGAACGCTATCTGGACTATGCCAAAGCGATCCGAGATGAACACATACCCGAACTGACGGGCCAAAACCTTGATCCATGGCTGGATCAAGCTGCCCTTCCGCTTGTGATACATTCATTCGGCGGAGGTCGGGATGCGCTGCCCGAAGGCCTGCTTGATGGCTCTGTCAGTTGTCACTACCGCTTGTTCCCACTGCTCTACGCCCGCGAAAGTGATCATGTGATCGACGTTCTGGAGGCCGTTGTGGCTCCGAACAAGGTCAAGAAGGTCCTCAAACAGTATGATCCGCTGAAAAAATTGGTCCTTCAGGGAAAAGGTGCAAAAATCCGCGCCCTGTTTGATCAAAACAACCTGCCGCGGCGCGAACAGGCCATTCGCAACACGATCAAAAGCAAAGGGTTGTGGCTGCGCTGACAGGATCGTTGTGCGCAAGCGCGCATTCACCTAAAGATTCAGCAACACAAATTCCAACAGGAGATTTTCAAGATGTCTGACGGCCCCACCTACGGTTTCGACACGCTGCAGATTCACGCGGGCGCCCGCCCCGACCCGGCGACCGGAGCGCGCCAGACACCGATCTATCAGACCACGGCCTATGTCTTTCGCGACGCCGACCATGCGGCGGCCCTGTTCAACCTACAAGAAGTGGGCTTTATCTATTCGCGCCTGACCAACCCAACCGTCGCGGTGTTGCAGGAACGCGTGGCCACGCTTGAGGGCGGTGTTGGGGCCGTGTGCTGCTCATCTGGTCACGCGGCACAGATCATGGCGCTATTCCCCTTGATGGGCCCGGGCTGCAACGTTGTCGCCTCGACCCGTTTGTACGGTGGAACGGTCACGCAATTCAGCCAAACCATTAAACGCTTTGGCTGGTCAGCCAAGTTTGTCGATACAGATGATCTGGACGCGGTGAAGGACGCAATCGACGAAAACACCCGTGCTGTATTCTGCGAATCCATTGCCAACCCAGGCGGTTATGTCACCGATATCCGTGCCTTGGCGGACGTAGCTGATGCAGCTGGCATTCCGCTGATCGTCGACAACACCTCGGCCACGCCCTACCTGTGCCGTCCCATTGAACACGGTGCGACACTGGTTGTGCACTCGACCACCAAGTATCTGACCGGCAACGGAACTGTCACCGGTGGGTGCGTCGTGGATTCGGGCAAGTTCGATTGGTCGGCAAATGACAAGTTCCCCTCGCTCAGCGAACCGGAGCTGGCCTATCACGGGCTGAAGTTCCACGAAACATTTGGCCCGCTGGCGTTCACCTTCCACGGCATCGCCATCGGTCTGCGCGATCTGGGCATGACCATGAACCCGCAAGCCGCGCATTATACGCTGATGGGGATCGAAACCCTGTCACTGCGGATGGAGCGTCACGTGGATAATGCCCAGAAGATCGCGGCCTGGCTGGAAGCGGATGACCGCGTGGAATATGTCACCTATGCGGGTCTGCCCTCGTCGCCCTATCACGACCGGGTCAAGTCGCAATACAAACGCGGTGCCGGTGCGCTGTTCACCTTTGCCGTCAAAGGTGGCTATGACGCCTGCATCAAGCTGGTCAACGCGCTGGAAATCTTCAGCCATGTGGCCAATCTGGGCGATGCGCGCTCGTTGATCATCCACTCGGCCTCGACCACCCACCGTCAGTTGACGCCGGAACAACAAGAAGCTGCAGGTGCAGGTCCGGGTGTTGTGCGCGTATCCATCGGGATTGAGGACGCAAACGACCTGATCGCCGATCTGGATCAGGCCCTGTCCAAGGCCAGCGCCTGACGATGGCCGGGCACGACACTAACGACCTTGGCCAGCCCATCGGCCTGCCGGTTTCGGGCGAGTTTCCACGCCCGACCCCGCCGTATACTCCGATGGAAGGACGGTACTGTTCTGTCGTGCCTTTGGACGTGAACAGGCATGCGCCCGGACTTTTCCGGGCGTTTGCCAATGACAGGGATGGTCGCAACTGGACCTACCTGCCCTACGGCCCTTTCGACAACGAGCCTGCATTCGAAAATTGGGCCCGCGCCACCTGCATGGATGCGGACCCGATGTTTCACACCGTTCTGGACGGCGAAGGCGTACCGGTCGGCATGGCCTCATACCTGCGGATCGAGCCCGCTGCAGGCGCAATTGAGGTGGGGCATATCCACTTCTCACCTCTGCTTCAGCGCAAACCACAATCCACCGAAGTCATGTATCTGATGATGAAGCGGGTGTTCGATGAATTGGGCTATCGCCGCTATGAATGGAAATGCGACGCACTCAATGCGCCATCGTGCCGTGCGGCAGAGCGGCTGGGCTTTAGCTTTGAAGGGATTTTCAGGCAAGCGACCCATTACAAAGGACGCAACCGTGATACTGCGTGGTATTCGATTATTGATAGCGAATGGCCGCGCATTCGGGATGCGTTCGAAGCCTGGCTTTCACCGGACAATTTCGATGCAGCAGGCCAACAACGCAAACCGCTGATGGCCCGTGCGAAGGCACTATCTTAGTCCGAAATCTCGAATTCCATCGAGACACTGACCGAGACTGAAACCTCTCCGCCTGCAACAGGGACCCCGCCCGCATCAGCCATGCTCATGGCGCGCATCTCGGCCATCGGGCGGACACCAGCCACACGTTCCGAGATTGTCTGGACCGCGCCAAGCGTGACACCGGCCGCCTGCGCCAACTGCTCGGCCTTGGCGGTGGCTTCTCCTACGGCTTGCGCACGGGCCTGCACCACAAGCGGTTTGGGATCCTGCACACCAAAGCTCAGCCCGCCGAAATCATTGGCACCGTCCTGAATGACCACATCCATGATCGTCCCCAACTGTGTCAGATCGCGAACCCGCACAAAAACCCGGTTCGACGCGGTGAACCCTGTAATTTCGGGCTTTTCGCCATTCTGCCCATGCCGTCCCGACCAAACTGGTGACAGCGACAAATCTCGGGTTTGAACGTCCCGGTCTTCGATGCCCATATCGGCCAGCCGCGCAAGGACTTTGGCAACCGCGTCCGAGGTCGCCTGCATGGCTGCCCCGGCCTCGGCATTTTCGTTTGTTACACCCAAGGTAATCGTCGCCATATCCGGCGCGATTTGCACCGTCCCGCTGGCGTCCACGGTGATGCGACGTTCTTCCGCATGGGCTGCGCCTGCGGCTGTTGCTGCCATCATCGCGGCCAGAAAAGCGAATGTCTTCAAGGTTATCACTCCAATTTGTTCTACTTTAAGATGGGTTAGCGGACCGTCGCCATACAAGAGCAGACCCAGCCTTTTTCTTTCCCTCGGCGGGTTCCTGCTTTAATGTCGGTCTGCGAACGCAAAGTCGTTTGCATTGACGATGATAATTATGGTTCCTCCGGATTATGAAACCCGCCTTTGCGCTTTCTTTTTCTACAACCGGAATAACTCTGCATCACCAATCGGATGACGATTGGTATGTTGTCGGCTCGATTCCGCTGGATGCTGAGGACCTGCCCGAACAAATGCAGGCGTTGCGGGAAAAGGCCTTTGCGCTGGAAAACGATCTGAGTTGCAAAGTCGTATTGCCAGCAGATCAGGTGCGCTTTCTGGACGTCGAAACCGGAGAGTTACCGCCCGACGAGCGAGAGGCACGTATTGAGGCTGCATTGGCCGATGCGACCCCGTATGCCCTGTCTGATCTCAGCTACGACAGCCAAACAATCGGCAGCACAACCCATGTCGCTGTAGTCGCCAATGAGACTTTGGCCGAAGCGCGAAGCTTTGCCGCAGGCCATGGATTTGTGCCGACACTGTTCAGCGCCGAAGAAAGCGCTGGGTCTTTCCCGCGCGAGCCGGTGTTTACAGAGCAACCTGATCAGCCACTTGTGGATCAGCCGCATGCAACACTGACTTCAGAGCCCGATGAAGCGGATTCGCACGATGAGGCAGACACCCCCGGCCTGCCCGCTCATCCTATTGCGGGCACAGTTGCGCCGGAAACATTTCGAGCGCCTGACACGTCCCCTGCAGCACATGCCACCTCAAGCCCTGCCTCCAAGCGGCATGCCATCCCAGCTTTTGCTGCCGTAGTTCTTCTGAGCGGAGTTTTTGGCGCATGGTTGGCTTCTGGACCCACAGATCAACCAGAGCAGGCTGAACTGAGTCCCACTGCACCGGAAGTCTCATCGCCCGAGGCCTCTCCAGAGCCGGAGCCAGAGATCGCGGTCGTCCAGCCAAAACAAACCTTCCTTCCCGAATCGTCAGAGGAAACGTCCGAGCAGGCTGAGCTGAATTCAGATGCACCAAACCCCGAGGTCGCCCCTGAGCCAGACCCTGAGGTGGCAGCTGCCGACGCCCAGCAAAACACGCCCCCCGAACCACCAGCGGAGGAGGCTGAGGCACAGCCAGAGTTGTCACCTACGGACGCGGCGATCCTTGAGGCGCTCAAGGTTGCTCCGACACCGGTCGAACCCATTGCTCAAGACCCCGACGCCCCAAAAGAAATCCTTGCTGAGACTGGCATTGACGTATCACCCCCTGCACCTCTGCAAGAACCGGAAATCGCTGAGCATGAAGACCTGTACCTGACATCCATCGACAAGTCTGATCTGTCCACAGATGCTGTCGCGTTACCACCCGCATCAAGTTTCGACACGGACGAACCATTTCAGAGCGACGATTTACCCAGTGTTGCAGGCTCACGTTTCGATCTGGATGACCGGGGACTTGTTGTTCCCACACCCGAAGGCGCGTTGAATCCCGAAGGGATCACTGTGTACCTGGGCCGCCCTTCCAAAGCGCCGCCTCAGGCACCGCTGCGGTTCGAAGAAGAACCTGTTGTTGAAGAAGTTGATCAACGGCTGGCTGGTTTGCGCCCCAAACCGCGCCCCGGCGACATTGAAGAGACCTTCGAACGTCAGCAACTGGGCGGCCAGTCGCTGGAGGAACTTGCCGGAAAACGACCCAAAGCGCGCCCTGCAGGCCTGGAAGCCCCAGAAGAGGTCGAAGTTCCTGTTTCCGAGCTGGCCATTATGCGCGTTCCCCGACCTAAGGCGCGACCGGCTGGACTGGTTGCTGCCAGACCGACCGTCGCGAAGCCGTCCACTCTGGCATCAACAGCGGCACTTGTTGAAAACTCTGACGACGCAGAATCTTTTCAACCCAAGACCGTGGCACCCAAGATACCTTCGACCGCATCGGTCGCCCGGCAGGCTACTATCGACAACGCCATCAATCTGCGCAGGCTGAACCTGATTGGCGTTTATGGCACGCCTGCCAACCGCCGTGCCTTGGTCCGCCTGCCCAGTGGCCGGTACAAGAAACTGAAGGTTGGAGACCGCATCGACGGTGGCAAGGTCATCGCCATAAGCGATAGCGAACTGCGGTATCAGAAAAAAGGCCGTAACGTGACGCTTTCGATGCCCCGCAGTTGAGCGTCAAAACGCCGGAGATTACCCCGGCGTTTCGCGTAAGTTTCAGGCTGCAGAGATCTCGCCACTTTCGATCTGCTCGCGTTCGATGGATTCGAACAGAGCCTGGAAATTGCCTTCACCAAACCCATCGTCGCCTTTGCGCTGGATGAATTCAAAGAAGATCGGGCCGATCACGGTCTTTGAGAAGATCTGAAGCAGAATGCGGGTCTCACCGCCGTCCACAACCCCTTCACCGTCGATCAGGATGCCGTGCTTCATCATGCGATCAAGCGGTTCGTCATGATCCGTCACACGATCTTTCGACATCTCGTAATAGGCCCGGTTGGGTCCGGGCATGAATTTCAAACCGTTCTCTGCAATCGCGTCGGTTGAGGCATAGATGTCCTCGCTGCCCACAGCGATGTGTTGAATCCCTTCGCCCTTGTACTTCTTGAGGTACGACACGATCTGCCCGGTCTCACCCCGGTCTTCGTTGATCGGAATTCGGATGCGACCGCAGGGTGATGTCAATGCGCGGCTGAACAGCCCCGTGAACTTGCCCTGAATGTCGAAGAAACGAATTTCACGGAAGTTGAACAAGTCACCATAGAACTTGAACCACTTGTCCATGTTACCCTTGTAGACATTGTGGGTCAGGTGATCGAGATAATAGAACCCTTCGCCACGCGGCTTGGATTCCCTGATCCACTCGAATTCCTGATTGTAGGGCGAAGTGTCGTAATACTGGTCGATGAAATAGATCAGCGATCCACCAATGCCCTTGATAGCAGGAACATCCATCGTTTTGTCATCTGCGTCATAGGGCTCGGCCCCTTTTGAAACAGCGTGTTCATATGCTTTTTGCGCGTCGACCACGCGCCACCCCATCGCCGGGGCGCAAGGGCCGTGTTCGGCCACGAACTTGTCCGCAAAACTCTCTGGATCAGCATTCAGGATATAGGTGACATCCCCCTGCTGCCAGAGTTCGACCAGCGGCTTGTCCTTGTGCCGGGCCACCAGATCGAACCCCATCTTGGCGAACAGATCGCGCAGTTCTTGCGGTTCGGGATGGGCAAATTCAACGAATTCAAACCCGTCGGTTCCGGCGGGGTTTTCTTCACTGATCACTGATTTCGGGGCGTTGTGCGGGAAAGGACCCATGGCGCGTCTCCTTTGAAGACAGGAAGTTTTTTTGCTGATTCAAAAATATGACTTTCCAGACGCTGTTTCTGCGCATTGTTTTCGTGTAAACTCAAAGTAGACGCGTAAAACGCGCATGAATCGCAAAAAATTCGGGATTCCTCCGCACGTGCTGGATGCTACTGACAAACGTCTTCTATCTGCCTTGCAAAAGGACGCACATCTGACCGCGCACCAACTGGGTGAAATGCTGAATCTCTCACCCAGCCAGGCAGGTCGACGCCGACAACGGCTTGAGGCCGAGGGCTATATAACAGGTTATGCCGCCCGGCTCGATCCGCTGAAACTTGGCTTGCAGGTTCAAGGCTTTGTTCAGGTTCATCTGGGTACACATGGCCCCGAACAATCCCAGAGCTTTGCCCGCATGGTCGATACCCGCCCCGAAATTACCAGCGCCTGGACGATGACAGGAGAGGCAGATTACCTGCTGCACGTCTATTGCGACGATCTTTCCGCCCTCAACAGCTTGCTCCATCAGGTCATCCTGCCGCATCCTGCTGTTGCCCGTGTCCAAAGCCAGATAGTCATGGACCAACTAAAACGCGACGCCCCCCTGCCCACCTGAACGGGCTCACGAGGAGACTCATGGACGATTTTCTATACCAGGCTTCGATCTATCTGGCTGCGGCTGTGATTGCGGTGCCTCTGTCCGCAAGGCTGGGGCTTGGGTCGGTGCTGGGCTATTTGGCCGCCGGGATTATCATTGGACCGATGCTGGGGCTGGTCGGGGCCGAAACGGAAAACCTTCAACATGTCGCCGAGTTTGGTGTTGTGATGATGCTGTTCCTGATCGGGCTGGAGCTTGAACCTCGTGCCCTTTGGGACATGCGCGACCGATTGTTGGGTCTTGGGGGGCTACAGGTCTTACTTTCGACCGCGGTGATTGCTGCGGTGGCGATGTATGCAAACCACCCGTGGTCCGTTGCGTTGGCCGTTGGGTTGACCCTGTCGCTGTCGTCGACCGCTATCGTCCTTCAGACCTTGTCTGAAAAAGGTCTGATGCAGACAAATGGTGGTCGCGCGACGTTTTCGGTGCTTTTGACGCAAGACATCGCAGTCATTCCAATATTGGCCATGCTTCCGTTGCTCGCCCTACCTGCGATGCCTCACATCGAAGCAGACGGTTCGATTGATCGGGGGGCGGGTGATCTGCATGACGCGGGTCATCACAGTCTGTCCTTGGTTGAAGGATTGCCGGGCTGGGCTGTCACACTGGTCACGATTGGCGCAATTGCTTTTGTCATTTTGGCAGGCGTCTATCTTACCCGACCTCTCTTTCGATTTATACACGCGACGCGCCTGCGCGAAATGTACACCGCTCTGGCGCTTATGATTGTGGTCGGTATTTCTTTCCTGATGACGCTTGTTGGGCTGTCGCCCGCTTTAGGCGCGTTTCTGGCGGGTGTCGTGCTGGCCAGCTCAGAGTTTCGCCATGAAATGGAAAGCGACCTTGAACCGTTCAAAGGGCTGTTTCTTGGGCTGTTCTTTATCACGGTTGGGGCCGGGATCGACGTTGCCTATTTCTTCGATGACCCGCTTGACCTGATCGGCTTGGCACTGCTTGTGATCCTTGCAAAAGGCATCATCCTGTTTCTGGTCGGTAGAGCCTTTAAGCTGCGAGGCCGAGATCATTGGCTGTTCACATTGGGGTTGGCACAAGCCGGTGAATTTGGTTTCGTTCTGCTGGCCTTTTCGACGCAGCAGAACGTTATCCCGCCTGACCTGTCACAGAAACTGCTGATGATCATTGCCCTGACGATGCTGATCACCCCGCTTCTGTTCATCATCTATGACCTTCTGTCCCGAAAAATAAGCGATACGTCCAAAGAGCCTGAACCTGATGAGATCGACGAAAAAGGCCCAGTGATCATTGCTGGCATTGGCCGGTTTGGTCAGATCGTGAACCGGCTGGTGCGGGCCAGCGGCTTTAAAACGGTGGTTCTGGACCATGATATCGAAACCGTCCAGCTGATGCGCCGGTTTGGTGTAAAAGGCTTTTTGGGCGATCCGACGCGTCCTGAACTGTTGCGCGCTGCGGGGTTGGAAAAAGCCTCGGTCCTCGTGGCGGCGATGGATGACCACAAGCAAGTCACGCGACTAGTCAGTTATGCCAGACGACAGCGCCCTGACCTGCACATCATCGCCCGCGCCCGAGACCGGACCCACGTGTACGAGCTGTACCAAGCTGGTGCCAACGACATCGTGCGCGAACTGTTCGACAGCTCGTTGCGCGCAGGCCGTTATGTACTGGAGAATATAGGGCTGAGTGAGTATGAGGCCGCGCAAGCTGAACAGACCTTTTACCACCACGACAGGACGTCTGTTCGTGATTTGGCTGAATTGTGGGTTCCTGGCCTGCCAACAGCCGAAAACAAGAAATACATCGAGCGCGCTCAGAAACTGGAAAAGGATCTGGAAACTGCGCTGCTCGAACTGGCGGAAGAACACGCCAAGAAATCTGCCTGACCCAAAACCCCGATTGGGTCAGGCAAGTCATTACCCGTCGGATACCCCAGCCTCGGCAAAGGTGGCCATACCTGAATGGCAGGCCACGGCGCTTTTGAGGATGTTGATCGCCAATGCCCCGCCAGATCCTTCGCCCAGCCGAAGACCAAGGCTTAACAGCGGGTCTTTGCCCAGCCGAGACAATACGGCACCATGTGCCGCTTCCGCGCTTTGGTGCCCCGCGACAGCGTGATCCAGCGCGCTAGGCGACAGCTTCCAAAGGCACGCCGCAGCAGCAGAGCAGATGAAACCATCCAGAATGACCGGAATGCGCAACACGCGCGCGGCGGCAATCGCCCCGGCCATCGCGGCAATCTCACGCCCTCCAAGGCAGCGCAGAATCTCCAGGCCATCTTCTGACGCATGTTTCGCGACGCCCTCTGCTACGACACGGGTTTTATTGGCCAGCCCTGCATCGTCGACACCGGTGCCACGCCCGGTCCAATCCTCGGCATCCCCACCAAACAGTGCGCAGGCGATAGCCGCTGCTGGAGTGGTGTTGCCAATACCCATCTCGCCCACAACCAGCAGATCGGCCTTCGGATCAACGGCCTGCCAACCGGTACGCAAGGCACTCAGCAGATCTTCTTCGCTCATGGCCGGGGCCTGGGTGAAGTCCACAGTGGGTCTGTCCAGCTCAAGTGCATGCACATTCATTGTCGCGCCTGCTGCCTTGGCCAGCTGATTGATCGCCGCGCCGCCATGTTCAAAGTTCATAACCATCTGGACGGTCACTTCCGGCGGAAAGGCCGACACGCCCTGTGCCGTAACACCATGATTTCCGGCAAAGACGATGACCTGTGGTGCGGTAATTTGCGGGCGGGCATCCCCACGCCAACCCGCATACCAGATCGCCAAATCCTCAAGCCGACCCAACGCGCCGGGCGGTTTAGTCAGTTGTCCGTTACGCTCACCCGCGCCATGCACCGCAGCGGCATCCGGACCCGGAGCTGCAGCTAGTGCAGCACGGAACGCATTCAAATCATTCAGTTCAGGCAACATGAAAGCCTCATTGCATCAGAGTGGTGCAGTGTGTTTAACCGAAGCACCGAAACCGACAAGACCCCGAAAGGCACGGGCGTGCATAAAAACGACACGAAACCCTTTTCTCTGCGGGATATTCGGCTGGCGCTGGTCCTTCTCACCCGCCTGCCCCTGCCGCGTTTGCCGGATCCAGTGTTTTCTCGGCAAGCTCAGGCAACCTGGGCCTTTCCGATTGTCGGTCTGCTGGTTGCAGGACTCGCATGCCTTGTGGGCTGGGGCGCGCTGGCGCTGGGTTTACCTGTTCTGGCGGCGGCCGGTCTTTTACTGGCCACGCTGATCGCAACAACCGGGGCGATGCACGAGGATGGCCTGGCGGACACGTTCGACGGCCTGTGGGGCGGGTTCACCCGCGACCGCCGGTTGGAGATCATGAAGGACAGTCATATTGGGACTTTCGGCGTGCTTGCCCTGATCGTGTCTCAACTGGTGCGAATATCGGCTATCGCTGCTTTGCTGACGGCTGGTGCGGTGGGCGCAGTTTTAGCAGCCAGCATTGTCTCGCGAGCGTTGATGCCTGCGGTGATGGCTGGATTACCTCATGCCCGCACATCGGGCCTGAGCCATTCTGTAGGAAAACCGCAGACGATTTCCGTCATCGCTGCACTTGTTCTGGCGGTAGCACTCGCCCTTCTGCTCATAGGTGTGGATGCAATACCTGCGATGGGTTTTGCGGCAGCCAGCGCAGCCGCCCTGGCCGTTGTCGCCAAGAAAAAGATCGGTGGCCAGACCGGCGATATTCTTGGGGCCACACAATTGGTGTCCGAGATAACCTTTCTGCTGGTCTGCGCCGCGCTGGTTTAAGACGCACCCCCGGTTTCGATGCGCAAGGTGCCGCCGCAGTGTTTGCAATGCACAGCGTCCGGGTCATGTCGGAATAAGCCACAGCTTGGGCATTTGTGGCGAACCTTTTGAGGCATGAAAATCGCCTGCGCCAACCGGACAAAAAGCGCCACACCCACCACCATGATAAAAACCGAGAACAGCTTACCCCCTGGCGTAGGCAAGGTGATATCGCCGAACCCGGTGGTCGTAAGGGTCGCCATGGTGAAATAGAGTGCGTCAATATAGGGCGTTTGCGAATCTGCGGGAATAAAGAACACCAGAACGGCGGTCGAAGTTGCGAAGACAAAAACCATCAGGTTGATGGCGGCGATCACCGCGTCTTCGTGGGTGCGGAAGAAATTGCTGTCGCGTCGTAAGTCCCGCAGCAGGTGGTAGGAATGGATCAACCGCAAGGCGCGTAGAATCCGCAAAAACGCAAGGTTACCCGTCAGGAACGGATCAAGCACCAGAGAGACGATAACAACGATATCCGCCAGCGTGTAAATCTGGCGCAGCAGCTTCCAACGGTCCTTGGCGATCCAAAGCCGCGCTGAGAAATCCAAAAAAATCACAAAGCCAATCAGCAGGCTTGCGACCGTGACGCCCGACCCCTGAGGAAAATGAGCGGTGGCGACAAAGAAGATGATCGACACAATATCGAAAAGGATCAGACCATAACGAAACCAGACCGAAATCGGGTCGTGCCCGATATACAGGTATTTCACCGTCTGCTTCATATCCACCCTGTATCATGCTGCATACACAGTGAAATTAACGACAGTTGTGCAAATCACCAAGCCACGAAAAAGGCCGCCCCAATTAGAGCGGCCTTAATCACGATTCTCTTGCAATCAGGCGGCGCGCGAGGTCAGGACTTCGTCTACCTGCTTGGCGGCCGAAACTTCGCCAGCACCGGAAACAGCTGCAACCTCGCGTGTCAGGCGTTCCAGAGCAGCTTCGTAAAGCTGACGCTCGGAATAGCTCTGCTCGCGTTGATCGTCGGTGCGATGCAAATCGCGAACAACTTCGGCAATCGAGATAAGGTCGCCCGAGTTGATTTTCTGTTCATATTCCTGGGCGCGGCGGGACCACATGGCGCGTTTTACCTTGGCCTTGCCCTTCAATGTCTTCATCGCCTGGCTGATGACATCTGGCGAGCTGAGCGACCGCAAACCGGATTCGGTTGCTTTGTTGGTCGGCACCCGCAGTGTCATTTTGTCTTTCTCAAATGAGATGACGAACAGCTCGAGCGAGAAACCCGCAACTTCCTGCTCCTCAATCGAGATGATCTGACCCACGCCATGGGCGGGATAGACAACATAGTCGTTGGGGCGGAACTCAAGCTTTTTCGACTTTGTCATTCAGTTTTTTCCTTGCTTACGGACCGGGACACAGACAACAAAAGCACCACGTGCCGGGACTGTCTCAGCCCCGTCAGGCGGCGTTTCTGTCATAAATTCAGTACTCCAAAGCGAGCATACTTACGGAGCGCATCCCAATCTCGGTCATCATATTAAAACTGAGTATATCACAAAAATACGACACCCGAAAGTTTACCCAAAGGAAAATATTCGAATTACCTGCGCGCACAATGCTTTATTTCAAGATCTTCGCGCTGTGCCGTGCGCTTTCTTCGCGAATCGCTTAGCCGCCTTCGCCGGGTGCTTCAGAGAAATACTTCTCCATCTTACCCTCTTCACCGTCGCGCTCTTCAGCGTCGGGAAGCGGGTCTTTCTTTGTAACAATCACCGGCCACTGTTCCGAGAACTTGCGATTGAACTCAACCCATTGCTCCATTCCCGGCTCAGTATCCGGGCGGATTGCGTCTGCCGGGCATTCCGGTTCACAAACACCACAGTCGATGCATTCGTCCGGGTGAATAACCAATGTATTCTCACCTTCATAGAAACAGTCCACCGGGCACACTTCGACGCAGTCTGTGTATTTGCAGGCGATACAGTTTTCGGTGACAACATAGGTCATGAGCGGATTCCCGTTTGCGGTTCGTTCGACTAGCTAATTCAGTCTGGCCCGCTCTTCAAGATGGGATCAGCGATCTTCTGTGCGAGAAAGATCAAGAGCGCGCCGATCCTTCTTGGTTGGACGACCTTTTCCTTCGAACCCCGGATTTTTAGGAGGCACGTCCTGTTTTTCCGTCATATCGAAGTACAGCGTTTGCGCCTCGGGGGCCGGACCGCGGCGTTCGCCCAGTTTTTCCACGCGCACAACCCGCACGATACGGCCCTGGGGAAAGGTCAGAACGTCTCCGGGTGCCACGGCTTGCGCCGGTTTGAGCACCCGGTTTCCGTTCAATCGGACATGGCCGCCACTGACCTGCTTGGCTGCCAGGCTACGGGTCTTGAAGAACCGCGCCTGCCACAACCATTTGTCGATCCGCAGCTTGGCCTCGGCCATCTTGTGTCAGTTGCCGTCTTTCAAACCCATAAGCGCCGCAGCGAATGGGTTGTCGGGATCAATGGCCTTTTCCTTTTTCGGAGGCCGTGACGAGAAGGTCTTGGCACCCTGAGGTTTGCCGCCCTTCTTGCCGTGCGGCTTGCCGCGACCGTCCTGGGGTTTGCCACGGGGCTTGCCTTTGCCCTGCCCCTGCTCGCGGCGCGGGCCACGGTTTTGCTGGCGTTGACGGCCCCAGGTGAAGGTATAGAAAACCTCAACCTCGGGCTCATCCGGTGCGGCGTCAGGCGCTGGTGCCTCGGCTGCCGCCTCGGTGCTTGTTGTGGCCTCGGCTGACGCCTCGGCGGGTGCGGCGGCTTCTTCCGACGTAGCCTCAGGTGCCGCAGAATCTTCAGCGACAGGCTGTTCCACCGCTTCCGCCGCAGGTTGCTCAGAGGCAACCGCTTTCACCTTTTCACGCTCACCGCGTTCGGCCTTGTAGCCCAAGCCCTGCATCAGGTCCGCGAATTGTTCCAACGTCATGCCCGTGATCGACAGCATGTCGGGCTTGGCTTCGAACCCGCCCCGGCTGTCTTCGGCGCGCAGCATATCAGCCAGACGTTCCAGCATATCGATCCGGATCGAACGCTCGCCCGCATCACGGTAACCACACATGGTGTCATAGCCCTGCGGCGCATCCTTGGCGACAGGTACAGTGACCAGACCCGGAGGCGGCGCTTCGGGGAATTCCTGCAAACCGCTGGACAACGCCCACAACACCAGACGCAGACGCGTAGGTGCTGGTTTCAGCAGCAGCGGCATGAAAATCGTGAACTGGCCAAAGCGGATACCGTGCTTGCGCAGCGCGCCGCGGGCATCCTGATCCAGATCCTTGACCTCTTGCGCGACTTGCCCGCGCGGCAGAACGCCCAGCGCCTCGACCATGCGGAACGCAAAGCCCTTCGCCAGACCGCTCAACTCTTCGTCACGCGACAGGTTCAGCAGCGGCTCGAAAAGCGCAGCGACCTTGCGGTCGATGAAGTGCTGCAACCGGCGCTGCACTTTCTGTTCGACATCCGGCCCTGCGGCCTCATCCACAAAAACTTCGACCATCGGCTTGAGAGGCTCTGCCCCGGCAACCAGCTTGCCGACGGCATATTCGCCCCACATCAGGCCACCCTGATCCGTGAAATCAATTTCGGTATCGGGCGCATTGTAGAAGCGATCGGCGCGCAGATGGAATTGCGGCGCGAGTGCTTGCAAAGAAGCCGATTTCAAAGCTTTCGCCTCGGTCCCTTGCGCGCTTTTGTCCGGTGTAAACCGGAACCCTTCCAGACGACCGACGAATTCGCCTTCGACGGTCACTTCACCCTTGTCATTTACTTCGGCCAAAAGGGCCTCCTTCTGTTTGAGCCGGCGCAGCAAAACAGATGTACGCCGGTCCACAAATCTTTGAGTCAAACGATCATGCAACGCGTCTGACAGTCTGTCTTCTACAGTGCGTGTTTCGTCACGCCAATGCGATTCGTCACGGACCCAGCCGTTTCGTTGCGCAACATATGTCCAAGTGCGAATATATGCCAACCTTTTGGACAACGTATCAATGTCACCCTGGGTCTGGTCGATACGGCGAATCTGCCGCGCCATAAAATCATTCGGGATCGATCCGCGCTCGTGCAGGTGACCATAGATCACTTCAAGCAAGCTGGCGTGTTCTGCGTGGCTGATGCCGCGAAAATCGGGGATTCGGCACACGTCCCACAACAAACGGATGGATTGCGGATCGCTGGCGCGGGCTACGACCTCGGTCACTTGCGAAAGAGATTTGAGCGCGTTCAGGTCATCCGCAGGGCGCGCTTTGATCAGATGCTCATCATTTGGGCTGACCTCAAGCGAAGTGATCAGCGCGTCGATGGAGCCGAACCGCAAGGCGGCATTCCGCCAGTTCAGCTTTTTCATCGGCGTAAAGCGGCTGTCCATGATGGCCTGCGCCACACCTTCGTCCAGCGGCGGGGCCTCGCCCGTCACACCAAAGGTGCCATCAGACATCCCGCGACCGGCCCGGCCCGCAATCTGCGCCAGTTCATTCGGGGCCAGTGGGCGCATCCGGCGGCCATCAAATTTGGTCAGAGATGAAAACGCGACATGATTCACATCCAGGTTCAGCCCCATCCCAATGGCGTCGGTGGCAACCAGATAATCGACTTCGCCGTTTTGATAGAGGTCAACCTGAGCATTCCGCGTTCGTGGGCTGAGCGCCCCCATTACAACGGCCGCCCCCCCTTTCTGACGGCGCAGCAATTCCGCGATGGCATAAACATTGTCGACCGAAAATCCGACAATGGCGCTGCGTGCAGGCATCCGGCTGATCTTCTTTGACCCAGAATAGACCAGTTGAGACATCCGTTCGCGCCTTACGAATTGCACTTCGGGAACAAGCGCCGCGATGGGGCCGCGCATAGTGTCAGAGCCTAGGAAAAGCGTCTCGTTCGTGCCACGGGATCGCAGCAGACGATCTGTAAAGACGTGGCCGCGTTCGGGATCGGCACAAAGTTGGATTTCGTCGATCGCAACGAAATCTGCCCCCATGCCTTCAGGCATGGCCTCGACCGTGCAGACCCAATACTGGGTGCGCGGCGGCACGATGCGCTCTTCACCCGTTACCAAGGCCACAACCGACGGGCCACGAATGGCAACGATCTTATCATAGACTTCGCGCGCCAGCAGACGCAGCGGCAAACCAATCACGCCGGTGCGGTATCCCAGCATCCGTTCGATTGCGTAGTGGGTTTTACCTGTGTTTGTCGGGCCCAATACGGCCACTACTCGGGATGACCCGCTCACCATTGCCCCCTGCCCCAGACCTTACAGCGCTGCGCCTTCAACCTGAGGCTTCAGTCGATTCACCGCATTGGTTACTTCTTCATGATGGGGATGTATAGCCAAGGCCCGCGAATACGCGTCATAGGCTTTCTGAGGCTCTCCGATAATCTCAAAGATCAAACCCAGCCCGTATATTGCCTCATAATGGTTGGGGTTGAGGGTCAATGCGTGCTCCAAATCAGCAGCCGCCATTCCGAACCGTTCAATTCCAAAAAATGCCGAGGCACGTACATGCCAGCCTTCCGCAAATTCGGGTGCGTGATCTGTCAACGCTGTCAGATGATCCAGTGCGGCGTCTACATCTCCGTTTTCAAGCGCTTCGCGCCCTCGTTCCAACAACAGATCCGCCGAAGCTGAACCGGACTGTGCCCACAGCGCCTGCAACTGCCGATCCAGAGCCATAGCCTGTTCGGGCGTGGATTGGGCCAGTTGCTGCAGCAGCGCGTCTTCATCCCGCAAATCCGCCTGTTGCGCGAAGCAACTGGTGGAAAACGTGACTAGGACAACAAGTGCCGCAACGGTACCTTTGAGATTGTGGATTGCAATGCTCATAACAATCGTCAGTGTAGCGTTGCGACCGGGGATGTCCATTCACGGCGCACTAACAAAATGAGGAAAAGCATGAGCGAGATTCTTGAAAAGGCGGCAGCCGCGCTGAATGAAAAACTGGAAGGCGGCGCATTCGACGCCTCGGCCAAGTTTGCTATCGCCGATCTGGGCGCAATCGTGTTGGACGCAGACGGCGCGCGCGTCAGTGACGATGATGCGGACGTTACAATGAGCGCTGACGCCGAAACGTTCGAGCAAATCCTCAGCGGTGAGCTGAACCCTACGGGTGCGTTCATGTCGGGCAAGCTGACCATTGATGGCGACATGGGCGTTGCTATGAAACTCGCATCGGTGTTGGCCTGATGGAATTGACGCCGGCCCCTTTTTTTGAAGACGTGGCCGGCGGTCCCGCCGGTGGGAGCGCCCACTGGCTGATGACTTCTGACCAGATTCGAATCCGTGTGGGTCATTGGCGACCCGAAGGCGATGCGCATGGCACGGTGCTGATGTTTCCCGGTCGAACCGAATATATCGAGAAATACGGAAGCACCGCAGCCGAGTTCATCCAACGCGGCTTTGCCATGCTGGCGGTTGATTGGCGCGGTCAGGGCCTGGCGGACCGTTTGCTGGACAACCCTCGTATTGGCCATGTCGATCAGTTTACAGACTACCAGCATGACGTTCAGGCGACGCTAGATCTTGCCCGTGCGCTGGATCTGCCGAAACCCTGGCATGTGATCGGGCACTCAATGGGCGGTGCTATTGGGTTACGCGCCGTGATAGAGCAGAAGTGCTTTGCCGCCTGTGCTTTCACCGGACCGATGTGGGGTATTTTCTTCACCCCGGTTATGAAACCCCTCAGTCGTGTGACAGCCTATTGGGGTACGGCGCTTGGTCTTGGTGAAAAGACACCTCCGACCACAACCCTGGAAAGCTATGTCCTGTCGCAACCGTTTGAAGGCAACATGCTGACCCGCGATGCGGCGATGTTTAAGATGATGCAGGATCAACTAAAGGCCCATCCCGAACTGGCGCTTGGTGCGCCTTCAAACCTTTGGCTGCGCGAGTCGCTGGACGAATGCACCTGGCTGATGGAACACCCCGCCCCAGACACACCTTGCCTGACCTTTCTGGGCAGCCACGAACAGATCGTCGACCGCAAGGCGATACGCACACGTATGGAAAACTGGCCAAACGGCACGCTTGTCGAAATCCCGGATGGCGAGCATGAAGTGTTGATGGAGGCACTGGAAGTGCGCGGTCCGGTTCTGGATCAGCTGGCCGCGCATTTTCAGTCCAACCCAACCGGCTAGGCCGTGGGCTGAAAAGATCGGCCCCTTTGCCCACTCAAAGGACTGTCCGCTTGTGATCCGGTCGCGCCGGCCCTAGATGTTTGCAAAAGATATCTACAAAAGGTGATCCATGCGCGACCTTCCCTTTCCCGTCCGTGACGCAAACGCAATGGGCGGTGCCGACAACCTTGGTAACCTTCCGGAATGGGATCTGAGCGATCTCTACACCTCGGAAGAAGCGCCCGAGCTTGAGCGTGACCTGGGCTGGCTGGAAGGCGAATGCGGCGCCTTTGCCGCGGATTACGAAGGCAAACTGGCCGAGCTGGACGCAGCCGGCTTGCTGAATTGTGTACAGCGCAATGAAAAGATCAATTCCATTGCCGGACGCATCATGTCCTTTGCTGGTCTGCGCTATTATCAACTGACCACGGATTCCGAGCGCGCCAAGTTCCTGTCAGACATGCAGGAAAAAATCACGATTTTCACCACGCCGCTGGTTTTTTTCACTCTGGAACTCAACCGTATCGACGACGATGTGCTAAAGGCTCATTTCGACGCCAATGCCGATTTGGCACGCTACGAGCCCGTTTTCCGCCGCATCAGAGCGATGAAGCCTTACCAGCTGTCCGATGAGCTGGAAAAATTCCTGCACGATCTGGGCGTTGTAGGTGATGCGTGGGAACGTCTGTTTGATGAAACCATAGCTGGACTGACCTTTGACGTTGACGGCGAAGAGCTGAATATCGAAGGCACCCTGAACCTGTTGACCGAGCAGGATCGCTCTAAGCGCGAAGCGGCTGCGCGGGAACTGGCATCGGTGTTTCAGGACAACATCAAAACCTTTGCCCGTGTTCACAACACACAGGCCAAGGAAAAGGAAATCGTCGACCGCTGGCGTAAAATGCCCACCGCGCAGACCGGGCGTCACTTGTCAAACGATGTAGAGCCCGAAGTGGTCGAAGCGCTGCGCGAGGCAGTTGTGGCCGCCTACCCCAAGCTGAGCCACCGTTATTATGAGCTGAAGCGCAAATGGCTCGGTCTGGATGTGATGCAGGTCTGGGACCGCAACGCGCCCTTGCCCATGGAAGACACACGCGTCGTCAATTGGGACGAAGCCGAAAAGACCGTCATGGACGCTTACAATGCCTTCGACCCACGCATGGGCGAGATCGCATCGCCGTTCTTCTCAAAGGGCTGGATCGACGCGGCGGTGAAGCCTGGCAAAGCGCCAGGTGCTTTTGCGCACCCGACAGTCACTGATGTCCACCCCTATGTGATGCTCAACTATCTGGGCAAACCACGTGATGTGATGACCCTGGCGCATGAGCTGGGCCATGGCGTGCATCAGGTGCTGGCCGCCGATCAGGGTGAGATGCTGTCCTCTACCCCGCTGACGCTGGCTGAAACAGCCTCGGTCTTTGGCGAAATGCTGACCTTCCGCAAGATGCTGGATCAAGCCGAAACCCCGGAACAGCGCAAGGTGCTGCTGGCCGGTAAAGTTGAGGACATGATCAACACCGTGGTCCGCCAGATTGCATTCTACGATTTTGAATGCAAGCTACATGCGGCCCGTCGCGAAGGCGAACTGACCCCGGATGACATCAACGCATTGTGGATGAGCGTTCAGGCCGAAAGCCTTGGCCCGGCATTTGAATTCATGGACGGGTACGAGACCTTCTGGGCCTACATCCCGCATTTTGTCCACTCACCCTTCTATGTCTACGCCTACGCCTTCGGTGATGGCCTCGTGAACGCGCTTTATTCGGTTTACGAAAGCGGAGCGGACGGGTTCGAAGACAAGTATTTCGAAATGTTGCGCGCGGGCGGATCGAAGCATCACAAGGAACTGCTGGCCCCATTCGGATTGGACGCGAGCGACCCGAAGTTCTGGGACAAGGGCCTGTCGATGATTTCTGGCTTTATCGACGAGCTGGAGGCGATGGAAGGCTGATCATTTTTGGTTCTTGGTTGTAAGGAATATGGCCAGGATAATCAAAACAGCCCCAAGGGCCGCAATTGGAGTGATTGTGGCCCCCAAAAACAAGGCTGAGTTGATGAAAGTAAATACGACGGACGCCGCGAACATCAACGTGGCTGTCAAGGTTGAAACCCGAGCGGCCGCCTCATACCAAAGGTAATAGGCCAATGCGGTAGGCAGGACGCCTAACAAGGTCAAAAACAAGACGTCGTTGGCTGTTGGCAGCTTAAACAAAAAAGCTGCCAACGGCAGCAACAGCACGCCCGCGCACAGGAAAATACCGAAAAGGAAGTTCAACCGCTCTTCTGTTGATTTTGAGCTGCGCATTGCACGGCTGCTGGAAACTAGAAACACTGCCCAGCTTAGCCCGGCTCCGATTTCCAGAAGATCGCCATAAAAAGGGTCTCCGCCGCCCTGAAAATCCCGGTAAACTGTTAGGAAAACACCCAGAATTGCCAGCGCCGTGGCAAAGACATCTGCACGTGTCACCTGCGTGTCGGAAAAGAAATACAAGAAAATCAGAACAAAGAACGGAGCAGTATTCTCCAATACCATGGCACTTGCCGCGCCTGTGTATTCAAGGCCAACATGGAATAGGATGTAGTTGATCACCGTCGACAAGACTGCGAGCCGAAAGTTCCAATCGCCCAACTTAATCGATACTGAAACCCGCATCACACGTAACATGCAATAGATCGCCAGAGCGGCGACAAACAGACGTGTTACAGCGATTTGCAGCCCGCCCAGATCGCTGGTGAGATAACGTACAATAACGCTGTGCGTGCCCCAAAGGAACGCTGCCAGGAACCCCAGAACCAGACCATTTTGCGTCAGTTTGGAGCTGAGCATCGCTTTGTTCCGATTACTTCAACTGACTGTCTTTCGAACCTCGACGATTCACTCCACCCCTCAATTTGAACGCGCCATCGCGTTCTTGCTGGCAATCGAGGCAAAGTTTGACGCCCGGCAGTGCGATGCGTCGCTTTTCGGGAATGGGTTCTTCGCATTCCGCACAATGTGTCCGGCTTTCCCCCACAGGCCGCTTTTGTGCCTGCATCCGCGCCAGCTCATCCGAAATCGACGCTTCGATCTGTTCGCTTACCGCGCCGTCACGCGCCCAACCTCCGGCCATGACTCACCTCCTGAAACACAGGAGGATACGATAGCTGGTCCCGCCGTCGCTTAGCAAGTTACAGCGGCTCTGCGCCGTCAAATACGCGGTCGATCATCTCTTGCGTGCCGCGCGAAAACTCCAGTGGACAGGGATAGTCCAGCCCTTCGCGGACCGAACGGCAGAACGCTTCGACCTGTAGTTTGTAGTGATCCGCTCCTGGGAAACGGGTGATCTGAACCTCTAGCCCTGGACGGTGCAGCTCGACTCGTGCCTCGCCGAACACTCGGGCATTGAAAGGGGTTGTCAGGCGGATCAGGCCCTGCTCGCCGTGGAACACCATTTCCTGATGAGGGTGCGCGCGAATGGATACGTAGGCGGAATAGGTGAACCCCGGGAACTGGGCCCGGATTTCCGTAAAGACATCGATGTCATCCTGCCAACGGATTGCAGATTGTACGGACACGGGCTCTTCCCTGGTGGCAAAGCGTGCACCGCCGATCACATAGACGCCGATATCCCGCAGACCGCCGCCGCCGGTTTCAGCGCGGTTACGGATGTTCCCGGTATCCGCCCGATTGTCAAAACTGAACGCACCGGTCACATGCACCAAATTCCCGATGGCCCCATCCACAATCAGATCACGGGCCAATTGCCATTGGGGGTGATGCACGATCATGTAAGCTTCGGCCGCAAGCAGGCCGGTTTGGTCGCGCTTGGCGATCAACGCGTCAAACTCATCTGCGCGCATAGTCATCGGCTTTTCGCATAGCACATGCTTGCCAGCGTCAAGGGCCTTCAGGCTCCATTCGACGTGCAAATGATTGGGCAGAGGGATGTAGATTGCGTCTATCCCTGGGTCCGCCAACAACGCGTCGTAACTGTTGTGAACTTGGAGGTCAGGGCAAAAAGACAGAAAAGGATCCGCCTTTGCCGTATCAGAGGTCGCCAGGGCCGCCAACTGCGCGCCGTTGGCGGAATGGATCGCTGGCGCCATATATTCCCGCGCAAATTTCGCGGCCCCCAAAACGCCAAACTGAACAGGTTTTTGCATCGCGCCCTCCCTATTTGTCCACGCCAATTTGTTCGATCATCGCAACAATACACGATGTGACGCTTTCAAAATGTCATCGAAATAAAGCACGCCTTTCCCGTAGCATACAAGCTGGCCCGCCGCCACTTATTCACTTTTCCTGATCCGTTTCCGTGTCTGCCCCGTAGCAAACATATCGACAGGTGTGCAGCGCAATTAGGTCTGCCGCTTGTCTTGATCAGACGTAACCAATTGGGTGGGAGAAACCAAAAACGACGGATATGCAGACGACAACCAAGGATCAGCAAACCATAACCGGGATTGTCCTGAACAGCGGCGCGCCGGGCACCTTTGACGACAACCCGGATGACTTTGACATATTGCGTGAAGCAGCGATTGCAGCAGGGCTGGTCGAAACATTGGATAGCCCTGAAGTGGATTTGACGGTCTTCGCACCAAAGGATTCAGCGTTCATAAATTTGGCCCAAACCCTTGGCTTCACGGGCGATGACGAGGCGGAAGCGCTGAATTTTATCGTCAAGGCACTCACGCTTCTTGGTGGCGGAGATCCTTTGCCCTTGCTGACCGATATCCTCAAGTACCATGTGGTTGACGGAGAATTCACCAAAGACGCCGTGGTTGCGCTGGGTAACGGTGCTGAGATTAACACCCTTCTGGGATCATCTCTTGAACTGAACCTGGAAACGTCACCACCGAGCTTGGTTGATGCGGACGCTGCTATTACTGACCCAAACCTGGTTGCATTTGACGTGGATGCGTCCAATGGGATCATTCACGTGCTGGACGGCGTGCTGCTTCCGGTATCGGTATCAAGCATACTGGGTCAGAAAAATACCGATTTCATTCTGGGTGATGACACTGACGAGTTCATTTTCACCGGGAAGGGTCAGGATTACATCCATGGCGGTGGTGGTCGCGATGTTATCAAAGCGGGTAAAGGCAATGACGTAGCCCTTGGCGGCGACGGGAATGACATCGTTTTTGGCGGGCGCGGCAAGGATATTTTGCGCGGCGATGATGGCCACGATAAAATCTACGGAGGTCGCGGCGCTGACCTGATCGATGGCGGTGCTGGCGATGACATCCTGATCGGCGGACGCGGCAAGGATACTTTCGTCATGGAGAACGGAGGTGGGGACGACTTGATCCTCGATTTTCGCGCTGGCAAAGACAAGATTGATCTGTCCGGATATGACGGGATTACCAGCTATGAAGATATCGAAGACGACATCTCTGGTGGGTTCTTGCGCACAGAGATTGAATTGGACGATGGCGACAGCATCGTACTGACTGGTGTTCGCCCAGGTCAGCTCTCTGAAGACGATTTTGTTTTCGTTTGAAGCGAAACAAACCAGCCCGCAGAGATTGCGGGCTGGTTTTTCGGTCAGCTGGTTGCCAGCATGCCTTTTTCACGGGCCAAATCCCGCATTTTCTTTTGCAGTTTTTCAAACGCGCGCACCTCGATCTGACGGATACGTTCGCGGCTGACGTTGTACTGCGTGCTCAGCTCTTCCAGTGTCACCGGCTGATCCATCAACCGGCGCTGGGTCAGGATGTCCTTTTCCCGATCGTTCAGAACATCCAGTGCTGCGGTCAGCAACTCGCGGCGGGCTTCCAATTCATCGCGCGCCTCATAGTCACCCGCCTGATCGGCATCTTCATCTTCCAGCCAATCCTGCCATTGCATCGTGCCCTCGCCTTCGGACCCAACGGTCGCGTTCAGCGAGGCATCCCCACCGGACATACGGCGGTTCATGCTGATGACTTCCTCTTCGGTCACACCCAGATCATTGGCGATCTGCTTGACGTTTTCAGGACGCAGGTCGCCTTCCTCCAAAGCGCCGATACGGGCCTTGGCCTTGCGCAGGTTGAAGAACAGCTTTTTCTGAGCCGAGGTTGTACCCAGCTTTACCAACGACCACGACCGCAGGATATATTCCTGAATCGAGGCGCGAATCCACCACATGGCATAGGTCGCCAGCCTGAAGCCTTTTTCAGGATCAAACCGTTTGACCGCTTGCATCAGGCCCACATTTGCCTCGGAAATCACTTCGGCCTGAGGCAGGCCATAGCCGCGATAGCCCATAGCGATCTTGGCCGCCAGACGCAGGTGAGATGTCACCATCTTATGCGCGGATTCGGTGTCCTGCTCTTCGACCCAGCGCTTGGCCAGCATGTATTCTTCTTCCGGCTCCAGCAGGGGAAACTTGCGGATTTCCTGCATATAGCGATTCAGGCCGCCCTCGGGCGTCGGTGCGGGGAGATTTGCGTAGTTTGCCATTATGATGTCCCTCCGACAAATGTTTAAGTCTTTAACATAGGATATGGGTAAGGAACCCTGCCTATTCAAGAGGTGCTGTTATCAGTCTGAAATTAAACTTCTGTTAAGGGAAGATAAGAAACTCTTTCTCACGGGACTTTGCTTATTGTGACACTGGTTTGCGCAGCCCTGCAATCAGGGATTTCATATCTTGCGGCAGGTCAGCTTCGAACCGCAGGTTTTCGCCGGTCACCGGGTGTTCGAAGCCCAAAACCGCTGCATGAAGGGCCTGACGCGGGAAATCGCGGACAGATTCAGCAGCCGAAAGCGAAAACGCCTTGGCAGACAGCTTGCGCTTGCCGCCGTAAACTGGGTCTCCGACCAGCCCATGCCCTGCATGAGCCATATGCACACGGATCTGATGGGTGCGTCCGGTTTCCAGCCAGCATTCGATCAAGGCCAGCCCTGCGGGTGTACCAAAACTCTCAACAACCCGTGCACGCGTTACTGCGTGGCGCCCCCCGTGAAACAGAACCGCCTGCCTCTGACGGTCTGTCTTGTGCCGCGCAAGCTGCGTGGTCACGCGCATGATTTTGCCGGGTTCGAAACTGACGCCTTTGACACCGCGCAAACGTGGATCGTTTGCGTCCGGCACTCCGTAGCACACGGCGCGGTAATACCGTTCGACACTATGGGCTGCGAATTGCTCGGCCAGGCCGTGGTGTGCAGCGTCCGATTTTGCCACCACCAAAAGGCCACTGGTTTCCTTGTCGATCCGATGCACGATGCCCGGACGTTTTACCCCACCAACACCTGACAGATCATCCCCGCAATGGTGCAGCAACGCGTTCACCAGAGTGCCGCTTGGCGAACCCGGCGCGGGATGCACGACCATGCCTGCGGGCTTGTTCACAACGATTACGTCCGCATCTTCAAAGACAACCTCAAGCGGGATGTCTTCGGGGCCGATATGGCTGTCTTCGGCCTCGGCCACGACGATGGTAATATGTGCTCCTTCCGAGACTTTTGCCTTAGGGTCACGTGCTTCGCGCCCGTCGATCTGAACCGCACCCTCTTCGATCAGACGCGCCAACCTGGTGCGCGACAGGTTTTCACCGTCTGGCACATCCCTCGAAAGCGCCTTATCAAGGCGTGACGGCGGATCAGCCGCGATCTGAAACTCAATCTGGCGGGTGCCCATGACTGTCCCTTCCGAACCCCAAGAACCGCAGGAAACACCGCAGCTGCGATTGCTGCGGCGGATGGTCATGTTGTTGACCGCGGTGATGATTGGCGGGGTTCTAGTGACATTCGCCCTGATTGTCATCCGCCTATCGGACCGCACCCCCACCCTTCCGGATCAGATCGAGTTGCCGGACGGTGCGAAGGCCCAGGCGCTGACCATCGGCTCTAACTGGTATGCAGTTGTCACGGACGACAACCGTGTTCTGATCTTTGACAAAACGACCGGAAAGCTGCGCCAAGAGATTGCTGTTGAATGAGCCTGAGCAACATTTGATCCGCCTACTGGATTTTTAACGCAGGCTAACTGGCGTTTGGAAACAAAGATGTTCCGACCCATGCAGCGCCCAATTGCTGGTCCAGCGCATCTGAGCGTATCTTCTGCTTTCCCGCAGTTGGAGACAAAGCAACTTCGCGCAAGCAGATCTTTTCCCCGACCAAGCACAATTTTATTCTGGCAAATTCGACATCTTTTGCCAGGGTTTCAGCGATCTGAATCATGTCATTGAATTGCGCAGGCTTCGGCTCTGTATCCGAACTGCTAGGGAAAAAAAGCTCATGCGCCAGATAATTGTAGTCGCGGTCGTGTAACATCTGAATGCGTCCGCGCGCGCTGTCTCGATCTACCTGCACCAAAGTCACGCACCCCGCAATGACCCAGAACTGCCATTCAGTGACAGACTGTTCACCAACATTCTGATCTTGTTCGATCCAATAGGATGGCTTGCTGGTAACGCGCCACCAATCACCGGTCCAAAAACCCTCTGGCGTTTTGGTCTTGTGCCACGCCGCCATCTGAGCGTTCGCCTCATTACGCTTAGCATCGTCCATTGGAAGCGACAGAGAAATCTGGTGCGATGCGCTGGCTGAGCCTTTCAGGCTATACTGCCCAGGCTCGCATTCAAGCTTGTCCGGCAAGCCCGGAACATGTGCATGCCACACTCGCTTAGGCACGGTCAGGCGATCCGGCAGCCTTTCAAAAGCCATGTCGTTGTCGGCGATGAACGCTTGTGGGACAGCCCCCAAAAGCTTCATGACCAACAGCTTTTCCATAAATGTGCTTGGGTCACAGAGATCGGGTAGATGGCGATGGCTTTCGGCGAAATTGAACATAGCCAATGCGAGCGTATTCAGCCGCGCTGCATCGCTGCGGTAGTGATCCCAGCCTCGCAAAAACCCCTGAGGCGGTGGGTCGTTTACACCAAAGAGATTGCCAGCAGTGATCTTGTCCAACTCGGCCTGTGCTGCCTTCAGATAGTCTTCCCGGTCGGACAGCAAGGCCGTTGACATTGCCCCACCCGTAGCCTTTCGAATATCTTCGGTTGTTGCGCGAAGCCCAGGCAAATTTGCCGGAAACTCGATCGGCTTGGGTCCTTTTCTGCCATGGCGCGGCAAAGGCGCATCGCTGGCGCGGATGCCTAAGTTCCGCAGGCGCCTGTCGAGGAAGGAATGCCGTTTGATCCCATTGGCGATCCACCACCGCATTCGGCGGCCCCACAAATGCACGGCAAGAGTATTTTCCTTGATATAGGTCTCTCTGAATTCTCGAACGTGAATGTCGTTGGCTTGCCCTGCCTGACGGAACGGTAGCGGATAAAACACGGGGATTGGGCTGGCATGCTTCAACTCATCGTGTTGACGCAGATACCAGGTCATAACGCCCGGACCGTAAACACTGTGTTCCTGATCTGAAGCGTGCGGCAACTCTCCAGCACTCTTCATGCGCTCCAGCTCTTCCCGTTCTTCTCCTTCAACCCAAGGGCGGATGGGGTACGGGTCCTTGCTGTAGTCGATATACGCGTCTAGCGCCGGACTGTCGGCTGGCAGCCGCATCACAGCATTGCAAATCGTGTCTCGGTTGTAATAGCCAAAGATATGATCTATTTTTGGGATCGAAGCCAGCGCCACAACATCCGTGTCACACCACAGGAAGTCCGTCTTTTTCATCAACTGAAGTCTGAAAATGTCAGATTGCGGTACAGGTGTTTTGAATTGATTGTTCATAATGAACTGTTTCGGCTCATGCACCTCGTTGGCAGATACCAATTCGACACCAGAAGGCACGTTTTCCACCTGCCCGTAGTGAAACAGAACCACTCTGTGCCCTTGTTCGACAAAGGACAACATGCACATCTGTTCCAGAAAACTCAGACGCCCTTCCATCCAGAGCATCCCAATCGTCGGCAGAGAGCGATCCGCAGCCATTTCAATATTCTCCGAGGGGGGGTCTGTTAGGATTCTGATCGATGTTCATCGGGCACAGGAATGGGCTCTGCTGAAAGTCGTTCCCGCACAGTACGGTCCTTCTTGACGAATTCCACAGCCGGTTTGGCGAGCAGTTTCTGGTACAGTTCATGATAGTCAGGTTGCTTCAGAAGATCGTTAATCAGTGCCTTATGCCAACGGAACGATTTTCTGTGTAACCGTTTGAGTCGGTCATCTGCGCGGAACTCTTCCAACACGGCGTCTACCTCATCCTTGTATCGCAAGATCGTTGCGTCCTGCGCACCACCTCGGTTCCAGCGATCCCAATAGTCCGTTCCAAGGGTCTGAGACGAGTGGTTCGCCCTGCCCCGGCTGCGCTTGGCCAGATAAGCCTGGGTGGACCGAACCGCATAATGGTTGATTTGCGCGACTTCGAAACCAAACGGAGGTGAGACGTGATTGCCGAAGGGTGCCGGTTCCTTTGCGTGGCCACCGGGGACCGACCTGAAGACGGCCGCCTGAAACTCGGCTCTGGGATGAGGGTTGTGCAATCCATAGCGTAGATACACATCGCCCTGTCGAAACATGGATTTTACAAATCGGCGCCCGGCCCCGCCCTGTTCATAGTCCAACTCACCATCAAAGAACTGCTGCGTGATGGGCATATCGCGCAACACATGTCGACCGTTGTTGGAAAAAATCTTCCACGGGATCGAGATGACGTCGACACCGGGCGTTGCTTCGATCAGATCATCAACTTTGTGATTACCAACGTGGATATTCAGAAATTCATCCGCATCGCCCACGTGAATCCATTTGGCGTTTTTCACCACTGGCAAACGGCGCGCCTGCCTAAGGGCGGAACGATGAATACCGCCTGTTCCAACGCGATTTTTGTGAAACTCGACATGGCCCAAGTCTTGTAAACGGCGCAGTATTTGGTTTGTGCCGTCCGTACAGTCATTTGTGTAGACGATTATTCTGTCGAACCCCAACACCTTGTGATGGGCGACCCATTCCAAAATATAGGGCCCTTCGTTCTTCATCGCAGTGATGAGAATTTTTTCAGGCTTGACCATCGTTGTCACTCAATCCTACCGCTTAGCCAGTTTGCCCTTTACTGTCATCCTGCGGCACAATCTTTTCGATGGCGATCTGAGCGCCGGCAATAGCCCGGATACGCAGGGCACGTGGATGTTTGCCCAGAAACTCATTCACCGCACGGATCACGCCGTCACCCCACCATCCGCGACGGTGGTAATCGTCAAAGGCCATGATCCCGCCGGGCTTGATCTTGGGAAACAGCGCCACGAGGTCGGCAGTCACGCCTTCATAGGAGTGGTCGCCATCGACATAGGCAAACGAAATGCTTTCGTCATCGAACAATTCGAGCGCAGGGACAGAAAAGTCTCGGATAATGCCAACCTTGCCTTCTTCGATCTCTTTTTCAAAAGATTTGACCACCTTCTGGAAGATGGCCTCCATCTTTTCATCTTCGGTTCGGCCGACAAACGCAGTGGTGTGCGACTCTTCCCCGATGTGTTTCCACGGATCGATAAGAAACAGCTGACTGGGCTCAAGCAGTTTCAAAATGGTCGGAGAGAACTCACCCTGCCAAACACCGATCTCAACTGCTACGCCCCCTTTGGGAAGGCGCGACAAGAACGTGCGGCGGATCGCTTCCTTGGTATTCTTGCGCTTGGTAACCTTGTCGGCTTTAGGCTTTTCCTTATGCCCCGGCACGGCACCGATGATTTGGGGTTCGTTTGCCATCTCAACCTCGTTCTGCTTATGCGGCGGGCACTACCGAACAGCGTCCATCCAGCCTTATTCTTTTTTTGATCGCTACCATGTCAGCCGCGCAAGAGCCAGAAGCTTGGCTTATTCTTTATTGAGCGGAGGTAATTTGTCGATCCCAAGCCACGGTGGTTCCAGGCTGGTGATCCTATAGCTGGCAGCGTTGCCCGCAAGAAACCTGTTAATTGCTGCGGACAAGCCCGAGTACGAACCTTTGCCGCGTCTATAAGACGTAAAAGCAATGCTTCCACCTGGTGCCAAAACCCTGTCTATTCGCCTCAGTAGCTGCAGCATCACACGCTCTGCCCGGACGCCTCGAATGATCACGACGCCAACGCTTTGATCCTCGAACAGTTTCAGCATCAAGGCTGGCATCGCCCGGTATACACGCAGCTTTCCCGACAGAATGGGTTCGCGGAAATACTCGAGAAATGCATAAAATGCACGGTCAAGCGCCTGCAAATCAGCGTCTTGCGTTGTGTCCACACAAGCAAACCCGTTCCACGACAAGCCCCAAGGCGCAATAATTGTCAGTTGCGCCACAGTTCCCAAATCCAGGATTTCCTGCACGATTTCTGTTTCGACCTGACCAATCAGCACCCAAGACTTCTTGCCGCTGATCGACTTGAGGAATTTCTGACGTTGCTTCGCCGTTCGCTTGACTTCTTTGGCGGGCGACGGCAACAAATCAGTATCTTTGGGATCAAACGGTAGATCGACCTGCTTTGGATCTGTGATCTTGGAATGTTCTGCCGCCGCTTGTTCAAAATCCAAAGGCGTTTCCAGGGAATCCAGGCGAACAAACCACGGATAATTCATGGACTTGGCGTTTCCGGCAATTGCCATTTGACCAATCCGGTTCCACTTGGCGACCTGAGCAAAACTAACCTCTGGGTCTTTGTACATCTCAATGTCAAATGAAGCATTTGCTTCTTCCAGAACACCAAGATCCAGAGCTTTTAGATACTGCCCGCTGCGAAAGTTCCGATACCTCTGAACAAAGCCCTTGGCAGCTTCTGTTTCACGTATCGTGGCAATCTTGGACTTGTGAAACTTCACTGCGTTTTCATGAAGGTCTCTCAATACGTTGTCTTCATACAAACGTGTGTGAAACTCACGTAGGCGGCTCAGCTTTGTCAGGATCGACCGCTCTTCGACCACATTAAAGCAGTGCATGTGCCAGTAGGCCCGCCCCGTCGCTTCCATCTTTGGGTGAAAAGCCGTTGTGTTCACATCCCCTCGAAGCCGTTTCATCAAATAGCTTTCGATAGATCTGACGGCATAGTGGTTCATTCGGAACAACGTGGTTCCGAAGGCTGCTCCTGTTGTCGTGTACGCCCAGCCTCGCCGACGCATGGCAGGCGGCAGAGGATCTCCGTCACCATCCACCCAAGCAAAATTTTCGGCCTTGCCCCGAACAGGACCGCGCGGGCGGTGTGTATTGATCGCGTGATAGGACCCGTTGTTGCGGGTCAAAGACTTAAATGCGCGCACATTCTGCGGCATGACCATCCCCAGCTCGCCCGCACGCGTGAACTGCTCAACAACGAACCGGTCCTCGAATTCAACAATCCCGTTGTGCCCGAACATCTGCCACAGTGCCGCAAACCCATCAGCATGTGGCAAAGCGCGAAACAAGTCGTCCAGCGTACCGTCCCCGATACGGACATCCAGAAACTCGTCCACGTCACACACGAGAATCCACTCGGCCTCGGATGACCAGGGATGTTGCATTGCGTTGGCATAGGCCGATGCCTGAGGTCCGAATTTCCACGGAGCCGGATTATCAATATGCGCCAGGAACCCAAGCTCTTCGCACCTTTTCAGGATGGCATCCGTCCCATCCGAACAATCATTCGAGTTAACGATAAAATGCGTAAAACCGATCGAGAGATAGTGAGCGATCCACTCAAGAATAAACGGCCCTTCGTCTTTCATCGTGGATACGACAAGTCTCATTTTCATTATCCCGTGACTGTTGACCGCAAAACCTCGGTACGATTTAGCTTGCTGCGACCGAGCGCAGATCCAACTAAGCGCTTGGTTTTGTTACGTCCCCCAACAGCCCTTTTCAAGAGCGTCAGAGAAACCGCTCAAGCGTCGATCTACTTGGCCTCCACCATTCAGATCGCACGAAAAGAACTGCCCGCCCCGGCGCAGTGAAGTTTTTACACAGCTTCACACTGATTGGGTACGAAGCATTAAGCGCGCTGACGGTTCAGCCGATGGTGACCGGATGAGCAAATGTGCGCGCGATGGTACGGTATTCAACGCCTTCAATCGGAACAGGGCTTTGGGCGTCACGCAACAGCAAGTTTGTGACACCGCCTGGCAAGGCATCGTCAAATGTCGAAGCGCTATAACCTTTTGGATTGCTCGCCAGCGTAGCAAACAGCGCTTCATCATTTGCAAACGGCCGCATCAGTTTTTGCCGCATTGCGTCTGCATATTTCTTGCGGAATTCGTGAGCACTTTCCACAAGTCGGCGGCTTGCCCGCAATATCCCGAAACGACAGGACATCTTTTGAGAAAACTGATCAAACATCTCATGCTGCATCGACGCCATTCGACGCGGCCCTGCTCCGACCAGTACAGATGTCAGCAAGTCCTGATCACAGGCCTCAAGCTCGGCAAAAAAGTCCCTGAGGTCCGGCCAGTTCGGAAGCAGATCGTTGTCAGAAATCAGAAAGTAATCAATGTCAGGCGCGGCCTGCATCGCTCGATACAGCGCGTAGTCACCAAACCGCCAACCAACCTTGTTTATGTCGAGCAGCTGATTTTCTTCAATCCAGGTCTGGTCGACGCGTAAAACCTGTTCATCGGGTAAATCAGGCGGTGCAGAATTTGTGGCATCATATACAACACAGACAGGTCCCGGAGCCGCTTTCTTCCAGATAGAATAAAGCCGGGCTTCGTTCTCGGTCCACTTATGAGTGCGAAACACGAACATCGTCCGTTTTTTGTGTTCTGGATGGATCTGTTTGCTCAAAGCTTGCGTGGCAGCACTATCTGCCCATGCACCTACACCGTACAGAGCACGTTCTTGCGGGCGCGCCAAAAGGTTAAGGTTGACACCATACCGTCGTATCGAATGCAAAACGCGGTACCCGTGCGAATGCAGTAATTCAAGCGCATCCTCGTAAGTACCTTGAAGAACTTCAACCAGAATATCCGGGCGGCTTGTCGAGAGAGTTTCCCGTAACCCCCTGAGAACGTTTAACTCCATTCCCTCCACATCGGTTTTAATAAAATCGACTTTCTCTGGCATCATGTCGTCGCCTGGGCGAAGACGGATACTTGGACCATCGCTTTGAGAACTCACCCGGCCCGCACCCAGGTTGTTGACTGGGTAGTCAATTGTGAAGCCAACTATGCCGTCATCGGACACGCAAAACTCGACACAGGACAAGTCCGACACTGACTCGAGTTCATTTAATGCGATGTTTTTTTTGAGGATGTCGCACGCAACCGGGTTCGGTTCGAATGGCACAATTTTGGAAGGATTCAGAAATTTCCCAACGAAAACGGAATGGTTTCCGACGTTTGATCCGATATCACAAAAAACGCCCCGGCCGGGAAATTCTTCTCGATGAGAAGCAGTTCTTCCAACTCGTACAGATGGCCAGAAAGATGTCGACGCTGGATATGATCACGGGGATTAGAGATGTGAAATCTTAGCGCCGTATCCCGAAGTTTGACCTCGCCAACTTGATCAGTTTCCATCCAGATCACCCTTTCATCTAGTCATACTTGCATTGAACCATCAAGGACTCTTTGCGGCCCGCAATGCGCGCAGCAAGCGCCTTAGACAAAGCAGACTGCCAAGGAAAGTTCTACGCCCAATTAACACCACGCCTAATATCTGATGTTCGGATCATCACGCGAAACATCCCAAGGAAACCATCCAACAAGGATAGTTTAGCCGACGGAGTGATTATCAGACTGGCGTGTTTTGTGAGTTTGGTGCGGTCGAGAAGACTCGAACTTCCACGGGTGTTACCCCACAGCGACCTCAACGCTGCGCGTCTACCAATTCCGCCACGACCGCACTACCTGTGACTTGGTAGAGCGGCGTATAGACGTTGGCGCGCACGATGTGAAGAGGCAAAAACGCTCTGGTTTAAATTACTCGGAAGCAGACCTATCTAGCTGAATGATCACCACACATCCGATCTGACAGGAACCGCAAATGACCTCAACCGAGAACCGCCCCATTGTACAGATCGACATCGTTTCAGACGTGGTTTGCCCGTGGTGCATTGTTGGCTTTAAACAATTGGACACAGCATTGCAGCAAATGGGTGTTTTGGCCCGGCTGCGCTGGCATCCGTTCGAACTGAACCCGAATATGCCACCCGAAGGTCAAAACCTGCGCGAGCATATCATGGAGAAATACGGAACCACCGCCGAACAAAGCCAGCAAGCGCGGGACAGACTCACTTCGATTGGCGCAGAGCTGGGGTTTACGTTCAACTTCGGCGACGAAAGCCGGATGGTAAATACGTTTGCCGCACATCAGTTGCTGGATTGGGCAGAAGGGCAAGGTCAGCAACACCCGCTGAAGCTTGCTCTGTTTGATGCGAATTTTACCCAGCAGAAGGACGTCTCGGACTCCGAGGTTTTGCTGGATGCCGTTCGATCAGTCGGGCTTGATGCGGAAGCTGCTCGGCAAGCGCTTGAGAGTGGCCAACACACGGGCCCCGTGCGCGAGAAACAGCAATTCTGGACCAGCCGGGGTATTTCCGGCGTGCCGTCCATGGTGTTTGGCGGAAAATACCTGCTGACCGGCGCACAGGGAACCGAAACCTATGCTCAGATGTTGCAACGATGCCTGTCCGAGGCCGCCTGACCCCTTTCCCTGACCGCTTTGCACAGATATGAGGCCGGCATGGAATGGAAAATCACCGATGGTCTGACCAGCTATGACGACGCCGTGGCCTTCATGGAGGCCCGCGTTGCCGAAATCGCACGCGGCAACGCTGAAGAATGCGTTTGGCTGCTGGAGCATCCGCCCCTGTATACTGCCGGCACCTCAGCCAAGATCGAGGACCTAACCGATCCTGATCGGTTTCCGGTCTATGAAAGCAAACGTGGCGGTGAATACACCTATCACGGACCGGGTCAGCGTGTGGCTTATGTCATGCTGGATCTCAACAAACGCGGACGGGATGTGCGCCAGTTTGTAAAGCAATTGGAAACCTGGGTGATCTCGGCCCTGGCTGAATTCAATGTACACGGCGAGATCCGCGACGGACGCGTTGGAGTTTGGGTTCGGCGGGACGACAAGCCGCTCACGGTGACGGGCAAGGCAGCGGAAGACAAGATCGCAGCCATTGGTCTGCGCCTGCGCAAATGGGTCAGCTTTCACGGCATCTCGGTCAACGTCGAACCCGATTTGGAGCATTTCTCGGGAATCGTCCCCTGCGGGATCAGCGAATACGGCGTGACCTCTCTGGTCGATCTAGGGCTTCCTGTGACCATGGCTGATCTTGATGCCGCGTTAGAGAAGACATTTGTAGATGTCTTTGGTTCGAATGACGGGTGAGCCACCCTGTATCTCAGCAAAGCGAATCGGTGATATCATGCGAGCTTCAAAACAATACGCTCAAGCGGTTAGCTCTGTTTCCGACGCCTGAAGCAATTAACCGTGTTTAAGCCGGGTTTATCGTTTTTTTTAGACATTATTTAACTCAACTAGATACAAAGGAGCCGTTAACGAGTAGTATGAAACTGCCAATCAAGAGTGAGTGGTATGTTAACCGGTGATCCAGGGTTCGCCCTCGAAATCCGAGAAGTGTTTTGTTACGAGTCTGCCGTTCCGACCCCAAATCGGAACGGCAATTCTCTTTCCCCTGATTGATACGCGCGTAAACGCCGCGCCCTTTGATGGGGTGTAGGTCCGAAATTCGTTACGGCGGATAACTGAAACTCAGCTTTACAATGCGGCTTTGATCTTTTCGGCGTGCTGCGCGATCTGGTCGAAATCACCCATCTTTCCGGGCGGGCGCATCGACACGTCTTCATGACGCGGCAGGACATGGAAGTGCAAGTGGAAAACTTCCTGCCCGCCTGCGGCTTCGTTGAACTGTTGGATCGTCACTCCGTCTGCATCAAATGCCGCCTTCGCTGCTTGTGCCATTTTCTGCACCGTCTTCATCACGGCAACCAGTTGCTCGGGCGTGGCGTCCAGCACATTGCGGCACGGCGATTTGGGTATCACCAGCAAATGACCGTCCGAACGCGGCATGATATCCATGAAGGCCAACGTCTCATCATCCTCGAACACGCGGGTCGAGGGGATCTCATTGCGCAGGATTTTGGCAAAGATGTTGTCGGGATCGTAGTCAGCCATATTTGGTCTCCGGATTGCGGGTGTTGGCGTAGTTCTGAGACGCCTGCCCATGACGGTCAAGGCGGAACTCTGCCAAACGCCCTTGCGGGCCACCATCTACGGCTTGAAAACCGGGCAAGCATTCCCAGATAGATGCCGTTCGAGGCCTGAAAATCGCGCGGCAACCCCCTGCCCGCGACAATTAATCTTGATCCAGATCAAACTCGGCCATTGAAGGTGCCCTCTTCGCAATCTAAAACCAGCAGGAATCCCGCGCGTTGGAGAGGTCCGACTGCGCGGTGCAGTTGCAACAGGAGGCACCTATAATGGCAGACGCAGCCATTCATGGTCACGACCATGAAGACGAGCGCAGCTTTTTCCAGCGCTGGTTCATGTCGACCAACCACAAGGACATCGGGATTCTGTACCTGATCGTATCGGCCCTAGCCGGTCTGATCTCGGTGGCGATGACCGTTTACATGCGGCTCGAGCTGATGCACCCGGGCGTTCAGTACATGTGTCTGGAAGGCTTCATGGCCGACCCATGTACCCCCAACGGGCATCTTTGGAACGTTATGATCACCTATCACGGTGTTCTGATGATGTTCTTCGTGGTCATTCCCGCCCTGTTCGGCGGATTTGGCAACTATTTCATGCCGTTGCAGATCGGCGCGCCGGATATGGCGTTCCCGCGGATGAACAACCTGTCCTTCTGGCTTTACGTCGCCGGTACTTCTCTGGGTGTGGCCTCGCTGCTCAGCCCCGGTGGTAACGACCAGCTTGGTTCAGGCGTAGGCTGGGTTCTGTACCCGCCGCTGTCCACGACCGAGGGCGGCATGTCCATGGACCTTGCGATCTTCGCCGTGCACGTATCGGGCGCCTCCTCGATCCTCGGCGCGATCAACATGATCACCACCTTCCTGAACATGCGTGCCCCGGGCATGACCCTGTTCAAGGTGCCGCTGTTCAGCTGGTCAATCTTCGTCACCTCGTGGCTGATTCTGCTGTCGCTGCCGGTTCTGGCAGGCGCGATCACCATGTTGCTGATGGATCGCAACTTTGGTTTCACCTTCTTTGACCCTGCCGGTGGCGGTGACCCGATCCTGTATCAGCACATCCTGTGGTTCTTCGGCCACCCGGAAGTGTACATCGTGATCCTGCCCGGTTTCGGCATCATCAGCCACGTGATCGCTACCTTCGCGCGCAAGCCAATCTTTGGCTACCTGCCGATGGTTTGGGCGATCATCGCGATCGGTGTTCTGGGCTTCGTTGTGTGGGCGCACCACATGTACACCGTTGGCATGTCGCTGCGTCAGCAGGCCTATTTCATGCTGGCAACGATGGTTATTGCTGTTCCGACTGGCGTTAAGGTCTTCTCGTGGATTGCGACCATGTGGGGCGGCTCGATCGAGTTCAAAACTCCGATGCTGTTTGCCTTCGGCTTCCTGTTCCTGTTCACCGTTGGTGGTGTGACCGGTGTGGTTCTGTCGCAGGCCGGTGTCGACCGTGCTTATCATGACACCTACTACGTGGTGGCACACTTCCACTATGTGATGAGCTTGGGTGCCGTCTTCGCGATCTTCGCTGGCGTGTACTTCTACTTCTCGAAGATGACAGGCCGTCAGTATTCCGAGTTCTGGGGCAAGGTTCACTTCTGGATGTTCTTCATTGGCGCCAACCTGACCTTCTTCCCGCAGCACTTCCTGGGCCGTCAAGGCATGCCGCGCCGCTATATTGACTACCCCGAAGCGTTCGCTCAGTGGAACTTCGTATCGTCGATTGGCGCGTTCATATCGTTCGCTTCGTTCCTGCTGTTCTTCGGCATCGTGTTCTACGCTTTGTTCCGTGGCGCAAAAGAGACCCGTCCGAACCCATGGAACGAATACGCCGACACACTGGAATGGACCCTGCCATCGCCACCGCCTGAACACACGTTCGAGCAACTGCCAAAGCAGGAAGACTGGGACAAAGGCCACGCGCACTGATCCCATTCCGATCCAAAGAAACCCCGCCCAAGTGGCGGGGTTTTTCTTTGCGCGGACCCGACGTTCGCCAATCAGGACAAAATCGGGTATTATATCAGTGCAAGACAGCCGGAGGGTCGTCTATGCCTGAAATCGACTTTTGGTACTCGATCGGCAGTACTTATAGCTACCTAACCGTGATGCGTCTGGACGAGTGGTGCGCCGAACATGACGCCACAGTGAACTGGCGGCCGTTTAACGTGCGTACCGTGATGTCGACCCAACAGAACACTCCTTTTGCCGGAAAGCCGGTCAAATCGGCCTATATGTGGCGCGATATCGAACGCCGCTGCGCCAAGTACCACATTCACGCCAACCTGCCTGCGCCCTACCCTGTCTCAGATCTGGCTCTGGCCAATCAGGTCGCCGTGCTGGGAATGATTGAAGGTTGGGGTAAATCCTTTACCCAGGCGCTGTACCGTATCTGGTTCGAAGAAGGGATTGAAGCCGGAAGCGAGAACGCCTTGTCCGAAGCCCTTTTACGATGCCAGCAAGACCCCAGGTTGGCGCTGGGACGGGCGCGCAGTGATGACGTCACCGCAGCGCTTGAAGCCGAAACAGAAACAGCTATGAAGCTGGGCGTATTCGGCGCCCCAAGTTTTGTCGTCCGCCAAGAAGTGTTCTGGGGAGATGACCGTTTGGACGATGCCCTGTCCTGGGCGCGTGTCGGTCACGTCATCTAGTCAAAACCCGTCGACACAAGACAGTCCTGCGCTATGTTCGCGATATGCCGTATACATGGAATCAGACATCCGAAACGGAACAAGAGCTTCGCCTTTGGCCGCATAACTCTCTGCCTCCGCGCGGAGCTTTTATCACCATACTTTCGGTGTTCATGTTTGGCCTGATCCCGTTGCTGGCCATGCTGGGGTCTGTGGTTCTGTGGGGGCTGTTACCCTTTCTTCTGATCACGGTATTTGGCCTTTGGCTGGCCATTCAGACCAACTATCGCGCACGCAGCGTTTTCGAGGTTCTGACGCTGTCTGATACGCAAGCGCATCTGGTGCATTACACACCCGGCAAAGACCAACAGGAATGGTCCTGCAATCGCTTTTGGGCAAGGACGGAAATGCACGAGAAAGGTGGACCCGTCCCTCACTATGTCACGCTTGTCGGTGATGGGCGCGAGGTCGAGATCGGTTCGTTTTTATCGGAAGATGAGCGGATAACGCTTTATGACGAACTAAGCACAAGACTGCGCGAACGGGTCGCGCAGTAGGTCATCGTTCATTTTGTTTTTTCAGCAGTTGCCGTTTGACGCTGCGCAAAGGTGATCTTTGACCATCGGGCCAACTTTGCCAAAATCCATCTGTCCGGTGTAACGAGTCTTCAATTCGCCCATGACTTTACCCATGTCTCGGATGGATCCGGCCCCGGTTGCGGTGATCGCAGTCTGAATCGCCTTTGACACCTCGTCATCATCCAGCTGCTTGGGCAGAAATTCCTCGATGACCGCAACTTCCTGCATCTCGCGTTCGGCCAAATCCAAACGGCCGCCTTCTTCATAGGCACGGGCGCTTTCTTTGCGTTGCTTTGTCATTTTACCAAGGATTTCAAGTACCTCAGCATCGCCGCAACCCTTGGCCTCTTCATTGTCCAAGGCGCGCGCGGCGATGTCACGGTCCTTGATAGCCGCGTTGATCAACCGCAACGTCGACAGACGCTCGGCCGCTTTGTCTTTCATTGCTTGCTTCAGGGCTGTGTTCACCCGTGATCGCATGTCCATTTGGTTTGTCCATCCCCATGACAACGGAACCCCGACCATATCTAAACAAAAAGCCTGATACAACAGGAAGCCATTACATCTAAGTCTTTGAAAAACAACAATAGCCAAAAATTTGAACAGGCTTGACCCACGCGCCTAACCCCCTTAGGTATGCGCCGGTTTACCTTGAAGGAGAGTCGCGCCATGGCCCAGAACGCCCCGTCCAAGCCCACCGCATGTCTGGCATTGGCCGATGGTACATTGTTTTATGGCAATGGCTTTGGCGCCACCGGGCAGACTGTGGCCGAGCTGTGCTTTAACACAGCCATGACAGGCTATCAGGAAATCATGACAGACCCGTCATACGCCGGTCAGATCGTGACGTTCACCTTCCCGCATATCGGCAATGTCGGCGTGAACCCCGAAGATGATGAAACCGGCGACCCGGTTGCTGCAGGCATGGTTGTAAAATGGGATCCGACCGAGCCCTCGAACTGGCGATCGGCCGAGGAGCTCAAAGGCTGGTTGGCCCGTCGCGGACGGATCGCGATCGGCGGCGTCGACACCCGCCGTTTAACACGTGCTATCCGTCAACAAGGCGCACCTCATGTTGCTTTGGCCCATAACCCCGAAGGCAATTTCGACATCGAGGCACTGGTTGCAGCCGCCCGTGGGTTTGCCGGTCTGGAGGGCATGGATCTGGCCAAGGATGTGACCTGTGCTCAAAGCTATCGCTGGGACGAAATGCGTTGGGCCTGGCCTGACGGGCATCAGCGTCAGGAAGCCCCGGTGCACAAGGTTGTGGCCGTCGACTATGGTGCAAAGCGCAACATCCTGCGTTGTCTTGCGTCAGCTGGGTGTGATGTAACGGTACTGCCCGCAACAGCCACTGCCGCCGAGGTGCTTGCCCATCAGCCTGATGGAGTGTTCCTGTCGAATGGCCCCGGCGATCCGGCAGCGACCGGAGAATACGCTGTGCCTATGATCAAAGAGGTACTGGAGACCACCGATCTGCCTGTTTTCGGCATCTGCCTCGGCCACCAAATGCTGGCACTGGCCTTGGGCGGTCAGACAGTCAAGATGAACCACGGCCACCACGGCGCCAACCATCCGGTCAAGGATCTGGATACCGGCAAGGTTGAGATTACTTCGATGAACCACGGCTTTGCGGTTGATGCTCAGTCTCTGCCCGATGGCGTTGTGGAAACCCACCAATCTTTGTTTGACGGGTCGAACTGCGGGATTCGCATGACAGATCGGCCCGTTTATTCGGTGCAGTATCACCCGGAAGCATCCCCCGGGCCTCAGGACAGTTTCTATCTGTTCGAGCGTTTCGCTGACGCCATGGAAAAGAAAAAACAGAGCGCATAACTCTCAAGCTTTGCAGTGTTAACGGCACGTTAACCTTGATCGAACAACCCTGAGCACGGGTAACTGTGCCAGGGTTCTTTTTATGGTTGAGCTTAATCTCCAAAATTTCACAGCCGCTTCTCCGATCCCCGCTCCCGGATTTCGAAAACCGCTGGGCACCTGTCTGGTAGAAGCCGAAACTCTGACGCAGTCGGAACTCGACCACGCCTTGCATTTGCAATCCCAGCAAAACGCGCCTTTGGGCGAAATTTTGGTGGGTGAAGGATTTGCCACCCGGCAAGACATCTTGCATGCCCTGTCTGTCCAGTCCGGCTGGCAGATTGCGAACTTGGAACAGATCCCGCCCATGCCGGGGCTGTGCGACCTGAAACCAGTTGGCTTTTGGTTGAAACACAACGTCATTCCGTGGATGCGCGTGGGCCCGCTTCTGTTGGTTGCGACAGCGCGTCCGGATCGGTTTCCAGCTGTCACAAACAACATGCGGGATTGCGACTACACGATCATTCCAGTTCTTGCGGCTTCTGATCAGATCGACCGCACTATTGCCCGACAGTTTTCGCGCCCTTTGGCAGAGGCTGCAGAAACACGGGTTGATGCGGATCAGAGTTGCCGCAACTGGACGATTGGGTCGCGCATCGTACCGTCTGTTTCAGCGCTTGGAATTATTGCGTTGTTTTTTGCTTTCCCGTGGTTTGTGTTGGCGACCCTGCTTGCCGCGGCTGTGGGAACTTTAATTCTCTTTGCTGTTCTTCGCCTTGCCGGTACTTTTGCCTATTTGCGCCACAGCTTTCGTCAGAAGCCAGAAGCGTCTGATGCAGCTGTCACCCTGCGACAACCCTGCGTTTCGATCATGGTTCCCCTTTACAAAGAACGCGAGATTGCGAATGCGCTTGTCCAACGGCTCAAACGCCTGACCTACCCCAAGGCGCTCTTGGACGTTATCTTGGTGCTGGAAGAAAAAGATGAGGTCACGCGCGCAACTTTGGCGAAGATTGACCTGCCCAGCTGGATGCGGATTGTCGAGGTGCCAGAATTGGACGGGCTGACCACCAAGCCGCGCGCCATGAACTATGCCTTGGACTTTTGCCGCGGCGACTATGTGGGTGTCTGGGACGCCGAAGACGCACCGCAGCCGGATCAGATCGAACGGGTCGTCGCGCATTTTTCCCAGGCTCCGCCCGAGGTCGTGTGTCTTCAGGGCAGTCTGGATTACTACAACCCACGCACAAATTGGCGTTCACGCTGCTTCACCATCGAATACAACAGCTGGTTTCGCATCATTCTGCCCGGAATTGCGCGCTTGGGGCTTGTCATCCCGTTGGGTGGGACAACGTTTTTCTTCCGTCGAGACAAGCTGTTGGAATTGGGAGGCTGGGATGCACACAACGTGACCGAAGATGCTGACCTTGGCGTTCGGCTGTGCCGGGCCGGATACCGAACCGAACTGGTGGACACTACAACTTATGAAGAGGCAAATTTTCGCGCCTGGCCTTGGGTGAAACAGCGCTCACGCTGGCTCAAGGGCTTTATGGTGACGTATCTTGTGCACATGCGCTCAGCAAAAAGACTATTGCGCGATCTGGGCGCCGCGCAGTTTTTGGGGCTTCAGGCGTTTTTCCTAGGCACGCTGGGTCAGTTTTTGCTGGCCCCTGTTCTGTGGGTATTCTGGCTCTCAACGTTGGGGCTTTCCAATCCGCTGGCACCCGTTTTGCCACAGAATCTGACTACGGCGCTGGTGCTGTTGTTTTTGACGACTGAGGCGTTGAATATCTGCGTTGGCTGTCTTGCCGTTTCGGCACGAGAGCGGCGTTTTTTGTTGCCCTGGGTTCCCACCATGGCTTTGTACTACCCCTTGGGCGTGGTTGCAGCCTACAAAGCTCTGTGGGAGCTGGCAACGAATCCATTCTTCTGGGACAAAACCCAACATGGGCAAGCCAGCGAAGATCAGCCGCTGGCCTGATACTTATTTGTCGCGCAGGCTTGCGTCCTGTTTCAGGCGCGTCATGAACGCGATCGAGATATGATCCTTCAGCGCTCGAGCCGCTGCCTCTTCATCCCTTGCGGCAATGGCTTCGACAATGCCCTTATGCTCACTTTGGGCGATTTCACCACGCCCCTGCACCGCCAGAGAGGTGGTTGCCATCAACGCCATTGTGCGATGCACAAGATCAAGTTGCTGCACCAGATAGCGATTATGAGACGCCAGATGGATCTGTTCGTGGAAGCGCCGGTTTGCACGCGACAATGCCGACGGGTCATCAATCAGCTTGTCATCTTCGACGACCATCTCCTGCAGAACCTTGATCTCTTCTTCGGTCGCATGTTTGGCCGCAAGGCTTGCAGCCAACCCCTCCAGTTCCCGACGTACGATGTAAAGCTCGGCCATCTGGTTGTGATCCAGCGACGCCACGATCAGCGACCGACCGTCCCGTTCCAACAGTGACTGTGTCTCGAGCCGTTGCAACGCTTCGCGGATCGGCGTGCGTGACACTCCGAACCGTTCGGCCAGCTCGCTTTCCACCAGACGATCACCGGGTTTGTAGACACCCACGTCGATAGCTTCGAGTATCAGGCTATAGGCATCCTTGGTTGGGGATCGGGTCTGGCTCATGGGGTTCATTATCTCCTCGTTCGGACATGTCTATCCGTCCAAAGGGGGAACGATCAAGTAGAGCATTGAAAACACCGCGCCCGCGCCCTACACCCTGCTTATGGTCAAACCGGCTTTTTCTCATGTCACACAGTGGGTGTTCGATCTGGACAACACCCTGTACCCGCCACACATGCGTCTGTTCGATCAGATCGAGGTGCTGATGACGGACTATGTCATGCGGGCCATAGGTGTGGATCAAGCCGAGGCGGACCGTTTGCGGGCGCATTACTGGCGCGAATACGGCACCACGCTGGCCGGTTTGATGGCCGAACATGATCTGGACCCCGACCCGTATCTGCACGCAGTCCATCAGGTGGACATGAGCCATATGGACCCAGATGAAGACCTGGCCGATCACATACGCGCCCTGCCTGGGCGGCGCATTGTCTACACCAATGGCAGCGCCCCTTACGCTGAACGCGTGCTGAACGCGCGCGGCCTTTCCGGGTTGTTCGATGCAATCTATGGCGTTGAACATGCAGGCTATCGGCCCAAGCCCGAAAAAGCAGCCTTTGAGGCCATCTTTGCCCAGGATGGTATCCAAGCTGAAAAAGCCGCCATGTTCGAGGATGATCCGCGCAATCTGGCGGCTCCGCACGAGATGGGAATGCGCACAGTGCACGTGGCGCCTGACCCGCATGACGCAGATCACATCCACCATCACACGGACGATTTGACCGCGTTTCTGGCTCGCCTGCGATAGGCTGTCACACTGCGACGATCCGCACATTCTGCACCTGCATCCTCGTCCCTATATGCACGTCAGCGACGAACAGATGGAGACCTCAATGACCGCGATCGAGATGACCGGCCGCCTGCCGATTTGGCAGCGCCTTTTCTTTGCAATCCCTGTATTCGGATGGCTGGCCCGCGATGCGGTCAATGGCAAGGCCGAAGATCTGTATTACACCGCCGGTGCGATTTTCAGCATGTGGGGCTGTTCCATCATGTTGTTCGGCCTGCCCGGTCTCTTCATTCCTGCCCTGATGATGGTGCCGGTGATGTTTTTGATTCTCGTCCTTATTTCTCGGGGCTGAGGCACGGGACAGGATGTCACTTGGCGCTTGGGGTCGAACCGAACTAGGTTCTGCCCAAACCGATGAGAGGCGCCATGACTGACAGTTGTGACATCCTGATTTCCGGCGGCGGCATCGCCGGCTTGACCGCAGCAGCGGTTTTCGGAACAGCAGGCTTTGACGTGACCTGCGTGGACCCGACCCCTCCGATCACTGAGCGGGATGTGGACGGATCGGACCTGCGCACCACTGCCTTTCTGCAGCCCGCGCACGGATTGCTCGAACAGTGCGGGCTTTGGGCGCGTCTGGACGCTCATGCAGCGCCTTTGCAAATCATGCGTATCGTAGACGCAGGCGGTGACGTGCCCGAACCGCGCGTTGTGCGCGATTTCAATGCCGCCGACATTTCTGATCAACCCTTTGGTTGGAACTTGCCCAACTGGCTGCTGCGCCGGGAAATGGTGGCGCGACTGGCAGAACTTCCCAATGTCGATTTCCGCCCCGGCACAGGTACGACCAGCCTATTCACCCGCACCGCCGAAGCCCGCGTTGGGCTGAGCGATGGCAGCCGCGTTCGGTGTAACCTGGTGCTGGCCGCCGATGGCCGCAATTCGCCCATGCGCGATGCCGCCGGGATATCGGTTCACACAACACGGTATGGCCAGAAAGCGCTGGCTTTTGCCGTCACCCACCCCATTCCGCATGAAAACGTTTCAACCGAGATTCACAGATCGGGCGGGCCGTTCACGCTAGTCCCCTTACCCGATTGGCAAGGGCAGCCGTCCTCAGCCATTGTCTGGATGGAGCGTGGTCCGAAGGCAATCGACCTTCTGAACCTCGAGCCTGAAGCATTTGAGGCCGCAATGACCGAACGATCCTGCGGGTTGTTTGGCCCCTTGAAGTTGGCGTCGCGCCGGACGATCTGGCCTATTATCAGCCAGTCTGCTGAGCGGCTGGCTGGCGAACGCATTGCCCTTATGGCCGAAGCGGCGCATGTGGTGCCGCCGATTGGCGCTCAGGGGTTGAACATGTCTTTGGGTGATCTGCGCTGTCTGCTGGATTTGGCACAGGCCCGTCCCGAAGGATTGGGCGATGCTCAGATGCTGGATGCATACCACAAGGCCCGCCATACCGAGGTCGAAATGCGCGTCAGGGGCATCGACCTGTTGAACCGCGCCTCGATGATCGAGGCGCGTCCGTTGCGTGACGCACGGGCCATGGGGCTGAGCGCGCTCTATTCTCTGCCGCCCGTACGCAAGACACTGATGCAGATGGGCCTTGGCGTCCGCTAAGGCCCGGTTCGTTTACAGAACCTGATCCAGCACCCGTTTCAAGCGCGCAATGGTTGCGTCCACATCATAAAGCTTGTCGAGCCCGAACAGACCCAGGCGGAAGGTGCTGAACCCCTCGGGTTCATCACATTGCAGGGGCACGCCAGCAGCAATCTGCATCCCCAGCGCTGCAAATTTCTTGCCGCTCTGAATGTCGGGGTCCGAAGTGTAGCTGACCACAACGCCGGGCGCGCCAAAACCGTCAGCAGCTACTGAAACGATGCCCTTGTCCTTCAGCATTGCCCGCACACCATCTCCCAACGCCCATTGCGCCGCGCGCAACTTTTCGAACCCATAGTCTTTGGTCTCAGCCATGGTATCGCGGAAAGCCAACAATGCGTCCGTGGGCATGGTTGCATGATAGGCATGACCACCGTTTTCATACGCCTGCATAATCTGACGCCACTTTTTCAGATCAACCGCAAAGCTGTCGGAGTTGGTCTCTTGCAACCGGGCTTCGCCCCGCTCGGACAACATGACAAGGCCAGCACAAGGCGATGCGCTCCACCCTTTTTGCGGGGCAGAAATCAGAACATCGACACCTGTCGCCTTCATGTCCACCCAGGCGCAACCGGATGCGATGCAATCCAGTACCATCAATGCTCCGACCTCATGCGCCGCATTAGCCAGCGCGGCCACGTAATCATCCGGCAAAATGACTCCTGCCGATGTTTCGACATGCGGGGCAAAGACAACACCCGGCTTTTGTGACCGAATGGCTTCGACAACTTCGTCAATGGGTGCGGGCGCAAACGGCGACGGGCTGGAATTGCCTGTCTGACGCGCCTTCATAACCGTGGCACTCTGCGTCAGGGCCGCGCTTTCAATGATTTGACTCCATCGGTACGAGAACCACCCGTTCCGAACCACCAAAACATCCGTCCCCCGCGCAAACTGACGGGCGACGGCTTCCATGGCATAAGTACCGCCGCCGGGAATGACCGCAACGCCGTCTGCGTTGTATACCCCCTTCAACATGTCCGAGATGTCCCGCATGACCTGCTGGAACTTCTGGGACATATGGTTCAGCGAACGATCGGTGAATACCACCGAAAACTCTTGAAGTCCGTTCGGGTCAACGGTGTCCAACAACGCAGGCATTCTTGATCCTTTCCAAAACTCTTCCGAGAACCTGATCGTTTTGCCTTTGCCCGTAAAGTACTTTCGCGACAAAAAGTGACGTTACGGCATGTCACACAGATTTGTACAAATCTGCGCCAAATCTCGCCAACACCACCACATTTGACGCCAACTAGTGTCACCTTCCCCTTTACACTTCTAATTGCTTCTGAACAGATGCACACACTTTATACTTGAAGGGATAATTCTACCCGTGACTATACAAAAGCGGATCAGCTTCCAGTCCGTTCGAGACGAAGTTAAACGACGTATTGAAAGCCGTGTCTGGCCACAAGGGTCTCTTTTGCCAACGGAAACACAGTTGGCAGACGAATTTAATTGCGCGCGTGCCACAGTGAACCGCGCCCTGAGGGAATTGGCCGATCAGGGGTTCGTCGAACGCAAGCGTAAAAGCGGAACGCGGGTCAAGAAAGAACCCAGCAAACACGCCAAGCTTGAATTCTCACTCGCACGACAGACGATCGAAAGCCAGAACGCAACCTATCGGTATGCTCTGGTCGAGCGGAACGTGGTGGAAAGCCCTCGCTGGCTGTCTTCACAAATAGATATTTCTCGTGACAAGCGCGTGTTGCATGTCACCTGTATGCACTACGCGGACAACCGACCGTTTCAATTGGAAGAACGCTGGATCAATATCGATGCAGTTCCAGAAGTGGAAGATGCCGACCTGTGCGCACAGGGCCCACATGAATGGTTACTGAATGCCGCGCCGTTCACCGAAGCTGAAGTTGCATTCTGCGCCATTTCTGCCGATGCAAAACTGGCAGAGTTCATGGGGACGACGACCGGCACATCGATGATTCAGATGGAGCGCACCACCTGGAAAGAGGACAAGCCGCTGACCTTTGCCCGGATGACACATCATCCCGGCTACTGTATCCGCACCAAATACTGAGGCGTTTCAGCCAAGGGGCCCAGGCAAGCGTTCTTCGCTGAGCAAAACGTTTGCTTCAACATCCCCTGCACCGGGCAACGTCATGATTCGACGTCGTAATACGCGCTCAAAGTCAGACAAGTCCCGCGCAACAACGCGCAGGCGATAGTCATATAGGCCCAACACGTGCTCGACTGTCTGGACCTCGGGGATGGCACTCACCGCGCGCTCGAAGTCCTCAAGATTGATCTGCCCTTTGCGGCCAAGTTTGATACCCAGAAACACCGTCACCCCGAAACCCAACGCGTCGGCGTTCAGACGCAAGCGCCGCCCCTTGATAACTCCTGCTTCCTCCAGTCGCCGGATTCGGCGCCAGGTGGCCGGTTGCGACAATCCAAACCTGCGACCCAAGGCACCGGCACTCTGTGTCGCGTCCTGTTGCAGAACACGCAGCAAGCGTCGATCAATCTCATCCAACTCGATCATACAGGTAACACCTCATCGCTTTTGACCCGCGCGATGTGCATCAGCGCCTCGATATCGGCGATATGGGGCAAGGTCAGGATACGGTCGCGATACAGTAGTTGGTAATGGTTCATATCCTTCGCGATGACCGACAGTCGCACGTCCACCCGACCCAGAAAGGTCTGGATCTCGACCACCTCCGGCACATTTCTCGCCGCTTCGGTGAAATCGTCAAAGGCACGCGCCTGTGTCTTGTCCAGAGTAACGCGAAGCGAAACTTCGACCGCATAGCCCATGGCAACCCAGTCAATCATGGCCTCTTGTCCTTGTATGATCCCGGCCGCCTGCATCTTTTCAATCCGCCGCCAACAGACCCCAGCGCTGATCCGGCACAGATCGGCCAGCTCCGCAGTGGTCAGGCTTGGGGTAGCCTGAAAATGACGCAAGATGCGACGATCAATGTCATCAAGCATGATTTTTTCACATTTTGTAGTTTTGAAGAATTATTCTTCACCTTTTTCACAAAAACTCAAGCTCAACACTATCGCCAATACGCGATCAGGCATGTAAAACCGCCGCAATCTAACCAGAAAGGACCGGCGAAATGCGCGTCTATTACGATCGCGATTGCGATATCAACCTGATCAAAGACAAAAAAGTGGCCATCCTGGGCTATGGCTCGCAGGGTCACGCCCACGCGCTGAACCTGCGTGACTCGGGTGCCAAGAATCTGGTCATCGCCCTGCGCGAAGGTTCGCCTTCGGCCAAGAAAGCCGAAGCGGAAGGTCTGGAAGTCATGGGCATCGCCGAAGCGGCGGCCTGGTGCGACGTCATCATGTTCACCATGCCCGACGAGTTGCAGGCTGAAACCTACAAGAAATACGTCCACGACAACATCAAGCCGGGTGCTGCGATCGCGTTCGCTCACGGCCTGAACGTCCACTTCGGCCTGATCGAGCCGAAAGAAGGCGTCGACGTCATCATGATGGCCCCCAAAGGCCCCGGCCACACCGTACGTGGCGAATACACCAAAGGCGGCGGCGTGCCCTGCCTGGTCGCCGTTGACAATGACGCGACAGGCAAAGCGCTGGAAATCGGCCTGTCCTACTGCTCGGCCATTGGTGGCGGTCGCTCGGGCATCATCGAAACCAACTTCCGCGAAGAATGCGAAACCGACCTGTTCGGTGAACAAGCCGTTCTGTGCGGCGGTCTGGTCGAACTGATCCGCTGCGGCTTTGAAACGCTGGTCGAGGCCGGTTACGCGCCAGAAATGGCCTATTTCGAGTGTCTGCACGAAGTGAAGCTGATCGTTGACCTGATCTACGAAGGCGGCATCGCCAACATGGATTATTCGATCTCGAACACAGCCGAATACGGTCAGTATGTGACCGGCCCGCGCATCCTGAAATACGACGAAACCAAAGCGCGTATGAAAGAGGTTCTGAACGACATCCAGCAGGGTAAATTCGTTCGCGACTTCATGCTGGAAAACGCCGTGGGCCAGCCGACCATCAAAGCGTCGCGCCGCGCGAATGACGAGCATCAAATTGAAGAAACCGGTGCCAAGCTGCGCGGCATGATGCCGTGGATTTCGGCCGGCAAAATGGTCGACAAAGAAAAGAACTAAGCCTGACCTCTGTCAGCACAAGGGCGGCCCCGGTGGTCGCCCTTTTTCGTTTGCACAAAAAAGCGGCGCAGCACATAAACACCCGGTCAGATTAACCTTTTTTCAGTTTCACGCAGCCCCGACAGGAAAACCGATGGTGCAACAGCCAACAAAACAGGATTGGAGCGGTGTCTTCACGCTGGGCCTGATCTGGGGCGCGACCTTCATGGTCGTGGCCATGGCGCTTGAAGGCTACGGCCCGATCACGGTCGCGACCTCTCGGACAACTCTGGGCGCTGTGACCCTGCTGCTTTTGATGTGGGTGACCGGTCGCAAACTGCCGGTTCTGACACCCGCTCTTAGCACTTCGATTGTGCTTATCGGTGTCCTGTCCACGGCCGTGCCTTTCATGCTGCTGAGTTGGGGGCAGCAGTTTGTACCATCCGCCTTTGCAGGGCTGTCTATGGCAGCTGTTCCGCTGATGGTGCTGCCGCTGGCCCACTTCTTCTCGGATGAACCCCTGAATCTGCGCCGTTTTCTGGGGGTGTGCCTTGGGTTTTCAGGCGCATTGGTGCTGATCGGCCCCGGCCTTGCACAATTGGGCCAAGGGGCAGAGCCCCTCGCGCAGCTGGCCTGCATCACGGCAGCCCTGTGTTACGCAAGCTCATCTGTGCTGACCCGACGCTGTCCACCTGTCGACCCTTTGGTTTTGGCTGCCCTGACGCTGGTTGTAGGAGCTATGCTTCTTCTGCCCATAATGCTGGTCACCGAAGGTCTGCCAACGTGGCAAGGGCCACGCCCGACGATCGCTTTGATTGTGTTGGGATTGGTCCCAACCGCTTTTGCCACCCTCTTGCGCGTGTCGATCACCCGCAGCGCCGGATCGGTCTTCCTAACATTGGTGAACTATCAAGTGCCGATCTGGTCGATGGTGTTCGGCGCATGGATCCTGTCCGAGGCCCTGCCCCTGCGCTTTTACATTGCCTTGGGTCTGATCCTGACCGGCATGGCGATCAGCCAATGGTTCAGCCTGCGCAAGGTTTTGCTCGGACGTTAACCCGTAGCAGCTTCGACCTCGGCCACGATGCTATCGACAACTTGTGTCAGCAGCCTGTCGTCTTCGCACTCGGCCATGACCCGGATCAGAGGCTCGGTCCCGGATTTGCGGATCAGCAACCGGCCCTGCCCGTTCAAACGCGCTTCGGCATCGGCAATGGCAGCCTGGACGCTCTGAACCTCCAGCGGGGTTTGACCGCTTGCATAGCGCACGTTTTTCAGCAACTGCGGCACCGTTTCGAACTGTTTCGACAGATCCGACGCCTTACGCCCCGATAGAACCATTTCCGCCAGAAAATGCAGACCGGCCATAAGTCCGTCACCGGTGGTGGCATAATCGCTCATCACGATATGGCCGGATTGTTCACCGCCAAGGTTGAACCCGCCTTCCCGCATCCGCTCAACCACATAGCGGTCGCCAACGGCCGTGCGCTCCAGACGCAGCCCCTGCCCTGTCAAGTGGCGTTCGAGGCCCAGATTGGACATCACCGTCGCCACCAGGGCATCGCCCTTCAGCTGGTCCGATTTCTTCCATGCCGTCGCCAGCAATGCCATTAGCTGATCGCCATCGGCCACTTGACCGGTTTCATCAACCACAACAACCCGGTCTGCATCGCCATCCAGACAGATGCCGACATCTGCCCCATGGGCCACAACCGTTTCTGCGGCCAGTTGCGGCTTTGTCGATCCGCAATTGAGGTTGATGTTCTTGCCGTTGGGCGCAACACCAACTGGAATGACATCAGCGCCGAGCTCCCACAGGACCTCGGGCGCAGTGCGGTGGGCCGCACCGTTTGCGCAATCGATGACCACTTTCAGACCATCCAAACTCACGTCACGGGGCAAGGACGACTTAACACGCTCGCCATAGCGGAACCGCGCATCATCTACACGACGCGCCCTGCCGATATTCTGCGCCTGCGCGGGCCGGACGCCTTCGTCGATCAGTTTTTCGATCTCGATCTCTGCCTGATCGGACAGCTTATAGCCATCGGGCCCAAAGAACTTGATGCCATTGTCTTCTGCCGGATTATGGCTGGCCGAGATCATAACCCCCAAGTCAGCGCGCATGGACCGCGTCATGAGCCCAACAGCAGGCGTTGGTACGGGCCCCAGAAGCAGCACGTTCATACCCGTCGAGGTCAGACCCGCCGTCAGCGCGTTTTCCAGCATGTAACCGGACAGACGTGTATCTTTACCGATGACAACCCGGTGCACACCTGTCGCGTCGCGGCGAAAGTAACGCCCAACCGCAGCCCCGATGCGCAAGGCCATTTCCGCCGTCATCGGATGCGTGTTGGCGGTGCCCCGCACCCCGTCAGTTCCGAACAGCTTGCGCATACGTGTCACTCCGTGATTTGTCGTGAGACCGGATTACCGGACAGCAGCCCACAGGCGCAAGGCCTGAGAGGTCTCGGCCACGTCGTGCACGCGAATGATTTGCACGCCCTGAGACAATCCTGCCAAAGCCACCGCAATTGATCCCGGTGCACGCGCCGTCTTGCACGGCTCTTGCCCAATCGAACCAATGAAACCTTTGCGTGACACGCCCAGCAGGATCGGGCAGCCCAAACCGTGAAACAGGCTGAGATTCCGCAGCAAGGTCAGATTGTGGTCTTCGGTCTTGCCGAAGCCAATCCCTGGATCAACAATGATCTGATCGCGGCTGAGGCCAAAGTCCTTTAGCAGAGCAATCTGGTTCTCCAGAAAGTCATACACATCCAGCAGTACATTGTCGTAGTGCGGATTGTCCTGCATCGTGGCCGGGTCGCCCTGCATATGCATGACACAAACAGGTGCGCCCTGCGCCGCACAAAACGGTGCCAGATCAGCGTCAAAGGTAAAGCCTGAGACATCGTTCACCAGTCCGGCCCCGGCATCGCAGGCAGCTTTGGCCACACTGGCCTTGCGCGTATCGATCGAGATCAGAGCGTCCGTTTCTGACCGTATCGCTTCGATCACAGGGCGGGTGCGGGCAATCTCTTGTTCGGCGGGAACAAAATCTGCACCTGGGCGCGTGGATTCCCCACCGATATCCAGAATGGTCGCCCCTTGCGTAACCATTCCAGCAGCGGCCATACGGGCGGCTTCCGCCGAGCTGTGGACGCCGCCATCCGAAAAACTGTCTGGCGTGGCATTCAGAATGCCCATGATATGCGGCACCTGCATGTCCAGACCTGCAATGTCTGCCCGCGCCTGGGTCAAACGGTCCAGATGGTCTGAAGGAACCTCTGATACCGCAACAATCTCACGGTCCCCCCCGCGCCGCAGAGCTTCAACATGGGTAAACCAGAGCGATTGCCCTGCCAGCGGAACGGCACCTGCAGGGCGGGCCGGGCCATTTTGAACCAGTGGCCTGTAGTAAACACTCACAGCAGGGCCTGATCCACGGCAACGGCGCGCAAAGGCGTTTTGGGTTCTTTCGGCAATGCCCCGCCGATCACCAGCATTTCGCTGGCTTCAAAGGTCGCAGCGAACCAGGCAGCAAGGGCTACAGCATCCGATGGTGCGGCAGACGGGCCATCCACAGCGTCCAAAACGATCTTTGAAGGGGCCCAGACGCAAATCTGGCCGTTCTTCATCGCCCAATCCAGTTCCGTCCGGGTCGAAACCACAACACAACGGTGATCTCGTGCCGCCAGAACCCAAGCATTCTGCTCAATGGCCAGCAAATCAATACGGCGCTGCGTCATCGCGTGGCCAGTTTGGGGCGCAGCCAAATCCGACGCCCCAACGCAAAGGATCAATGGACGCTGACGGTTTTCCAACTGGTCAATCCAACCGGTCAGGTTGTCCGAGGAAATGGCTTCGTTCGACAGGTACACAAGGCGCGGATGCGGGCGTTCTTCCTCGACCACGTCGTGATGAACCGAGTCCTTTCCGCGCACGATTTCGACCCCCAACGCACCCGGACCACGATCCAGCTTTTCGATGCGAACAAAAACCCTTACGGCTTGGTGTTCGAGCAAGATGCGTTCGGCCACACGCTCGGCCAGCGTCTCAAGCAGGTTCAATCTTTCTGCGGCCAACTCAAATGCAATTGCTTCGGTGACGCGATCATAGGACAGGATGCGGTCCACGTCGTCGTCAATTTCGGCGGCCAGCGGGCGCACCTCGACCACGATATTAAAACAAATCCTTTGGGTGGTTCCTCGCTCAGCCTGAAAAGCACCGATCTCAACTTCGACGATGTGGTCGCGCAGCGAAATCCGATCCAGCGGCCCCCGGGTTGAGGTTGCCTCGGATCTCTCGGACGGGTGTGCGAATGCCAGGCGGATTTCAGAACTCATAGGTCAGGCCTTTTTGGGCTCGTTGCAAAGTATGCCTACTATAGGCGTTGCCGGGGCCTATAGCACTTATACAAACGCCATTCCAACCGCCGATTGCGGCGTCAGGTGACCCGAAACCAGCTCATCATACCGGATGCGGCGTGTCCTAGCATATGGCAATGCAACAGCCAGTCCCCCGGATTGTCCGCGACCAAAGCGATCTGACGAGTCTGCCCTCGTCCAACCAAAACAGTGTCCCTCCAGGGGCCAAACGACCCATCACCCAGAATCAGCCTGAAGTGATGACCATGCAAATGCATCGCGTGCGGAAATGCCGTTTCATTTACGAATTCAACACGGTGCAGACTGCCGATTTCTGCATCCAGAAACGGATCCTTAGGGCGTTCAGCACGGCCATTTAGCGCCCAGAACCGGCCAAGCTGCGCCAACTCTTGCCCCGACAATTCAGTTTCACCAAGTCTGGCGCCTTCCAACCATCGCATCGCGCCGCCTTGCAAAACCATTCTGTGCAAAGGCGCGTCTTCAATATTTTTTATTTCCGGCAAAGGGTTAGGCGGCAATGCTGACACGCTCTGCCTTTGCGCCTTTGCTGCATCGCCTGTAACGTCGAAACGCGCCAGACCAAAGGCACCGTCCCTTTCCACACTAACGAGACTTGCTGTATCACCTTCGGTGACAACGTCGACAATCAGATCCGCACGCTGTGCAGGCGCCAGTGGAAACGATCCTGACAGTTCCAACGGAGTTTCCAGCGGCATACCGTCCAAAGCAACGATCCACCCGGACAGACCATCAATATCCAGATCATAGATCCTGGCGTTAGAGGCATTGATCAAGCGCAATCGAAGCCGTTGATGTCTTTGCACAGAAAACGCTGGATCAAACGACCCGTTTACGGTGACGATATTGCCAAGCCGACCTGCGTGGCTCAGGTCATGGCCGTTGCCGAAATCGTCTGTTATCTGAGCCGTTTCCGGGTCTAACCGCCAATCATCCAGCATCAGTATCAGGTCCTGATCGACATCTGGCGTTTGTGCCTCCTCGACGATCAGCGGCCCGTAAAGGCCCCGTGCAACCTGTTCCATTGACCTGTTGTGCGCGTGATACCAATACGTACCCGCATCAGGAACGACAAAGTCGTAATCAAATGAACGGCCCGTTTCGACCACATCCTGCGTTAGGCCCGGCACACCATCCATCGAATTGTCTATGCGGATTCCGTGCCAATGGACCGAAGTCGGCTGGGGTAGCGCGTTCAACAGTTGGCGCTGAACGCGCGCGCCCTGCCCGACCCTTATGGTGGTTCCCGGAACAGTGCCATCGAAGCTCCAAACTGTGGTGTCAGGAAACCCGTCGGGCGCAACGCGCTGCTGCGCCTCGCGCGCCTCGAGCATCAGATATCCGGCCCGGGCCGCAAACGGCAACAGAGACGCTGCCGCCGCAGTTTTAAGTATGTGCCTTCGAGTAAATAGCATTACGGGCCTCCTGGCCCGTAATATAGACTGCAACTTGCATCGCGCCACCAAGCTTCCAGCGCGGGTGCGTCAATCAGTTGCTCGCTGTCCGGTAGTTGTGGCGATAGAAGATATGCACACCAATCCGCGCGGTCTGTTTGTAGACACGTGACCACGATGGACGAACTGCAGTGGTGTGGTAATGGGTTGCCCCTTCGGTCAGTTCTTTTGCGACGCCATCAATCGCCGCACGGGCCACTTTCGACACGCGCTCATAGGCTTTCTGTTCGTGGATGACCTCTTTGCGGCCATCGCACGTGTATGTGAATTGGCACTGGTATTTTTTCCCTGTGCCTTGGCGGATGACACCGCACAACGAATCCGGGAAACGACCGCTTTTGACACGGTTCAGGATCACTTCAGCCACAGCGAACTGACCGCGGACGCTTTCACCACGCGCTTCAAAATACAACGCCTCGGAAAGGCACTTCCAGTTGTCGTCACCAGCTGCTTTAGGTTGCTGATCAAGCCAATCCTTGGAATAGGTCACTTCAACAGGCTCAGCGGCTTTACGCGGCTGGAACAGCTGGAAATAATCGCGAAACCGTTGGCCAGGCAATTCGTTACGGGCCACAAGCTCTTGCTTTGCGGTTTCGGTTGCTTCCCTCTCGGCGAAGGACGCACTTGGCAGCACGGTTGCCGCCAATGTGGCAGCAGCCAGTATATAACGTAGCATCAGATAACCTCGCACAGGCACTTCACGCGCCATACCCTCCCCCGGCGGGCGCGACGAGGCATCTAACGCAACCAGACGCAAAGGTCCAGCCTTTTGAAAAAAGCAAGTGGAAAATCGCCCGTCGCGAAGAATTACTTCGCCCACGAGTGACCATGTACCCCACTAATCCTTGGGATACCTGGTCCTGTCAACCCCCAAGTCTGGACGAAATCGCCAGTTGAGCGGCAGCCAGCCGAGCCACCGGAACCCGGAACGGAGAGCACGACACGTAGTCAAACCCCAAATCCCGGCAAATGGCGATTGATTCGGGGTTTCCGCCATGTTCGCCGCACACAGACAGGGTCACGTCAGGTTTTGCAGCGCGCCCTCTTTCCGCCCCCAGTTTCAACAATTCCCCCACCCCATCGGGGTCAAGGACATGAAACGGGTCTTCACCAAAGACACCCTGTTGCACATAGGCCGACATGAATCGACCGGCATCGTCCCGCGACAGGCCATAGGTCATCTGCGTCAGGTCGTTTGTACCAAAACTCATAAATGCCGTTTGTGGGGCGATCTCTTCCGCGCGCAAACAGGCGCGTGGGGTTTCGACCATTACGCCCAGCCGATAGTCGAACTCCTGCCCCTGTTCCGACGCAACAGCCGCCGCGACCGAGTCGATGCGGGATTTGACCAACTCAACCTCGCGCTTTGCCGAAACCAGTGGGATCATCACCTCGGGCACGACCGCGGCACCGTTCTGGCGGGCCTCCAGCGTGGCTTCAAATATTGCGCGCGCCTGCATGTCATAGATTTCGGGAACGGTCACACCCAGTCGGACGCCACGCAGGCCCAGCATCGGGTTGTACTCGCTCATGGCCGCAACCCGCCGCTCAACATCCGAGACTGGTAAGTCAAGCGCTTCGGCCAGTTCCCTTTGCCCGCTGCGGGTGGTGGGCAAAAACTCGTGCAACGGAGGGTCGAACAGTCGAATGCAGACAGGCTTACCTTCCATGATCCGGAAAAGTTGCACGAAATCTTCGCGTTGCATTGGCAGCAGGCGTTCCAGTACTGCCGCCCGACCGGACGAGGTTTGTGCAAAAATCATTTCGCGCATCACGATCAGACGACCAGGATCAAAGAACATATGCTCGGTCCTGCACAGGCCGATCCCCTGTGCCTCGAAATTCCGGGCTGTTTGCGCATCCGCAGGCGTGTCAGCATTGGCGCGAATATCAATGTCACGCTCTGCATCGGCCCAGGCCATAAGCGTCTGAAAACAATCGTCCAGCGCCGCCTCGAGCATCGCAGGCTGCCCTGCCAGAACCTGGCCCGAGCTGCCATCGATGGTCAGAACATCGCCGGTCTTGAAGACACGCCCATCCTGAGCGGTCAGCATCTTTTTCTTTGTTTGAAACCGCATGTCGGACGCGCCGACGATACAGGGCAAACCAAGGCCGCGCCCGATCACTGCCGCGTGGCTGGTCATCCCGCCTTTTTCCGTCAACACAGCCACGGCCGCATGCATCCCGCGTACATCCTCGGGCGAGGTCTCGCGGCGCACCAGAACACAGGCTTCACCACGCGCGGCACTGGCCTGCGCCTCAGCCGAGGTGAACACGATCTTGCCGGTCGACGCACCGGGACTGGCCCCGATGGCCGTCGTCAGCACGTCGCGCTTGGCGTCAGGGTGCACCTGACGGTGCAGTAATTCGTTCAGCGCATGAGGGTCCACACGCATGACCGCCTCTTGCTGCGGGATTATGCCATCCTCGGCCAGTCGCACTGCGATCCGCATGGCCGCACGGGCGCTGCGCTGCACCCTCACGCCGTCCAGAATGTGTACGTCACCATTTTGAATGACGAACTCAACCTGCATCTCTTCGCGCAGCTTTTCGCGCATCAAAGCGGCTTGTTCCTTGAGTTCTGCAAAAGCCTTTGGCGCCACTTCCTCAAGCGATGGTCCGCGCGGGTCTTTCTCCAAGAACAGCGCGGCAACGTCTTCGCCCAGAGCATCCCGACCCTGACTCTGGCTCAGGTAGCGTCCGGTGATCTGCGGCATCCCGGTTGTGGAATCGACCAGTTGCAAGACACCGGAACCACATTCCCCTTGCCCTACACCGGGGATCATCTCTTGAATGACCAGCCCAAGCCCGGCATCCGCCGGAGCCCCTTTGGCCTGCCGCAACAAGCGCGCCGAGGTTCCATCCCATGCGCGCGCCATCGACCGCAGAACACCGATCAATTGCTCTCCGCGATCCTGTGGAAAGGCTTCATCGGTTTCGTCTTCATAGGCCCGCAACGACTGGCTCAGACCTTCACTCCCGTCCAATTCGATGTCATCGAACAGATCGGGGTCCAGACGCGCCACGTGGATTGCATAGCTTTGCACAAATCTCAGATACAGCGCCGCTGCAGCCTCGGCCCCCATGGTTTCGGAAAGGTCCACATAGCACGCATCGTTCATTCCGATGTTCAGAACCGCACCGGGCCCGCCCCAATCCGGGTCTTCGGAACTGGGCCGAACGCATAGCAACGTCGTCGGGTCAAACTGTTCCAGGATCGCGGCCAGATCCGGAATTTCGCCTTCGGCGATTTGATGTACGGACTCAAAAGACAGGGCAACCGTGCGCGGCACCGGTAGGTCGAGGCGGACCAGCCGTTGCAAACACTTGGCCCGCCCGCCATGAGTGTTCGCCATGACAGGAGCGTCGGACGTTATGAGCGTAGTATGCGGATTATTCTGCACTGCAGCACCTTTTGGTTTGCGTGCAGCATAAGCGGTTGCGCCTTTCGCGCAAGGGTGTTGTGGGCGCGCATTTGCAGCGCGCCCAGTTATTTAGCCCTCAATCCGGGTCAGATCAGCCACGCTGGAACAGACCTGGCGGATCTGGCTAAGTAGGTTCAGACGGTTACGCCGGACAATGTCATTGTCGGTGTTGACTTGTACATCCTCAAAAAATGCATCTACCGGTCCGCGCAGCGCAGCCATGGCGGCCATTGCGGTCGGGAAATCCTCGGCCTTCAACGCCGGTTCGATCTGCGCCTGCGCCTGATCCAACGCCGCGAACAGCGCCTTTTCGCTGTCTGTCTCGGCAAATTTCACATCCGCACCATAGGAGTATTCGACCCCGTCCTTCTCTTCGGCCTGCGTCAGAATGTTGTTGGCGCGCTTAAAGCCCTGCACGAGGTTTTCGCCGTCCTCGGTCGCGATCACCGCGTTCAGAGCACAGGCGCGTTTGACCAACAGGTTGAGGTCGTCATTGCCATCCATCGCGATACAGGCGTCGATGATGTCGTGACGGATGCCCTCGTCGCGGAGGAAGACTTTGAGGCGATCGTGGAAGAAGGAGAGGAGGTCGTCTGACGTGTCAGGTATTTTCTTTTCCAGGCTCAGGAAATCGCTATTGGGCAGCTCTCCCAGTTTCTCTTTAAACGTCTGGAAAGCCGCGCCAAATACGCCATGCTCTGCAATTTCGTCCAACAGATCATTGATGCTTTCAGACCTCAATGCATTGTTTGAGGCGCTTTCCGCCCGCACCAATTGACTGTCAAAGTATCTGTCCAAGTGAAGTCGCAAATTGTTATCCAGCACCAACCGAATAATCCCCAACGCCGCACGGCGCAGCGCAAACGGGTCTTTCGAGCCGGTCGGCTTCTCATCTATCGCCCAGAACCCAGTCAACGTGTCCAGCTTGTCGGCCAGCGCCACGGTCACCGACGGCGGTGCAGTCGGTACGTCGTCCGATGGACCCAGCGGCGAGTAGTGTTCCTGCGCCACGGCGGCCACGGCGGCGTCTTCGCCTGCGGCTTCGATGTAATAGCGTCCCATAAGCCCCTGAAGCTCAGGGAATTCATAGACCATCTCAGAACTCAGATCGGCCTTGGCCAGACGCGCGGCTTTCTCGGCCTGATCGGTATCCGCACCGGTCACCGGGGCCAGTTCGCGGGCTAGCGCGGCGATACGGTCGATCCGTTCGGCCTGTGTGCCCAGCTTGTTGTGGAAGGTTACATTCTCAAGCGCACGGGTCCATTGGGCGATGTCCGATTTGGCGACACGCAGGTCGTTCTCCCAGAAGAATTTCGCATCCGCCAAACGGGCCGACAGCACCTTCTGGTTCCCTGCCAGAATGGTCGCGCCATTGTCGGCGGTTTCGCGGTTTGCAACCGTGATGAACCGTTCGATCCGACCCGTTTTAGGGTTCTTCACGGAAAAGAACTTCTGGTGTTCCTTCATCGAGGTTTGCAGCACCTCAGGCGGCAGGTCGAGGAATTCGTCGTCGATCTGCCCCATCAGCACCACCGGCCATTCAACCAGCCCGGCGACCTCTGCCAGCAGGCCCCTGTCTTCGACCACCTCCAGTCCGGCGGCAAAAGCCATGTTCTGGGCGTCGTTCCAGATATGCTCGGCCCGTTCGTCGGGCGACAGCACGACAAAGGCGCGTTTCAATTGGGCGGCGTAATCGTCAAACGACGATACCGAAAACCGGTTCGGCGCCATGAAGCGGTGGCCTGCGGTTGTGTCCCCAGATGTGATGCCCTCAACCTCAAGCGGCACGACCTGCGCGCCTGCCTCATCATTCAGGATGCACAGGATCGAATGTAACGGACGGACCCAACGCAAAGGGCCATTGCCCCACCGCATGGATTTGGGCCAGGGGAAGTTGCGGATGGTGGTTTCCAGCACCTCAGCCACAATGTCAGCCGCCGGGCGACCCGCCTTTTCGATGGTCGCAAAGTAAACTGCACCTTTGGGCGTGTCGCGCTCTTCCAACTGATCGCGGGTCAGGCCAGCGCCACGCAGGAACCCTTCGATAGCTTTGTCCGGCGCGCCAACTTTAGGGCCTTTGCGTTCCTCGCGGATCGTTGGGCTTTCCGCCAGCAGGCCTTCGACCGCCAGCGTCAGGCGACGCGGCGTGGTCAAGGCAGCGGCCCCAGCATAGGTCAAACCACCCTCAACCAAACCATCGGTGATCCGCTTTTTCAGGTCCTCACCGGCGCGGGTCTGCATGCGCGCGGGGATCTCCTCGGAAAACAGTTCGATCAGCAGGTCAGGCATTGTCGGTCCTTAGAAATTGACGATCGTCTGAATGACGATGGCATTAGCGATATCCACAAAGAAGGCGGATACAAGGGGGAGCACGATAAAGGCAATAGGAGATGGGTCATATCGCCGTGTCACACCGGTCATATTTGCAAAAGCGGCGGGTTTCAGGACCAGCCCAGCAAGGTTATTCAGCTGTCAGGACGCTCAGGACACTCTTCTCCGACGACGGTGCCGTCATAGGCCTTTTCGCCACAATTGTTCAAAACGTGCCAAACAAAGCCTTTGCCTTCTTGGGTAACAGCCACGATGCGATCCACACCGTAATGCACGTTTTTCTGACCAATGAACGCCTGCGCCTTGCCTGATTTCAAGTCATCAGCCAGGGCCACTGCATCGTAACAGTCAAACCAACCCGGAGCCGTCAGCGGCTTTGCCTCATCCGCTGTCAGGTAGGTGGCCCGCAACTCTTCCAGCGCAGCATCGGTTTCAAAACAGGCGCGATACCGGATAGGAGAGCTGTCTGCGTCGATGGCCTGAAAGGATGTATACGAAATAGCCACCGAGGGCTGGGCCGCGTCGATCGACAGAAACACATCCTCACCCGGAATGGGCTCAACTTCATAGTAATACCCGTAGACCTGAAGGTAATACATGCCAGCGCCTGCAACAGCCGCAGACATGAGCAGGATGATTGCCAGAATTTTTCCAGTCATCTTTCGATGCTTCCCCTTATGCAGGTACTTCCAAGTGTTTCAGAAATAGGCCACGTTTCTCCGCAGAACAGAACGAACCGAGGCGAACCTTATGGAATCCACTCTTGCCGTTGGATTTTTCGGCGCACTTTTTGCCATTATGAACCCAGTGACGAACCTGCCCGTCTTTCTGAGCGTGACGCAGAATCTGTCGGCATCCGATCAGCGCAAGGTTGCGGTTAAGACGTCCCTCTATTGCCTGATCCTTGGCGGGGCGTTTGCAGCTGTCGGCAGTCAGGCGCTGGGCTTGTTCGGAATAACGGTTGACCATTTGAGAGTCGCGGGTGGTCTGGTCGTCTTGATGATCGGTTTGAACATGTTGAACGGCAACGAAAGCAGCTCGCACCATGGAACCGATGACGAGAAAGAAGAATATCCGGCGGCTGAAACCGTCGCCTTCTACCCTTTGGCCTTTCCCATTCTTGTTGGCCCCGGAACCATCACGACCTTGATCCTGTACGCACATCACGTGAAAAAACCTGTTGAAGCAATTGTTTTTGCAGGTGTATTCCTTGGCGTCGTCGCCCTTTTGCTGATCACGTTCTGGAATGCGGCATGGCTGGCTGAACGCCTTTCTGGCAACGCGCGCGTGATCATGAGCCGCTTCATGGGCATGATCTTGTCGGCAATCGCGATCAGTATGATCGCTGACGGCCTGAAAGCGTTGTTGCCGGGGCTGGCCTGATTGGCCCATCAGGCTTGGAACCCAGCCGCCTCGGTCTGAACGAACGCATCCGCGCATCGTTTCGCCAGTGCTCGTACACGGCCGATGTAGGCCTGTCGTTCCGTCACCGAAATCACGCCCCGCGCGTCCAGCAGGTTAAAGATATGGCTGGCCTTGATGCATTGATCATAGGCCGGGTGCGCCATGATGATGCGCTTACCGGTTTTTGGATCATCATGCTCTTGTGACAGAATGGCGGCGCATTCGGCCTCGGCCTCTTCGAAATGACGCAGCAGAACTTCGGTGTCGGCCACGTCAAAGTTCCAGCGGGCGTATTCCTCTTCGGTTTGCTTGAAGATGTCACCGTATGTCAACGGGCTGGGGGACTGCGGATCATTGAACGGCATGTCCATCACATGGTCGACACCCAGCACATACATGGCCAGACGTTCCAGACCATAGGTCAGCTCGCCCGAGACAGGCGCACAATCATGCCCGCCGACCTGTTGGAAATAGGTGAACTGGCTGACTTCCATTCCATCACACCAGACTTCCCAACCCAATCCCCAGGCACCCAAGGTGGGGCTTTCCCAGTCATCCTCGACAAACCGGATGTCATGCAGGTCCATGTCGATGCCGATGGCCTCGAGGCTGCCCAGGTAAAGCTCCTGCAGATCGGGCGGGCTGGGTTTGATCAGAACCTGATACTGATAATAATGCTGCAACCGGTTGGGGTTTTCGCCGTAACGCCCGTCGGTCGGACGGCGCGACGGCTGAACATAGGCCGCGGCCCAGGCCTTGGACCCCAGCGCCCGCAGAGTGGTCGCGGGATGGAACGTCCCTGCCCCGACCTCCATGTCATAGGGCTGCAGAATTGCGCAGCCCTTAGAGGCCCAATAGGTCTGAAGCCGCAGGATAATCTCCTGAAATGAACGCGGTGCGCTGTTCGGTTCGGTCATAGCATTCCCTCTGGGCATCCTTGCGCCCGGTTCCGGTCGGTTTGGCCCTTCCTATGCAAGGGGCCAAGGGGCGTCAACGGGGCTTTGGTGCTTGGCTGTATCTGCGCGGCCACACCGCAAATTCCCCGTATTCGCGGCATGGCAATTGGCACCTGAAATCGCGTATTCTGCGCCAAAGCACAAACATTGCAGAACACAGGCAGACAATGACACGCGTATTTAAAGCATTTCTATTATTTCTTGTGGTCGGCCTGCGCGCCGCTTCCGCGCAGCAAGACCCTGGCGTATGGGTTCAGATCGAAGCGCAGCCGACGCTGCAAGAGGCTCAGGAACGCGCGCAGGCTTACGCCCGCGCCTTGCCGGATGTGAACGGCTTCAGACTGAACAGCGGATGGTATGCGGTCGTGATCGGCCCCTATGCGCGGCCGGATGCCCAACAGGTGCTGAGGGTCTATCGATCCGAGGGTCAAATCCCCCGTGACAGCTTCATCGCCTTTTCCAGCGGACTGGGGCAGCAATTTTGGCCCGTCGGCGCAAACGTACTGAATCGCGGCACCATAGCGGCACCCGTCGCGCCTATTGCTCAGGCCGAAGACACCCTGACAATCGCACCCACTCAGGACGCGGATGAAACCCGCGCTCAGGCCCTGCAATCCGAACGTTTGCTGACCGCGCAAGAGCGCAAGGATCTGCAAACTGCGTTGCAGGCAGAAGGGTTTTACAACTCGACCATCGACGGGGCCTTCGGTCAGGGAACGCGCCGTTCAATGGGCGATTGGCAACGTTTCAATGGGTACGAGGCAACCGGTGTGCTGACAACTGCACAGCGCAAAGCCTTGATAGACGACTATAATGCGCCACTGACAAGTGTTGGGATGGCCCAATACAAGGATGACGCGGCTGGGATCACGATGGACCTGCCTTTGGATGCTGTCCGCTTTGATCGCTATGAAGCCCCCTTTGCCCACTTCAACAGCGCATCTGACCTGAACGCAAAGATACTCTTGATCAGTCAGGACGGCGACAAGCGCACGCTGCGCGCCTTGTATGAGGTCATGCAATCGCTGGAAATCGTTCCGCTTAACGGCCAGCGCGAGTTGAGAGGAGACCGCTTTACCCTTGAAGGGCGCGGCAATGGCGTTGTGTCCTTTACGCAAGCGCGCCTGACAGACGGCCAGATCAAAGGCTTCACTTTGGTCTGGCCCGAAGGGGACGAGGCGCGCCGCCTGCGGGTTCTTTCGGCTATGGCCTCCAGTTTTACCACCACAGACAAGGTGCTCGACGCTGCTGCAGGTGCAGACGCCGCACAAAGCATTGATCTGATGTCCGGCCTGCAAATCCGTAAACCGCGCCTTTCCCGTTCCGGTTTCTTTGCGGATGAAAAGGGAACCGTTCTGACAGTTTCGGAAGCCGTCGAGAATTGCACGCGGATCACTCTGGACGGGGATCAGGAGGTGCAGCTTGCCAAGGCCGATAACGACATTGGCGTTGCGGTTTTGCGTCCAACCAAGGCGCTGGCGCCGATGAGCGTGGCCGCTTTCAGCGCTGCCCTGCCGCGTCTTCAATCCGACGTCGCGGTTTCGGGCTTCTCCTATCAAGGGGCTTTGGGTGCCCCGACTCTGACATATGGGCAAGTCGCCGATGTGCGTGGCCTGAATGGTGAGACAGGTGTTAAACGCCTGGCCTTGAACGCGCAGCCCGGTGATGCAGGCGGCCCGATCTTCAATGACAGCGGCAATGTGGTCGGGATGCTGCTGCCCACACCATCCGAAGGGCGCAGCCTGCCGGCTTCGGTCAGTCTGGCGGCCACGAACGAGAGGCTGACAGAAATCCTAACTCAGGCTGGCGTGTCCGGTCTGTCCAGCGAAGAAACCACACAGATTTCGCCCAATGAATTGAGCCGTCGCGCAACAGGCATGACGGTTCTGGTGCACTGCTGGGAATAAACCGCAGCCACCAGCAAGTTTCCAAGCGCCGCGCACCCGCGCGGCGCTTTTTCACAGAATATCTGGCGTCACATGGATAAGCGTCGGGACCGGTGCGTCGAAGGCGGCGCGGGTGGCGCTCTGCATTTCTGCCAATGTCGACGGTGCCGCCGACAAGGCTCCGAAAGCCTCAGCCAATTTGCAGAAATCCGGGTTTCGGGCCACGACTGCATTGGGTGCGATCTGACTGCGCACCATGCTGTCTTCAATCTCTTTCAGCTTGCCATTGTCCCACAAGATGATCGGCAGAGATAAACCCAGCTCAACCGCAACGCCCAGTTCCTGCATCGTGTAATGGAAACCATAGTCCCCCGCGATAACTGCCGTTGGCTTTCCGCGTCTGGCCACGGCCCCACCGATCCCGGCAGGCAACCCATAACCAAGGGTGCCATACCCCGTTGGATGATGCCAATGATGAGGATAAGCCATATCCCAAACTTCTTTCGCGACATAGGCGAACTGGGTCATATCTGAATAGATCATCGAGTCGGCCGGCATAGCTTCGCGCAAAGCATCCGCGATCGGCACGATTCCGGGCCGTTCCGCGTCCACCTCGGCGCGCCAGCGTGCACGAGCCTCGGCCACTTCCTCGGCCGACCAGCCGCGCGCAGGCTTCTTGTCCTCGGTGGCCTGCCACAACGCACGGGCAAAACTCTGGCTGTCCGCTTGCAGCTTGATGGCGGCGCGGTGGTGATCAGACAAAACCTCCGGATCCAGATCCACACGGATCAGCGGTGCTTTATGCCCCAACTCATTCCGCCATAAATCGACTTCTCCAAGCTCCGCCCCAACGACAATTACCAGATCAGCCGAGGCAATGACCTCGGCGCTTCCAGGACGTGGCAGCATGGATCCGAAGTCCAACGGATAGTTCGCCCCGACCAACCCGCGCCCGGCATAGGTGGTAAAGCACGCAGCCCCCAGCTGCGTCAAAATCTGCCGCCAATCGTTGGACTTGCAGCCCCCACCCAAGATGAACAAGGGCCTGCGCGACTGATTCAGCATCGAGACAACGGACGAAACGTCTGGCGGCAAAGCCTTGGTGCGCAACGCAGGCTGGTTGGGGAACGGTGCAGGTTCGGCATCCGCCTCCAACTGCGCGATTGGCACCTGAATATGTTTGGGACGTGGACGTGACAGCTCGAATTCCTCAAAAGCGCGTTCCACCAACCCATATGCAGCGGTCGCGGAGTCGGCCTGTGCGGACCAATCAGAAACTGTTCCGGCTACTGCTCGTTGATCTTTCATTTGATGCAACTGCCCCCGCGCTGCGTGCGTTTCATCAAGGCACGATGACAGCACCAGCATCGGAACGGAATCGCTGTAGGCCTGACCGATTGGTGTAATGATGTTGCACAGACCGGGCCCGGTGATGACATAGGCGACACCCGGCTTACCGGTTGCTCGCGCGTAGCCATCAGCCATGAACCCAGCGCCTTGCTCGTGCCGGGCCAGAACATGAGTGATACCAGCTTCTTCGATGCCGCGATACATTTCCTGATTGTGGACGCCAGGAATACCGAAAATCAAATCCACGCCACGATCCTTGAGCATATGCGAGATTTGCGCGCCAAGGGGTCTTTGCATCAGTTTCTCCAGAATTGAACGGTGAAGATCGCGTAAACGGCCAAGAGTTCGAGACGCCCGACCAACATTCCGATTGTCAGCAGCCATTTGGCCGTGTCGTTGAGGCCCCCGAAATTGCCTGACGGTCCGATCTGACTGCCCAGACCGGGGCCGACATTGGCCAAAGCGGTCGCTGCTCCGGATACTGAAGTGATGAAATCAAGCCCGGTCAGGGCCAAGGCCCAGGATAACACTCCCATCGACAGAACGAAAAACATGAAAAAACTCATCACCGAGGTCAAGACATCGCGCCCCACGGGCCGTCCGTCATAAAGCGGTACAAACACCCCGTGCGGGGACCTGATCCTTTTGATCTGAGTTTTGATTGATGCAAGTAGCAGTTGGTAACGGAAGATCTTGATTGAACATGCCGTGGAGCCGGCGCAGCCCCCGATGAGCCCAATCAAGAAAAATAACATGACGGGAAAACTGCCCCACCCCATGTAATCGACGCTGGCATATCCGGTGCCCGAGATGATCGAGGTGATGTTGAAAAGAGATTCGCGAAACGCCTGTTCCCAATGATGCGGAAAGACCGATGTCAGAAAGACGGTCATGATAATGACTAGCACCAGAACAGTCGCCAAGAAGGCGCGGATCTGGCTGTCTTCCCACAAGGAAGAGGTGTGACCATTGGCAAGCTGTACATACCGCACGAAGGGCAGCGCTGCCAAAATCATGAACACCGCTGCCGCATATTCCACCGGACCCGCAAATGTCGCGAATGAGGCGTCATAGTTAGCAAACCCACCCGTCGCAATCGTTGTCATCGAGTGGACCGTGGCGTCGAAAAAACTCATCCCAAGCGCGGCATAAACCAACCCACACACCACGGTCAGAAACACATAGATCAGGGAAATCTGGCCAGCGATCTCTTGCGCACGTGGAAGGATTTTTCCCATGGTTTCAAACCCTTCCGAACGGAAGATTTGCATACCACCAACCCGCAATTCCGGCAGGAACACCATCGCAACCACGATGATGCCGATGCCGCCTAGCCATTGCAGAATACCACGCCACAGCAAAAGCCCCTGCGGCAGCGAATCAAGCCCGCTTATGACCGTTGAGCCTGTTGTTGTTAGCCCCGACATAGCCTCGAAATAGGCATCGACAAAGCGCAGCTCGGTTTCACCAAAAAGGAACGGGATCGCACCAAATACCGGCAGCGCAACCCAGACGCCGGTCGTCAGCAAAAAAGTCTGCCGGATCGTGAGCCCCTCGCCCACGCCGTTGGAACAGCTCATCGCCAGAACTGATCCGGTCAGCATCGTGATGATCGCGCTTTCCAAGAACACATGCCATTCGCCACGCCCTTCGATCATGTCGGCAAGCATAGGAAACAGCATGGTCGCCCCAAGAATGGCGACCAGCAAGCCAATCACATATCCGACCGGGCGAAGATCCATCATGACGCGCAGCGTTGGCGCGCCAACCCGACCGTGTCAAGCAGATGATCCGAGTTAAGTGTCGGATTTCGTCTCTGTCCCAGGCATCGCCGGAGGTTTGGATGGAGCCCGAGTTCTGCGCGTCTGCGGTTTAGGTTGCTCAGCCGCTGGTGCCGGTTTCGTTTGAGCCGCAGAAGGCGCGGGTTTCGACGCGGCGGCTTTGCGCGTACGCGATGCAGGTTTCGCCTGTGTCGAAACGGCTTTTTCAAGCGGGGTCGTCTTTTTGGGCTCAACTGCAGGTGTCTTGCTCGCAGGTGCTGCAGATTGGACTGAGGTTTCTTTTGCCGGAGCGGTTTTGGCGACAGAAGACGTTGCAGGTGCCGCCTTTCGGGCAGCGGGTTTAACGGGCTTCGTGGCGGTGGCAACCGGCTTTGCTGCTGCTTTCGGCTGAGGTGCCGGTTTTGGCGCAGGTGCAGGCTTGGCTTTGGCGGCAGGTTCAACCTTAATTGTGGCAGCAGCACGTGGTTTCGCTGAAAACTCAACCGTTTTGGGTTTAGGTGCCACCACAACACTCTTCTTCACAGGTTTTTTCGCGCTCGTCGTCTTCTTGGACGCTGCTTTGAGCGCACGTGCTCCGGCTGGTTTTGCTTTGACCGCCGCCTTTTTAGCTGGTTTCTCAGTGACCGGTGCCGGGGCAGATGCAGCCGCGTGTATGGTATGCACGGGTGCCATTGGCAACTCGAACGCAGACCGAGCCATGATCTGCATGATCTTCATCTGGTTGGCCATTGCATAGCCTGCAACTCGCAATGCCGCAGCCTGAAGCTCCAGTGAATGGGTAATCGGATTCATTACATGTTTCTCCTGTAAAACCGATGCAGCCCGAGTTTTTGGTGTAAGGCACCCTGCCTACGCAGACACGCCGCGCGGCGGTTGGGGTCTTGCAGTCCAAGGCGTGTCACGTCTCGGTGTCCTTTCGGGGACGCACACCTTCCCGAAGGCAGGCATGCGTCTGCTGCATTCCCTTCGAACATACAGGGAAAAAATGCGCATTTGCAGCATTTTTGCTGCATTGCGGCGAAAGAACGCTGATCGACGTAATCCCTGATTAAATTCTAACCGCTTACAGCGGGGAACTCACCCAACATGAAACAGGGTTGTGAACAATCTCGGGTCCAGACTGGGCGCCTCAAAGGTTGGGCCTTCGGTCAGAATCGACACAGCGTCATGGCTGTGCAGGCTCTCTTGGTGGCTAGCCACGATACGGAAATCGCCCACGTGGTGATCAGCTAACAATTCGGCGCAGAACAGGCGCGCAGCATCTTCGACAAAGATCGGGTTAGCGGCGTTCAGCTCGGCAAACGCCTGCTCGTCTTCGCGTTTGACCATGACCTGTGTCTCGGTAGGAACCGCTCTGCGGCACAGCGCGATGAGGTCTTCGAACCACAAACAATCCGCGTCGCAATCCACAACCACTGAAATTCGCGCGACAGAGCGCTGAGAATGCGGGGTTGCAAGCTGTCCGCGCATCGACCGCGCATGTTCGCTCAGTTCCAGAGAGCACGGACAAGTTGAGGAATAGACATAGTCCAGATGCATGATCTTTTGACGCACGCCGTTCTGTTCGACCAGTTCCAAGGCTATGTCGTAATACTGATAGCCTTCCAAACCCGAGCGCAGGCTCTTTACTTTATCCGGGTAAGAAAACCGCATCTGAATGCGGGCATCAAAGCTGTCCAGATCGGTCATGTAGTCGTCGAGCGCCGCTTCCATCACCTCGAAGCTGAATGTACGTTCTGCATGTTTGTAAAACGACCGCATGATCCGGGACATGTTGATGCCCTTTTTCTCGGCCTCCAGACTAACAGTACCTGTGATCGACGTCTCAAGCGTCAGGTCATCGCCCTGTTTCCGGTGAAACCGGATCGGAAGGCGGAAATTCGAGATGCCCACATGCTGGATTTGCTGTTTCGCCCCACGGATCAGGCTAGACGGGCCATTCTGCAAGTCCGGCAATGACGACCTGTAAGCTGCATCTACTGCAAAATCCTCTGGGTACTCGCGTGAGAGCGAAGGATAATTTACAGCGGCCACCCCCGGCACCAGACGCGCGATGGCCGGGTCCAACTGACTGATTTCAGACACAGACGCCATTTTCGCCCACTGCCGCAGCACATTCAGGGCTTCGGCGGCTTTTTCACGGTCTGGTGTTTCATCAATGTCGCGCGGGTGAACGTTCATCGGCTGCAGTTCCTCGAGTGATCGTCGGACTATATACGACTGAGGTTCGTTTTCCAGTCTATCCCGATACGTTGCCATTAGCAGTCCGGATCGAAAAAAGTGGCGCGAAACCGTCAATTTGCAACGGTTTGCGCCCTTTATTGGTTCTATCGGCAGGACAGCACCCCGTCCGAAGAGGTTTTCAAGCGGCACTCGGACGTCAGGTAATGCCCCGACGATAAAGGTGCGCGCTGGAACTGGTTATTTCTGCGAGACTTCCAAAGCCTGCTGAATATCAGCCAGCAGGTCATCTGCGTCTTCCAAACCAACGGAAAAACGAATGAGTCCTGACGAAATGCCCAACTCAACTTTCTGCGCGTCGCTCAGGCGTTGGTGTGTCGTCGTCGCCGGGTGCGTTGCGATGGATTTGGCGTCGCCCAGATTGTTGGAAATCACCGGGATCGTCATCGCATTCAGAAACGCAAAGGCAGCGTCTTTGCCGCCTTTGATGTCCAGCGACAGAACTGTGCCGCCCTTGCCGCCAAGCTGCGATTGCACCAGCGCGTTCTGCGCATGAGTTTTCAGACCGGGATAGAGGGTACGCTCCAGCGCCGGGTGCCCTTCAAGCGCTTCAGCAATCTTTTGCGCGCTGTCGGCCTGTGCATTTACGCGCAGCGCCATGGTTTCCAGGCCCTTAAGCATAACCCAAGCATTAAACGGGCTCAGCGCACCGCCGGTATGCTTCAGGTATGGCTCGACCGTGCCGCGGATGAAATCCCGTGTACTGATGATCACACCGCCCAGCGCGCGGCCCTGACCGTCAATGTGCTTGGTTGCTGAATAAACGACGACATCGGCACCCTGTTCGATCGCACGCGAAAAGACCGGTGTCGAAAAAACGTTATCCACCACGACAAGGGCGCCAACGGCATGAGCCAGTTCCGCAACCGACGCGATGTCGATCACTTCCAGCGTCGGGTTCGACATGGATTCAAAAAAGACAGCCTTGGTGTCCGGGCGGATCGCCGCTTTCCACTGCTCCAGGTCAGTACCGTCAACAAAAGTCACGTCGACGCCAAAGCGGGTCAGGATGTTTTCGACGATATACAGACAGGATCCAAACAGCGCCTTGGCGGACACGATATGGTCACCAGCCTTCAGCATCGAGGTCAACGCACCGTTGACAGCCGCCATGCCCGACGCCGTCGCAAAGGCGTCCTCGGCCCCTTCCAGCGCCGCGATGCGTTGTTCGAACATCGACACGGTTGGGTTGCCATAGCGCGCATAGATGAACTCGTCGGGGCCACATTCCAGAAAACGGGCCTCGGCCTGTTCTGCGTTTTCGTAAACGAAGCCCTGCGTCAGGAAAATCGCCTCGCTCACCTCGTTGTACTGACTACGACGGATGCCGCCATGGACGGCTTGGGTGCGTTTGTTCCAGTTCTCGCTCATCTCATTCCTTTCAGCCTCTGGCAGAGGCAAACAAAAAACCCCAGACGCGGCCAAGCGAAAGGGGTCTTTCATCCTGACCTTTTAGCGGTGTTGTTTAGCGTGGCCCGCAATCCGGTAACAAATCGCCACGTGGTCTGTGATGTTGGCCTTACGCCGCACATGCAGAGTCGTCAACCCCGACAAGCCCGTCGTCACAGATCTGTAATCAAAGGTCCGACGGGCCTTCCCTGCGATGGTATCGCCCGAAGTCACAGCTTTTTGCGCTTCGCCTGCCGCAAGCCCTCTTGCCGATTGCGCAGAAACCCTCATGATCTTTTCAACCTGAGGAGAGACCATGATCGATCTGTATTTCTGGCCCACGCCAAACGGCTGGAAAGTGTCCATCGCCCTGGAAGAGATGGAGCTGCCCTACAAGACTCACCTGATCAATATCGGCAAAGGCGATCAGTTCGACCCGGAGTTTCTGAAAATCGCCCCCAACAACCGGATGCCTGCTGTCGTCGATCCCGATGGCCCTGACGGTGCGCCCGTTTCCGTGTTCGAAAGCGGTGCGATCCTGATGTACCTGGCCCGCAAGACCAAGCGCTTCTATGGCAAGACCGAGCGGGACCAGATCGCGGTCGAAGAATGGCTCATGTGGCAGATGGGCGGCGTCGGACCAATGGCCGGTCAGGCGCATCACTTTCTAAAATACGCCCCTCAACTGGACCCACCACAGGACCTGCCCTATGCAAAGGACCGTTATCGCGCCGAGGTCGCCAGGCTGTACGGTGTGCTGGATCGTCGGCTGGCGGACAATGAATATGTTGCAGGCGATTTCTATTCCATCGCGGATATGTCGATCTGGGGTTGGGCCAGTCTGTGGGAAGGGCAACAGCACAAGATCGACGACACACCCCATTTCGCCCGCTGGCTTGAAACCGTAGGTGCCCGTCCCGGCGTTCAGGCCGGTCGCGCGTTGTATGCAGACCTGCGCGGCGATCACAGGGACAAGCAATCGCAAGGTGTTCTGTTCAAGCGGTGATAAGGATCTATGGCGAGTGTTGAGCCCTTACGAGGCCTACACCGAGATTTGAGGATTTGCCACTTCTGCAAATCACGCTCTGCACCAAGCACATATTCCTAATCAAGCACCAAGCGGCGGGCGAGCGGACGCAAACCGTTTTTGCTGAATGCCAAGACCACGGAGTTGTTGCCCTGAAAGTGGTTCTAACGCACTCTTCCTCGGACGAGGGAGGTGGCGGCAAATGCGAAACATCAAAGAAGAAACACTTGATCCAGATGACTGGAACGCCGCACGGGCCCTAGCGCACGTCATAATAGATGAAGCAATTGACCACCTAGAGCAGGTGCGAGAACGCCCGGTTTGGCAACCTATGCCCGATGATGTCCGCGCGCATCTGAAACAGGCTTTGCCGGAAGACCCATGCACATTGGAACAGGTCTATGGCGACTATAGGGAATTCGTACGTGCTTATCCGATGGGTAATATTCACCCCCGCTTTTGGGGGTGGTACATGGGAGCAAGCAACTTCACCGGGGCATTGGGTGATTTCCTTGCCGCCGTAGAAGGAAGCAACCTAGGGGGCGGGAACACAGGCGCGGCACAGGTAGAACAGCAGGTTGTCGATTGGTTAAAGGAAATCGCTGGCTTTCCTGAAAGCGCCAGTGGAACCCTGACCAGCGGCGGGTCAATGGCAAACCTGATCGCGCACACGGTCATCCGTAACCTGGCCGCCGGTTTTGATGTGCGCGAAGAAGGTGTTTCTGCTTTGGAAAAGCCGCTGCGGTTTTACGCATCCGATCAGGTCCATAGCTGCCACCAAAAGGCGTTGGAAACCCTCGGCCTTGGCTCAAAAGCGCTGGTCGAGATACAAAGCGACGACCGCCAGAGGATTCAACTCGACGCGCTCGAGGCCGCAATCTCTGAAGACCGTGCGAAGGGGTTGCAGCCAGCTTGCGTGATCGGGACGGCGGGCACCACGAACACCGGAGCCATAGATGACCTGACCGCACTTGCGGATCTTTGTGATCGAGAGCGGCTTTGGTTTCACGTGGATGGATGCATCGGCGGCGTATTACGTCTTGCACCCGACCACGCGCATCTTGTGAAAGGGATGGAGCGGGCCGGCTCGGTTGCAATCGACCCTCACAAATGGCTGCACGCACCTTTCGAGGCTGGAGCCGTTTTGATCAAAGATGCCGAGGCTCATTTCGCGACCTTCGAAATGCATGGTGCCTATCTTCAATTGCAGGAACGCGGGATGATCGCAGGAAAATTCCTTGCCGATTACGGGCTAGAGCTTAGCCGTGGTTTCCGAGCTCTAAAGATTTGGATGGCGCTGCGGGAACATGGTACCGCAAAGTTTGGCCGCCTCATTTCACAAGACATCGCCCATGCACGCTATATGGCACACCAGATAGAAGCTCATCCAACGCTGGAACTTGTTGCTCCGGTAGACCTCAACATCGTGTGCTTCAGATATGTGGCGGCGGATGAGAGTGCAGCGAAGGCTCTCAACACAGAGATTATGCTCCGGCTTCAGGAACGCGGCCTTGCCGTAGCCTCTGACACAACTGTCCAAGGCAGGCACGGGCTTCGCTGTGCCTTCAACAACCATCGAACGAGACGCGATGATATTGATGGCTTTTTGCTTGACGTAGTTCGAGTTGGTGAGGAGGTTCTGCGCAAAAACAACCCCTAGGGTCACTGCATGCCTTGGGGCGATCCTAGCGCATATTTGTGCCTCTTGGGTTCAGAGCGCGATCACCTGCCCTGATAGCTTTGCCCGCACTACGGTCAGTCAGCGAAACTTGAACTCAGGTTCTACAAGGAATCCCAATGGCTTGCTGCCACGATTCCCACTGCGCAGTGCTGTGAAATTTCTTCCGTCCACGCGCATCCGGGATGTCAGGACCAGGGCTGGCCGCCCTACTGCTTTTTCCTGGACCTGGTCGACGGGTCGTTTTGCAAAATCGGACAAGAAATCGTTCGGTACTCCAGAACGCCTTGATCGAAAATTCGGAATCTTGTGCTGCTGTTTTTCCGGTTCTTCCAACGACAGCGATTGCAGGTCCCAAAATTTTGATCGGTATGCCTCAGCGGCTTCAAGGTGCTTTTTCTCGAACGCATAGACGTTCCGAGCTTCTTCGATCATTCTGGCGGCGTGAATGCACCCCTTGGACCGCACAAGCTCTGAGAGTTCGGCAATACGGTCAGAAATCAGGTTGTCATTCAGAACGACGGCTTTTTCGAACGATCCATGTTGTTTTACGTTGGGCATCTCGAGTGGCTCAGACAAGACGTTGAGTGCTGCACGATCAAACCTGATCTCGGACACAGGCTGAGGCGTAACAACACACGCAATTACCTGCCCTGTGACACAGAGTCGACCAACACGCACCAGATTGGCGGAAAGACGCCTCTTATGCGCTTTGGAATTAGACACCACGTTTGGGCAAACCCAAGCGCAGTTTTGTGCTTAGGTGCCAACCTGCTGAAACCAGATCAAATTTACCTTTAGCGTACACGCCGCGTGAACATGATCATCCGCCGCCGAAAACCGAGGCGAGTATCACCCAGGTACTCAGAACCATCCATGTTCCCGTGATCAGCCAAAACATAAACGGTCGATTCGAACGGTCAATTGGCTCGACAAAATCAGCACGCCCTGATTTCAGCGCCAGCCAAGTCCAGATCAGAAACAGCACGCCCCAAAACACCTGCAAATCCATAATCACAGCAAGCCAGACACAAACCAACGCAAGCAGGGACTTCCAAGCCAAACCATCAGTTGTGCTTCGGGCCGCCGCACGTGGGCTTTCACTGACCGCAATAGTATCCTGACCTACATTCTGGATCATGAAATGAGCCCCTTGCCGATCTGAAACCAATGCACGACCTTCTGGCAAGTCATTATGGTGATGCCCATCCCGGACTTTGATCTGCCGAATGGAATCGTCCACCGACTTGACGCCAAAACAGGGCATCCAGTAGCGAAATTTTCCGCGGATGGCCTCGGGCACCTCTTCGGCCTCAGCAACCAAGGTTCCTTCAGGATGGCGTATATCATAGCGCGGCCATGGGCTTGCCGAGCTTTTCTCAAAGCGCCACCCAAACAGGTCCGCATAAAACGGCGCGATCAGTTTGATATCAGGAACGTGGTGAAAACGGCTTATGACCTTACCAGCACCCGGTGCTCCGGCCTGTATGTCTGGACCCTCATACATCGTGAACCCGGCACCGGATGGATCCCGAACCAGCGCGATACGCGCGGCGTCGCCAAAGGTTTGAGGCTCCACTTCGATGATGGCACCCTGATGTGTCCGGGCTTGTTCGACCTTTTCGTCCAAATCATCGACGTGCACATAGGACATCCAAAAAGACGGCATGTTCATTTTCGCCAAACGATCCGGCATTCGGAAAACGGCCGCCACCTCCTGCCCGCCGATAGTGGCAAAGTCATAAGTGTCTTCTTCACCAAATGCCCAATTGAATATTCTGGCATAGTCCGCTCTGGCAGCGCGTATGTCGTAGGTGGACAGGTACGTCCACAGAAAATGTCCGTTTGCCATCGCGCCCTCTTTCCTGCTTCGATCCTATCCGAGCTATGACCGGCAAAGCGCCCTGTCCAGAGGCCGTACTATACACAGATTGCTTTAATGCCCTTCCCCCTGCACCAGCATATCCAACATGCCCGAGATATCTTCGATCTCTTCCGCGATTACATGAGTCACCGAATGCGCCCGCTGCATCCGGCCCGTCACCTTAAGCAAGCGACCTGAAATCACCGCGCGGCGAAATTGTTCGTAGATTTTGCGCCACACCACCACATTCACGATCCCGGTCTCATCCTCAAGCGTCAGAAAGATCACCCCCTTTGCCGTCCCCGGCCTCTGCCGCAGGATCACCAGCCCGGCCACGGCCACGCGCGCGCCCTCGGGCGGTGCTGTCAACTGATTTGACGGCAAACAAGATGGCGGGCGTGGCCAGTTCCGACTGGAAACCACAGAATGAACAGGGGCAACAAGCATGAGAACAAAAATAGAACAAACACCAAGAAAGTCCAGACACGGCCTCAGGAGTCGCAAATGAGGCTGGAAAGACCTAAATGCCTTGACTAAGGAAGAATTCGAACATCGCAAAAGGAAGACGCACGCAATGGCAAAGATCACCTATGTCGAGCACGGCGGTACCGAACACACTGTCGAGGTCGCCAACGGACTGACCGTCATGGAAGGGGCCCGTGACAACAACATTCCCGGCATCGAGGCCGATTGCGGCGGCGCCTGCGCCTGCTCGACCTGCCACGTCTATGTCCACCCCGACTGGGTCGAAAAAATACCGGGCAAGGATGACATGGAAGAAGACATGCTGGACTTTGCCTACGAGCCCGACCCGGCCCGCTCGCGCCTGACCTGCCAGATCAAGGTCACCGACGCGCTGGACGGTCTGATCGTGCAAATGCCGGAAAAACAGATCTGATGCATTCCAAAGCGCCGCGTCCCTCCCGTCGCCTTTGGTGGCGTCGGACACGCGGCGCACTGACATCTCTGTGCCTTTGGGGATCGACCTTAGGCACCGCGACAGCTGCCGATCAAATCAAAGCGGCCAAATTCACAGAACCGACCACACGCTACGCGCACGGGGTCTTGGGCGACACTGTTGAATATGGTGCATTGGAACTTCGTGTTCAAAACACCGGCTCAAACCCAAAAACCGTAATCGTTCGCCTGCCGCAAGATCGCGTCTTCGAAGATCTCACACCACGACTTATCGATATTGATGCAGACGGAACTTTCGAAGCGATTGTCGTTGAATCTCAGGATCAACAAGGCGCGCAGCTGGCCATTTACAACGCAAGCGGCGCAAAAATCGCCTCCACACCTCATATCGGCACCCGCTTCCGCTGGCTCGCCCCAATCGGAGCAGCCGATTTGGACGGAGACGGCAATATCGAAATCGCCTATATCGACCGTCCGCACCTTGCCAAAACACTGCGCATCTGGCGCTACAAAGACAACGCCCTGACCCAGATCGCTTCGATACCCGGTCTGACCAACCACAAGATCGGTGAGGATTTCATCTCGGGCGGCCTGCGCACCTGCGGCGAACGCCCAGAACTGATCGTGGCCAGCGCCGACTGGTCACGGATCATGAGCGTTTCCTATGACAATGACTGGACCAAAATCGATCTCGGCCCTTTCAAAGGCCCCAACAGCCTCGCACAGGCCTTGAACTGCTGATCCGCCTCTTCATCTGGCTAAAAATACCTTGGGGGTGAGGCCGCAGGCCGAGGGGGCAAAGCCCCCTGCCCGATCACTTATCCAATGCACGCCACCCTATATCGCGTCGGTAAAACCCTTCGGGCCAATTCACACCATCAACCATCTTGTACGCCCGTTCCCGCGCCTCTTGCAGCGTGTCACCGCGCGCAGTCACGTTCAACACTCGCCCACCGGCGGCCTGCACCTGACCCTCAACAGCCTTGGTACCGGCATGGAACACCATGTTGCTGCTGTCTTCGGGCAAAGCATCCAGCCCCATGATGACCGAACCCTTTTCATAAGACCCCGGATAGCCTTTGGCCGCCATCACAACCGTCATCGCGTGATCATCTGCCCAGTTCACCCGCATATCGCCCAGCCGCCCTTCGGCTGCGGCATGCATCAAATCCATCGCCTGCGCACCAAGGCGCATCATCAGCACCTGACACTCGGGATCGCCAAAACGCACATTGTATTCCACCAGGCGTGGTTGTCCGTCCTTGATCATCAACCCAGCGTAAAGGACTCCCTGAAACGGCGTGCCGCGACGCTTCATTTCTGCCATGGTCGGGCGCACAATCTCTTCCATTGCGCGCGCTTCGACCTCAGCACTCAGCACCGGTGCCGGAGAATACGCGCCCATGCCACCCGTGTTCAGCCCGGTATCGCCTTCGCCAACACGCTTGTGGTCCTGAGCCGTCCCGGCAGAGAGAATGTTCTCGCCATCGCAAAGAACAAAAAGCGAGGCTTCTTCGCCTTCCATGAACTCTTCGATGACAACTTCCGCACCAGCACCGCCAAAAGCGCCGCCGAACATGTCGTCAATAGCGTCCAGTGCGGTTTGTTCATCCATCGCAACAATCACGCCCTTGCCTGCGGCCAGACCGTCAGCCTTCACCACAATCGGCGCGCCTTGTTCGCGGATATAGGCCTTGGCAGGTTCGGCTTCGGTGAACCGGGCATAAGCTGCGGTGGGCGCGTTGGCCGCGTCGCAGATTTCCTTCGTAAAGCTTTTCGACGCTTCCAGCTTCGCCGCCTCGGCGGAGGGACCAAAAACCAGAACTCCGGCCTCGCGCAAGCGATCAGCCACCCCGGCAGCCAAAGGTGCCTCGGGTCCGACAATCACAAAGTCAATCGCGTTTTCTTCGGCGAAGCTGACAACAGCCCCGCCGTTTTCAGTATCCAGCGCTGCACAGTCCGCGATCTGAGCGATTCCGGCATTGCCCGGAGCAACGATCAGACGGTCGCATTTTGGGTTTTGCAACACCGCCCAGGCGAGACTGTGTTCGCGCCCGCCGCTACCGAGAATGAGGATGTTCATGAATGCTCTCCGATCTGCTTGGCCTTGCCTGCGCGGCGTTCTAAGCTGGCCCGGCATTTGAAACAAGGCGCTGAAATGTCCGATCTGCTTGATGACCCGATTCCGGGCCAAAATACCCCCGAATACACCGTTTCCGAGATCTCGGGAGAGGTGAAACGGACGCTCGAAGGCTCTTTCGGGCGAATCCGAGTGCGGGGTGAGGTCGGGCGCGTATTCAAAGCGCGTTCCGGGCATTTGTACTATGACATCAAAGATGACCGGAACGTTCTGGCCTGTACAACTTGGAAAGGGCAGATTTCCGGCCTGTCTGTTGTGCCGGAAGAAGGGTTGGAGGTTGTCGTCACCGGGCGCCTGACCGCATTTGGCGCGCAATCGAAATACAATCTGAATGTCGATGAGGTATCCGTCGCCGGACAAGGCGCATTGATGGCCTTGCTGGAGAAACGCAAGAAACAGCTTGAAGCCGAGGGTTTGTTTGCGCCCGAGCGAAAGAAGCCGTTGCCCTATCTGCCGAATATCATCGGTGTGGTGACATCGCCTTCGGGTGCTGTGATCCGTGACATTCTTCATCGCCTCAGGGACCGGTTCCCGCGTAAGGTGCTAATCTGGCCCGTGGCCGTCCAAGGGGCGAATTGCGCACCAGAAGTCGCCCGAGCTATTGAAGGGTTCAACCAATTGACGCCTGGCGGAGCTTTGCCCCGGCCCGACCTGATCATCGTCGCCCGCGGCGGCGGGTCTATCGAGGACCTCTGGGGCTTTAACGAAGAGGTCGTCGCCCGCGCCGCAGCTGCCTCGGACATACCGCTGATTTCAGCCGTCGGGCATGAAACCGATACAACGCTGATCGACTTTGTCTCGGATCGTCGCGCGCCCACGCCCACTGCCGCAGCAGAGCTTGCGGTGCCCGTCCGCATGGAGTTGCTTGCATGGACCGGAGAGCAAGGTGCGCGGTTGTCCCGTGCGGCAACGGATGCAGTTCAACGCCGAACGCAAAGGCTGCACGATCTGTCCCGCGCCTTGCCGCGTCCGGAAACCCTGTTGAACACCCCACGCCAGCGCCTTGATTTGATTGCAGATCGCCTGACACCCGCCTTGACCCATGGCGTTCAAAACCGCCGTCTGCAAGTCGTCGAACTGTCGGCCCACCTACGCCCCTCGACCCTACGCGGTTTGGTAACAACGCGTCAGGAGTCACTGCGCAACCTGTCGTCACGCCTGTCTCTGCGCCCGATTCAGCGCGAGATCGACCAGCAGCGGCAGAGCCTTGCCCGGCTTAACGATCGAATGAACACCGCTCAGACCACGCGGCTGGAACGCCTTCAGCAACAACTTGAGGCCACCGACCGCCTGCGGGAAACGCTCAGTTACAAAGCCACGTTGGAACGGGGATATGCGGTCGTCCGTGCGGACGGTGACGTGATCACCACCAAAGCCCAGGCGGCCACACATGCGGCGCTTGACATCGAGTTCGCAGATGGCGTTCTGAGCACTGGCTCAGCCGCAAAACCGACGCCCAAGAAACCCAAACCGGACGCCCGGGATCAGGGATCACTGTTTTAAGCCATGCTGACCATCTGGGGCCGCAAAACGTCATCGAATGTTCAGGCCCTGATGTGGTGTATCGGTGAGTTGGGGTTGGATTACCGCCGCCACGATCTGGGACACAGGTTCGGAGGACTGGACACTGATGAATTCCATCAATTGAACCCAAACAGAACCATCCCTGTCATACGCGATGGCGACCGTCCGCCCCTCTGGGAAACCGGTGCAATTCTCCGCTACCTAGCCAATTCATATGGGACTCAAAGGTTTTGGCCCCGCGATCCGGGGCAACAATCCAAAGTCGACAAATGGGCAGAATGGGCCAAGATTAACGTCGCGATGGCATTCACCGTGCCCGTGTTTTGGCAGGTTACCCGAATCCCAAAGGCGGAACAGGACCAGCAGGCAATCGAACAAGCTGTGACCACTTTGGAAAACAAGCTGACACTTGCAGACGCCCAACTGTCCCAACACGCGTTCCTGTGCGGCACCGACCTGACCTTGGCCGACATTCAGCTGGGGCACGTCCTGTATCGCTATTACGATATCGACATACCCCGCGCAGCACTCCCAAACCTGCGCCGGTATTATGAGACACTGGCGGAAAGGTCTGCCTATCAGAACCACGTGATGATCAGTTATGAAGACCTGCGCGTGCCCCGATCACACACCAACCTCAGGCCCATAGCACACCATTTCCTCGCCAAGTTCTTCGGCCTCATATAACTCCGTCGCCTCCGGTTTGCCTTCAAACTGCGCAACCAGACCGCCGCCAGATTGCGTAAAAACCCAGCATTGAGGGTCGAGCCTGTCTTCGTAGACAAAGCAGATCTGCTCATCCCTTTGATACCAGACACCTTCCTTGCAATTGCCATCCAGAAATGACCAGATCACACGCCGGTTCGGCAGATACCGTTCAACCCCGTATACCTGCCCCTCGAACCCGTAGAACAGAGTTTTGCCCTGCGTGTAGCTATCGAATTCCGGTCCAGACAACGGGGTCTGGGCCGCAACGGATTGCGCAGCAAAGCCTGCGAGAATCATCCAGTATCTAAGCATAAGTACATTCTGCCAGAAGCGCTTAAGCTGTGCCATTCACCCTTTGCCTCTGGGTTCATCACAGTTCCCTTAACTCAACGTAAGCGCTTGATTTCAATATTCACCTCGGATGAAGTCGTTTGGAAACTGTCGGGGGACCCATGACCAACGTACTCTTTTGGATCGCTCTCGGCTGTGCCCTTGGCTATTTGCCGCTGACAGCGCGCCCGGCCTCAGCCTTGCGCACGGTATTGAAAACCGCTTCCGTGGCTGCCTTGACCATGATCGCCTTTTTGAATGGCGGACCCTGGTTGCTGGTTTTGGCGCTCATCTTATGCGCAACGGGCGACGCACTGTTATCGCGCGAAACGGATGCCACGTTTATGTCGGGCATTGCCGCCTTTGCCGGCGGACATCTGGCTTACATCACGCTGTTCATGACCTACCCGACCAGTAACGCTGGCCTAATCTGGAACGCGCCCGCAACGGTATGGTCTCTCGTCATTCTGGGCATCATCATGGCCACGACACTTGCACCCCGCGCCGGTGATCTGAAAGGGCCTGTTCTGGCCTATATCCCCATCATCCTTGGGATGGGTATCACTGTTCTGGCACTGCCGGACACCGGCGCTTTGCGGTGGGCTTTTCCCGCCGCCATCGCCTTCATCGCGTCCGATCTGGTCCTTGCGACTGAAAAGTTCCTGCTGCCACCAAGCCATCCGGCCCTCAAGGCAACGCCCTATTTGGTCTGGCCCCTTTATTGGGGCGCACAGCTTGGTTTTGTCCTTGCATTCGCGTGACCCTTTGCAACTGCCGCAAATCCGCATTAGGTGAAGGGAACACCTGCGGAGACACTACATGGCGTTTTTCTCAAAGCTAAAGGATAAGCTGTTCAAATCCTCCTCTCGCCTGGAAGAGGGGCTGGAAGCCATCGTCGAAGATGGCGGCGAGGAAACGACCGCGCCTGACCCGGTGATCCCCGAACCAAAGCCCGAACCGCAACCGGTCCCCGAGGTTCCGGAACCCGCGCCGGTGCCACAACCTGTTGAGCCGCCCGCCCCAATCCCTGCCGATCCCACGCCGGTCGCGCCTCCACCCGAGATACCGGAATCCAAAGGCATCCTGAACCGCCTGTTCAATCGCGGTGGCACCACAACGGAAATACGCCGCACACTCGATGACGACATGCTGGAGCAACTCGAAGAGCTGCTGATCGCCTCTGACATGGGTGTCGACACGGCCTTGCGCGTCACCTCGAACATGGCCGAGGGCCGCTTTGGCCGCAAACTTTCAACACGTGAAATCAAGCAATTGCTGGCACAAGAGGTGGCCCGCGTGATGGAGCCGGTAGCCAAGCCCCTGCCGATCTATCCCAAACGCCCGCAAGTGGTGCTGGTGGTCGGCGTCAACGGCTCGGGCAAGACCACGACCATCGGCAAACTGGCCAGCCAGTTCAAAGAAGCGGGCAAGAAAGTTGTCATCGCCGCCGGTGACACCTTCCGCGCCGCGGCCGTTGAACAACTGCAAGTCTGGGGCGATCGGGCCGGGGTTCCTGTGCTGACCGCGCCAGAAGGCTCGGACCCCGCCAGTCTGGCGTTCGATGCCCTGACCCGCGCACAGGCCGAAGGTGCCGATCTGCTGATGATCGACACAGCAGGCCGTTTGCAAAACCGTGCTGACCTGATGGAAGAGCTGGCCAAGATTGTCCGCGTCATCCGCAAGGTCGATGACACAGCGCCGCACAACACCCTGCTGGTCCTCGACGCCACAACAGGACAGAACGCCCTGAGCCAGGTGGAGACTTTCCGCAAGCTGGCTGACGTTTCGGGATTGGTCATGACCAAATTGGATGGCACCGCCAAAGGCGGCGTACTCGTCGCTTTGGCGGACAAATTCGGCCTGCCCATCCACGCCATTGGTGTGGGCGAACAGATCGACGATCTCGCCCCCTTCGACCCCGAAGAATTCGCCGCCGCCCTGACCGGTCTCGACAAAGGCTGATCCGCCCCTTCATCTGGCTAAAAATACCTTCGGGGGTCTGGAGGTGGAAAACCCCCAGCCTCACCGCCCAGCAAAAGGTTGGCATCTTTGAGTAACTGGCTGATCTCACTGGAAGGGACCGAAGCAGGCCACCAGCTTGCGCTTGGACTAGCCCTGATGGCGGCTTTCCTTCATGCCGTGTTTGGAGCCCTGCAAAAGGGGCGTCATGATCCGTGGCTTTCTCGTGGGGCCATTGATGCCAGTTACTGCCTAATGGCCGCGCCTTTTGCCTTCTTTGTGGTGCCTTGGCCCGAACCGCATATGTGGCCGATCTTCGCGCTCGTCTGGCTGATTCATATCGCCTACAAGACACTTCAGGCCATGGCGTATACCAAAGGCTCCTACACGGTTGTCTATCCGGTCGTGCGCGGAACCGGGCCATTGTTCACCGTCATCGGCGCATATCTGTTGTTCGGCGAGACGTTCACGACAGTGCAGTGGCTGGGCGTGGCAACCCTGCTTGCCGGCATATTCGGGTTGGCCGCATACAACTTCCGATTTCTGGAAACCAACCGCGACACGCTGGGTATCGCGCTGGTCTTGGCGATCATCACCGGCCTCTTTGTGGCGCTTTACACCACGTATGACGCCTACGGCATTCGCGCCACCGCCGACCCGTTCACCTTTCTGGCCTGGTTTTTCATGATTGATGGCGCAGCCATGCCCATCTATGCCTTTCTCAGATGGCGCGCCATGATTGACCGCCCAGCTGTCGGCCCCCTGATGTTGCGCGGGCTGGCCGGAGGCCTGATCGCTCCGTTGTCTTTCGGAGCAATCATGTTGGCCACCCGGTTGGATAAAGTGGGCGAGGCCGCGGTTCTCCGCGAGACCTCAACCGTCTTTGCGGCATTGATCGGCTGGCTTGTGTTAAAGGAGACCGTCGGCCCCCGGCGTATTGCCCTGATGGCATTGATTGCACTTGGTGCCGTAATAGTTGAAATGGGCGGGTAAACAGCAGGATATACAGATGACAGGCAAAAAAGACATCAACCCGTTTCTCAAACAGGTGCTCGAGCTTGGCCCCCCATTGGCCTTCTTCTTCATCTACCTGCGCCTGCGCGATGATAGTTTTCTGATTGGTGGCGTCGAGTATTCCGGCTTTATCGTTGCAGCGATCATCTTTGTCCCCCTGATGCTGGGCGCCATGGCAATCCTGTGGTACCTGACCGGCAAACTCAGCCGGATGCAAATATTCACCGCATTCATGGTGCTTTTCTTCGGTGGCCTCACCGCTTGGTTCAATGACGAGCGGTTCTTCAAGATGAAGACCACGCTGGTCTACGGCCTGTTTGCCCTGATCCTGGGCGTCGGCCTGTTGCAAAAGAAATCTTATCTCGCCTATGTTTTGGAAGAACTGCTTCCAATGAAGCAGGAAGGCTGGATGATTCTGACCCGCCGACTGTGTGGCTGTTTTGCTGTTTTGGCCGCCGCAAACGAACTTGTCTGGCGCACGATGTCTACCGACATGTGGGTCAAGATCGAGACCTTTGGCTTTCCCATTGCCCTAATGGCTTTTCTGATGCTGCAATTCAGCATGTTGCAGCACTATATGGAGGACCCGGAACAGAAATAGCTCCCGTCACATCAGCCAGGTCCGCCAAAACAAACAAAATTCTTGGATAATGAGCCGAGCTATGTGAAATTGAGTGACTACCCACTCACTCACCTCGCCCAAGATCGGTGCATACATGACGGCTTTCCCCAACAGCGGCTTCCTTTCCGAAGCCTCCGACGGGCTCAGAGAAATGCTTTCGGCTCAAGCGACCGAAATTTCCCTGGCCCAAGGCGACACACTTTTTGAACAAGGCGACGAGGGCGACGCGCTCTACGCAATATTGGACGGCACGCTTGAAGTGTCTTTTCTGGCCATGAGCGGGCGCAAGCTGACCCTGACTCTTATGCGCCCCGGTGAAGTTTTTGGCGAGATCGCCCTGTTCGACAATGGCCCGCGCACAGCAACCATTGCTGCGGCCGAAGCCTCGCGCGTTCTGCGTGTGCGCCGCAATGACGTCTTGAAACAGATCCGGCGACATCCTGATCTCGCAGAGGATTTAATCCGGCTGGCCGGATTGCGGATGCGGTACATGGGGTCTCAGTTGAACGAGCAGGTCTTTTTGCCCATGCCCATTCGACTGGCGCGAAGGCTGCTGCAACTGTCTGGTTTGCAGGACAACCCGTCCGAACGCATTACTCTGTCGCAAAGCGAACTGGCCGAGTTTGTCGGGGCGACGCGAGAAGCGGTGTCCAAAACAATCTCTGGATGGAAACGTGACAATGTCGTGGAAGCGTCCCGCGGCGGATTGCTGATTCAGGACTTTGCAGCATTACGTGAGTTAGCCGAATCCGACCTGATCTGAGTCGGTGTGATCTTGTTCACAGACCCACGTTCCAACATGACCTAGGGTGAAGTTGTTACCGTAGGAGGTCAGAGAATCATCCCCGATATCTGTCCACTGACCTCTCCCTGTATCTGAGCCATACGCAACTATTGCGTATGGCTCATTTTTTTGTTGCTGGTGCTCCTGCCCACAATACCGGGCGAACAACGAAAAAGGCCGGGATTTTATCCCGGCCTCTTGCTCTTATTCCTCCAGGCTCAGCGCCACAAACCGTGGATCCCCGCCCCTGCGCACCAATAGCAGCAAAGACTTTCTGCCAGCTTCGCGCGATTCTTCCATCCGCTGCTCCAGATCTCCGATGGTTTCCACTTTTTGCTGCCCTGCCTCGGTGATCAGATCACCAGCCCGCAACCCCTTGGCATAAGCCTCGGACGCCTGATCGACGTCAGAAATCACCAGGCCTTCGGCATCCGCATCCAGGCCCAGATCTTCGCGCAACGTATCCGTCAATGGTGAGATGGTAAGACCCAGAATATCCGCATTCTCATCAACCGGGGCCTCCTCAGCTTCCGGTTCGCCGGTTTCGGAACGTTCTGCGTCTTCACGACGACCCAACGTAACCAGCACAGTCTGGGTACCGCCATCACGGTGCACGATCACGCGCACGGCCTTTCCGACTTCGGTTTCGCCCACCTGACGAACCAGACCGCGTGTATCCTCGACCTCGACACCATCAAAACTGGTGATCACGTCGCCGGCCTTCAGCCCCGCCTCTTTCGCCGGGCCTTCCGGTACATCGCTGATCAAGGCGCCTCCGGGCTTCTCAAGCCCCATGGCTTCGGCCATGTCCGGTGTTACGTCCTGAATACGCACACCCAACCACCCACGGCGCGTTTCGCCAAACTCACGCAACTGATCGACAACTTTGACAACAACGTTCGAGGCCATCGAAAAACCGATTCCGATTGAGCCACCGTTTGGTGACAGGATCGCAGTGTTCACGCCTATCACTTCACCATCCATGTTGAAAAGCGGACCGCCCGAGTTGCCTCTGTTGATTGCGGCATCAGTTTGAATGTAGTCGTCATAAGACCCGCTGAGTTCCCGGTTACGGGCCGATACGATACCAGCCGAGACGGAAAAGCCCTGCCCCAACGGGTTGCCCATGGCGATCACCCAATCACCCACACGCGCGACATCGCTGTCCCCGAAGGTTACATATTTCAACGGGCCGGACGCCTCGACCTTGAGCAAAGCGATATCGGTTTTCTCATCAGTTCCGATGACTTTGGCTACCAGCTCTTTCCTGGGCTGACCGTCACCCGGGAAGAATTCCACAAGGATTTCATCGGCCTCGGCAATGACATGGTTGTTGGTAACAATAAACCCGTCTTCCGAGATCACGAAACCCGAACCCAGGGCATTGCTGCGGCGCGGAGCGTCGTTGTCGTCGTCGCCGTTTCTATCCTGAAACTCGCGAAAGAAATCCTCGAACGGGGAACCTTCGGGCACGATACCTTGAGGCCCTGTTTGGTTTTCGATCAGTGTGCTCGTGGTAATATTCACCACCGCAGGGCTGATCTTTTCGGCCAACGGTGCAAGGCTTTCGCCCCTTGCCTGTGCGGCAACAGTTTGCGCCAGCAAAAGCAGCGAACCGGCAAAGGCCAGCCACATCAGCCGCATCCAAACACTCACTTCGTCCCACCGGACGGATACACTGCGCGCTTTCGCCTGCACTTGAGCTCTCCTTGTTGACATTCTTGCCAGAACCGCCAGTACACGGTCTGTCTTGTCAACCAATGTAGTCAGTTTGGTCGGGCTAGCAACTCGGGATCGCGGGGAAATCACCGCCAAGTGAAGCTCTGGCCTCAAAAACCCAGTTGATGCGCGCCCCAAAGCAGGATCAACCCGCTGATGACGCATAGCAGCCCCATCAAACGGCGCGCCTGTTCAGGTATTGACCGGAACGCTTCGAGCATACGCTCGATAAGCGAAGGGGCCAGCGCATAGGCCAGCCCCTCGACAATCAGCACCAGCCCGAAAGCCAGAAGGATCATACCCATTACTGGTTCGCCTGCCCTGTGGGCGATTTCAAGTAGTTGAAGAACTCGGAGTCCGGGCTCAGCACCATCGAGCTGTTGCTGCCACCCAGCGCACGCTCATAGGCGGACAGCGAGCGGTAGAACTCGAAGAATTCCGGGTCTTTGCCAAAGGCTTCGGCAAAGATCGCGTTACGCTCAGCGTCCGCCTCACCGCGAATGATTTCGGCTTCACGATTAGCGTCCGAGACCAGTTCAACCACGGTCCGGTCGGCTTGGGCGCGAACACGTTGCGCCGCTTCGTTACCGCGGGCGCGTTCGTCGGTTGCTTCACGTTCCCGTTCCGCCTTCATCCGGTCGAAGGTTGCCTCAAGGTTGGCTTGCGGCAGATCAGTCGCCTTCAGGCGCACGTCGATCACGTTGACGCCCAGCGCTCGCGCCTCGGCGATGGCGCTGTTACGGATGCGCAGCATAAGCGCCGCACGGTCCGAACTGAGGATGTCGCGCGAGGATACCGAACCCAGAACTTCGCGGGTTTCAGCACGCAAAATGCGGTCCAGACGATCTTCGGCAACCGGAATGCCACCAACACCAACGGCTTGACGGAACTGCTCCAGATCTGAAATCCGGTAGCGGGCAAAAGCGTCAACCACCAAACGCCGATCATCCAGAGGTGTTACTTCAAGCGGCTGCACATCGATAGAAAGGATGCGGTCGTCGTAACGCACCACTTCCTGGATCAACGGGATTTTGAACGCCAGACCAGGCTCTTCCTTGACCGTGACAACCCGGCCAAATTGCAGAACCAGTGCCCGCTCGCGTTCATCCACGATGAAAATCGAAGATAAAACGCCAACAATCGCGAGAAAGACGACCGGCAGGATAAATGTCGTTTTACGCATCAGTTGCTCTCCTGTCCGGAATTGCGGCGAAGCTCATTGAGCGGCAGATAGGGTACAACCCCCTGCCCCTGACCAGTAGAGTTCTCATCCAGAATGATTTTGTCCACGTCACCCAGAACCTGCTCCATCCGTTCCAGATACAGGCGCTTGCGGGTCACATCTGGCGCTTTAGAGTATTCTTCCAGAACCGCGCTGAAACGGCTGGCCTCACCCTGTGCGCTGTTGATCTGCTGGGCACGATACGCTTCGGCCTCTTCCAGAACCTGAGCAGCCTCACCACGGGCTTCGGCGAGCACACGGTTCGCGTAGGCGTCCGCAACATTCTGCAAGCGGTCACGTTCCTGAGCAGCGGCCTGAACATCACGGAAGGCAGCAATCACGTCTTGCGGCGGGTCAGCCTTGTCAAAGTTCACACGAACGATGTTCACGCCCGAGTCGTAGCTGTCCATCGTTGCCTGAATCAGTTCCTGCAGGCGGTCGGCAATAATACCACGATCCCGGTTCAGAATCGGCGCCAGTTCGCTCTGCGCGATAATCTCACGCATCGCAGATTCCGACACAGCGCGGATGGTTTGGCGTGGATCGCGCAGATTGAACAGGAATTTGGCAGGATCATTGATGTTCCAGACCACTTGATAATCGATATCGACGACGTTTTCGTCACCGGTCAACATCAGGCCGTCATCACTGCCACGGGCACCGCCCATGTCTTCGTTCTGTTCGCGTGTCACCGGGATGACCTCGGCGGTGACAAACGGCCAGGGCGCGAAGTTCAGGCCCGGATTGCCGACGGCCGAGAATTCACCCAGGAACAACTCAACTGACTGTTCTTCCGGTTTAACGGTGTAGAAACTCGCCAGACCCCAAAGACCTGCAGCGACCAGAACGCCAATTGCAATCGTGCCCTTGGTAAAGGCCGGACCACCGCCGCGTTGACCGCCACTGCCACCTTTGCCCGAACCGCCGCGACCGCCCATCAGAACGCGCAGTTGCTCTTGGCCCTTCTTCATCAGCTCATCGATCTCGGGAATCTGCGGGCCATCGCCTTCGGGCGGGCGACGCCCGTCCCCGTTATTTCCCCGATTTCCTCCGCCACCGGAAGAGCCTCCGCCCCCCCAGGGGCCACCGCTGTTGCCCGCCATATGTACATGTTCCCTTGTGTTTGACCGTGTGATCACGGCGTCCTTTGTAACTTGTGTGCGCGCGGTTGCAAATCAAGCCGTGCGCACAGGTTGCCGCATTGTCACCAGTTCTTCGGCCATCACCGGATGCACGGCGACAGTACGGTCAAAATCTTCTTTGGTCGCCCCCATCTTTACGGCGATTCCGGCAAGCTGGATCATCTCACCAGCACCGGGGGCGACAATATGGCAGCCAAGAACCTTGCGTGTGGCCTGACTGACCAGAATCTTCATCAGAACCCGCTGCGTTCCGCCCGCGAACGATTTCTGCATCGGCTTAAACGACGTGGCATAGACTTCGATCGGTTCTTGCGCCGCGGCCTCTTCTTCGCTCAGACCAACAGTTCCGAATTCCGGCTGCGTAAAGATCGCTGTCGGGATCAGTTCGTGATCCACAGGTGTCGGGTTACCTTTGAAGACGGTCTCTACAAAAGCCATTCCCTCGCGGATCGCAACCGGTGTCAGATTCACCCGATCCGTGACGTCACCAATAGCGTAAATCGAAGGCACTGCGGTCTGGCTGTATTCATTTACGACAATCTCACCCTTGCGACCGCGTTCAACGCCCAGGTCTTCCAGCCCAAGGTTATCGGCATTTGGCGTACGGCCCGTGGCGTACATAACGACGTCAAAACGATCCTCGGTGCCATCGGTTGCCTTGACGCGGATCTGGTCCCCGTCTTTGGTCATTTCCAGCACGTTGGTTCCCAGTCGCACGTCTATTCCGTTCTGGCGCATCTCTTCACAGATCAGACCGCGCGCTTCTTCATCAAAGCCGCGCAGGATTTGCGCGCCGCGATAAAACTGTGTTGTCTTGACGCCCAGCCCATTCATGATCCCGGCAAACTCGCTGGCGATATAGCCACCGCCGACGATCAGGATGCTTTCAGGCAACTTGTCCAGTTGGAAAATCTCGTTCGAGGTGATCGCCAGGTCTGATCCCGGGAAATCAGGCACGACCGGACGGCCACCGGTGGCGATCAGAATATGCTTAGCGGTTTTTTGGGTACCATCAGTCAATTCGACTGTGTGCGCATCCACAAGACGAGCGCGCTGATCAAAGCTTTCCACTCCGTTGTTTTTCAGGATGTTACGATAGATACCTTCCAGCCGATCCAGTTCCGTCACCAACTTGCCGTGGAAGGTATTCCAGTTGAATGCACCGGGTTGAATGTCCCAGCCATAAGCTTGTGCATCACCCACCATGCCCGAGTATTCGCTGGCAAAGACCATCAGCTTCTTGGGCACACAGCCCCGGATCACGCAGGTGCCGCCATAGCGGTCTTCTTCGGCGAGCGCGACTTTGGCACCGGTTTCACCCGCCGCCACACGCGCAGCACGGACCCCCCCCGAGCCTCCGCCGATGACAAAAAGATCATAGTCAAAGCTCATGCCGGTTTCCTTCGTTCAACTTGCAAAATCCTCTGGATATCTGGGCGCAAAAACCCTGGCGCCAACCCCTGGGCACAGAAAATTCAAACATTCACGGGCGCTTGTCGGAGATAAGAGCATCAAACTTAGTCCGAAACATCGGAAAACAGGTTATCGCGGGATCCGCTCAACAACTGGTCCAGTTGGATGGTACCTGCATTGATGTCCCGCAGTTCGACCCTGCCATCTCCGTGGCCCAGAACGACCTTGTCGCAGATATCGACGAACAGACCATTTTCCACCACACCCGGCACCTGATTCAGGATCAGCGCCATCTGGCGCGGATTGCCGATGCGTTGCAGGTGCAGATCCAGAATGTGGTTTCCTTCATCGGTTACAAAAGGGGCCTGACCGTTCATGCGCAGCGCAGAGGTGGTCCCCAGAACATCCATTGTGTCCAGCGCTTCTTCGATCAGCGTCCGCGTGGTTTGCCAGCCAAAGGGAACCACCTCGACCGGCAGCGGGAAAGCGCCCAGTGTTTCAACTTCTTTTCCGGCGTCTGCGATGACGACCATCTGATCGCTGGCCGTGGCGACAATCTTTTCCTGAAGATGTGCACCACCGCCGCCTTTGATCAAGTTCAGGTCCGCGTCAAACTCATCTGCGCCGTCAATGGTCAAGTCCAACCATCCGGCCTGATCCAGGGAAATGACCTCGATTCCAACCTCACGTGCAAGCTGGGCCGTTCGGGTCGACGTGGGCACGCCCTTGATCTGCAAGCCTTCGCCTCGTACGCGCTCACCCAAGCGGCGTACCAACCAAGCGGCTGTAGATCCCGTTCCCAGGCCCACACGCATTCCGTCTTCGACCATCTCGGCCGCACGGCACGCGGCCACGTATTTTGCAGTGTCGATGGGCGATAGATCTCCGGTCATGGCAGCTTTCCAAAGTTGGCCTGCCGAAGTTATAGGGAAAGCCTCGGGTGACTGCGACCCCAATTTGTGACCCAGCGAACTCAGAGATACCAAAGTACTACGCGTTTCCTATCGGAAACGTCGCAATCATGTCTTACAAGACCATCTTTGAGCTATAAGTTGCCGCCATGTCGAAGCCCTACCGCCTGCACTATACCCCTGATAACGCCTCGCTGGTAATCCGCCTGGTGCTAGAAGAGATAGGTGCGCCTTTTGACACGGTCCTGGTGGATCGGCGCCAGAATGCGCAGGACAGTACAGCCTTTCGGGCACTCAATCCCAACGGTCAAATCCCAGTGTTGGAAACGCTGCAAGGGCCAATCTTTGAAACAGCGGCCATCCTGCTTTGGCTATCCGAACAACATGGCCAGCTGGCCCCTGCAAAAGATGACCCGGAACGCGCAGGCTTTCTGAAGTGGTTGTTCTTTGCGTCCAACACGCTTCACGCCGATCTGCGTATCGTGTTTTATGCCGAGAAATACATCGACCCACGGCAGGCCGACAAATTGCGGGCCGCTACACATCCTCGCCTGAGACGTCACCTTCAATTGCTGGACGCAATGGCCAAAAGCGCGCCGGGTTGGTTCTGTGCAGATCACCCTTCCGTTCTGACCTACTATGTCGCGTGCATGATGCGCTGGATGGCGCTTTACCCTGCTATGACAGACCGAAGCTGGTATCAACTGACAGACACGCCTTGCCTGCAAACGCTGTTAATGAAGCTTGAAACACGCCCGGCGACCCGCTCGGCCATTTTGGCCGAAGGTCTTGGGGCCAACCCGTTCACCTCCCCTGTTCACCCAACCCCTCCAGAAGGCTCAGCTATCTGATATGTTTCTCTCTGTCTTCGATATGTTCAAAGTGGGCATCGGCCCGTCCTCCTCCCACACTATGGGACCCATGGTGGCTGCTGCGCGCTTCCTTGATATGATGCGTGCCTCGCCGTTTGAATTTTCCGGTCTTAAAGGGTCGCTGCACGGCTCGTTGGCCTTTACCGGTGTCGGCCACGCGACCGACCGGGCGACAATCCTGGGTTTGGCCGGTTTTGTACCGGACACCTATGACAACAACAAAGCCGAGGCTGCTTTGGCAGATATTGCCAGCACGCATACGGTCACCCCTGAAGGGTTGCCAACCCTACAGTTTGACCCCAAAGCCGATCTGGTTTTCGACTATGACAACACCCTGCCCGGGCACGCCAATGGCATGATTCTGATGGCAACGGACGCACAGGGTGACGTGATCCTGCGACAGGTGTTCTATTCCATCGGCGGCGGATTTGTCCTGACCGAAGAAGAACTGGCCGAGGGCAAAGCAACCGACGAAGGCGCTCCGGTGCCGTTCCCTTTCAAATCCGCGGCCGAGATGCTGGAGATGGCAAAATCCAGCGGCAAGAGTATTGCTGACATGAAGCGTGAAAATGAAATCGCGCGGGGTTGCGCCGACAGCTTTGCCAGAGGCTCCGCCCGTCTTTGGGAGGTCATGAACGCCTGCATCGAACGGGGATTAGCCACAGACGGTATCCTTCCGGGTGGGTTGAAAGTACGTCGTCGCGCCAAGGGCATTTATGATGCTCTAATGGCTGAACGTGGTATGAACCTGACCGCCCCACACACAATCAACGACTGGATGAGCGTCTACGCGATGGCGGTCAACGAAGAGAACGCTGCCGGTGGGCAGGTTGTAACGGCCCCTACCAACGGCGCGGCCGGCGTTCTACCTGCGGTGCTGCGCTATTATCTGGATCACGTGCCTGGCGCTTCGGAAAGCCATATCGAAGATTTCCTGCTGACCGCTGCTGCGATAGGCGGGCTGGTCAAATTCAATGCCTCGATCTCAGGCGCTGAAGCAGGATGTCAGGCCGAGGTCGGCAGCGCGTCTGCCATGGCCGCTGCTGGGCTCTGTGCCGTGATGGGCGGAACACCTGAACAGGTAGAGAACGCCGCCGAGATTGCTCTGGAACATCACCTGGGCATGACATGCGATCCCGTTGCGGGTCTGGTTCAGGTGCCTTGTATCGAACGCAACGGATTGGGAGCCATCAAGGCAGTGTCCGCCGCGTCATTATCCCTGCGTGGGGATGGCGAACATTTCGTGCCATTGGATTCGGTAATCGAGACCATGCGCCAGACGGGTCATGACATGCACGAGAAGTATAAGGAAACCTCGCTTGGTGGATTGGCGGTGAACGTGCCAAACTGCTGATCGCAAAATAATGTGGGGGTCGTAATGCGTGGACATTGCCTGTGCGGCGCAATCAAATACGAAGTCGACTCTTCGCCATTGTCTTGCGTGACATGTCACTGCGACAGTTGCCGTCGCCAATGCGCCGCCCCGATGACCACCTACTTCGCCGTCCGCGACGGCCAATGGCGCTGGACCGGGGAAGAACCCAAGCGCTTTAACTCCTCACCCGGAGTTGAGCGCAGCTTTTGCCCGCATTGCGGTACACCGATCTCGTTCCGTTCGGCCAAGATGTCGGATGTGCTGCATCTGTACGTGGCGACATTAGAGGTGCCTGATGACCTGCAGCCCACGCTGCATGTTTCCCACGAAGAAAAGCTGAGCTGGCTGCACCTTGATGACGGTTTACCCACGGGCATTGGGCCAGATTACACAAAGGTTCAGCCCTTGCCGAAAGACTAACATCCAGCCTTTCCACTGTACCGTGAAACGGCTAGCGTCGCGGACATGACTCAGGATCGTCCCGTTTTTGGCATTGTCTTAATGCTTGGCTTTTGCCTGCTTGCCCCATTGGGCGACTCGATGGCCAAACTGTTGGGCGAGACCACCCCACTGGGGTTGCTGGTAACGGTCCGCTTTGCAGTTCAGGCCCTGATCCTGATCCCTCTGGTTGCACTGACCGGCAGACCTTGGCGGATGCGTGGCCGCATCCTGCGACTGACGATAATCCGCACGTTTCTGCACATCATTGGCATCACCGCAATGTTCAGCGCGTTGCAGTTCCTGCCTCTGGCGGATGCCATCGCAATCGCCTTTGTTATGCCGTTTATCATGTTGTTGTTGGGCAAGTTTGTTCTGGGTGAAGAGGTTGGCGCACGCCGTCTGATCGCCTGCATCGTAGGTTTCATCGGCACGCTTCTAGTCATCCAACCCAGCTTTGCCGAGGTTGGCGCGCCTGCACTGCTGCCCCTTATCGTCGCTGTTGTGTTTGCTCTGTTTATGCTGGTCACACGGCAAATCGCCAAAGAGACAGACCCTGTGTCGTTACAGGCGGTATCAGGTGTTCTTGCGACTCTGGTACTGGCCCCGGTTCTGGTGATCGGAACGCATCTGGATGTGTGGGAGATTTCTGTGACCCTGCCTGCCCCGGACATGTACTGGCTGTTGATTGCGATCGGGGTCTTGGGAACCGTTGCACACCTGCTGATGACCTGGTCGTTGCGTTATGCGCCCTCAGCCACGCTGGCACCGATGCAGTACCTGGAAATCCCTGTTGCAACCCTAATCGGCTGGGTCATCTTCAGCGACCTGCCTGACGGGCTTGCCGCGCTTGGCATTACGATAACAATCGCTGCCGGGCTCTATGTCATTCTTCGCGAGCGGGCCACTGCCCGGTCTGCTCCGACAGAAACACCTGCATAAGTGGATCCAACGCAGAACGCGGGATCATGATCAATAGTCCCGGCGCGTCCATATGCAACTCGACCTCTGCCAGCGCGCGGTTCGATGTGCCCACTTGACCTGCTGGATCGAATTTCAACCCGTCGATTGGCCATTCCAACCCGGTGCTGCGCCCTGTAACCGGGCGCAAAGGAAACAGCGAAACCACGTCGCCGGGATCAACTGGCAGACGGATGTGTGGCGGTGCGTGAAAAACCACTTCATGTTCGCCCAACAGAATACACGCCTGATCTTGTCGCCTGACCAGGGTATTCAATACGGTCAATTGATGATCCAGCCGCCCCCCCAGAAACCCCGCACCCAAAATCAGCGGACATTGCGTGCTGCGCAACGCTTTATCGAAGTCCGTACTATCCTGCTCGCGGATCGGGAATAGACGCTCGGTCGGTATTTTTGCCTGTGTCGACGCGCTCAGCGAATCGAAATCGCCGATAACGGCATCCGGGATATGACCTGATTCTGTCAAAACCTTTGCACCACCATCAGCGGCCACAACCGATTTGACGCGATTCAGCACCAGATTCAGGTCCTCGGCACCGACAAATCCCCCTCCGAACAGACCAATTGGATCAATCGAGCGTACAATGATCTCGTTTTTATTAAGATTGGCCATTTTTCCCGGATTTGGACACATTAAGACCACAAAATGATAGGTTCATGCAGAAAGTTCCGAGCCAGTGTGTGCTCCCGATTCCGGGTAAGCTGGCTCTCGTAGTTTGTAAAGGACGTGCGTCTGATGGTACAGAATAACAAGGTATTGACCGTTTCTTATGGAACCTTCTCCTGCACTTTGGAAGGATTTGACGATTCCTTTGAGACGATGAAAGCCATCGCCGAGTATTTTCGCGATCTTGCAGCAGATGACCGCTATTTCGGCTCTGAACCCCCTCAACCTGATGCCGAGATGCTGACACGCATTGCCAGACGCGATGCGTCCCAACGGGTGGAAGCCAGCCAGAACGAATCCGGACTTCTTTTGCGCGCCACACAGACACCTGAGACCCCCCGTCAGGAGCTAGCCCCGCAAGCCGGCGCGATGACCATGGCACACACCCCCACTCACGAGCCACCCAATCCGGCCCCAGCCGGACTTGCCGATGCGGAACCAGTCGGAGAACCCCCTGCTCCAGCGGCTGACAGCATCTCGGCCAAGCTGCAGCGCATTCGCGCAGTTGTCTCTCATTCGGATGTTCCTCCTTCAGCATATTCCGAAGACGAAGACACATCTCTGCTGGCAAGTTCCACCCCCCCTGTGGACGCAGTAGCCGCAGCTTTTGAAGCTGGTGCATTGAAAGCAGAAGATTTTGCCGAACCTGCGGCGCCAATGCCTGAGGAGCCGCAGCAGCCTGTTATCGATGAGGCTGACGCAGAAGAGACAGATGACCTTTCAGCCGAAGCGCCAACAACGTCTGACGAGACGGAAGAAGCTGAAGCAGCAGAAGTCCCAACTGTTGAATCAGAAGAGCAAACTGCGGAAACCGAAGAAATGCATGTGCCCATGACCCCCGAGCACGTGCAAGCCGATGACCTTGAAGACGCTCCCGAAGCGGCGAAACTTCCTGCCGAACCCCTCTTTGCGGAGCTGGAAGAAGATATCGAGGAAGAACTCGAAGAAGAGGACGTTCCAAACATCCTTAACGTCGAGGATGTGACGGTCGAAACTGCCCAGGATGATCAGGACACTCAGACGCATGGGTTGCTGACCGCAGAAGATGAAGAGAACCTGCTGAGCGAGATTTCCGAGATCGAATCTGAGTTTTCTGAACGCTCGAGCCAAAAACTGACTGATGATGTTGATCCCGAACAGGATGTCCTTCGCTTAATGGCCAAAACCGGCGAGCACATGGAAGATCCTTCAAGCAGCGACGCGCGTGAAACTTATTCGCACCTGCGCACAGCGGTTGCCGCGACAGAAGCAGAGCTTGACGACGAAGCCGCTACACATTCGAAGGACGCCGAGTATCGCGGCGATCTGGAATCCGTTGTCAGCCCCCGCCGCCCCCAAGTGAAGGTTACAAGCGCGCGCCCTGAAGCAGACGCTCCGGCCCCGCTGAAACTGGTTGCCGAACAGCGCGTGGACGATCAAAGCGAACCAACTGGTCCTGTCATGCCTCGTCGCGTCACTTCGGATCTAGAAGATACCGGATCGGAAGAAAGCGGCTTTGCGCAGTTTGCACAGGATCAAGGCGCACAATCACTGCCCGATCTGTTGGAAGCAGCAGCAGCTTATCTTTCCTTCATCGAAGGCCAGGAACAGTTCTCGCGCCCGCAACTGATGAACAAAGTCCGCTCTTTGAAGCAGGACGAGTTCAATCGCGAAGAAAGCCTGCGGTCGTTTGGCCAACTGCTGCGCGATGGGAAAATCGAAAAGGCTGGTGGTGGCCGGTTCGCGGCCTCCAATCTGATCGGTTTCCGCCCAGATGACGAGCGCGCAGTCGGCTAACTGCAACAACATCAAAAGACAAAGGGTCGGGTAATTCCCGGCCCTTTTTTGTTGCAGTCTTGGCAAAGCGCGGCGGAAAAAACTCCTGTTAGTGGAAATGCTTAAAAATTTATGCTGCGTCGCAGAATTCTGGTGTAATCTCACGGCAGAAATCTCGTCATGACACCCGTTTCAGACAGAGGTATTGCTATGCAAGACATCATGATTCGACGACTTCGAAAATACGACCAGGCCTTGATAGAAAGCCATTTCAACAGCTTGGATGATGAGGCACTATATTCGCGCTTTGGCACACATGTTCCGTCGCAGGGGCTGCAAAACTATCTCTCCGGCATTCTTGCAGATGCAGCATTCATATTCGGAGCCTTCCCAGATTCGTGCCTTCGAGGCGTGGGCGAATTGCGTTTGATACCTGATCATAGGCACCACGTCGCCGAGGCCGCATTTACCGTCGAGAAAGCCTGGCAAGATCAGGGGATTGGCGATGCCTTGTTGTCACGTCTGATTACAATCGCTCAGAACCGAGGGATCAGGGAAGTTCACATGCTTTGCCTTGCGACCAACCAAAAAATGAGACGCCTGGCCGCGAAACACGACGCAGAGCTAACTCTTGTACCAGGTCAGGTCGAGGCGACGCTGACGACCCCTTGGCCTACACCGTTCAGCATGGCCAAGGAATTTACAAGTGAGTACCGCGCGTTTGCACGCGCAGTGCTCAGCTGGCCAAACCAAGCGCCGACATCTCAAGTGGCTCAGGACTGATCGGGGTCTTCTTTCCCGACACCGCGAAAGATGAACTTGAACGGCAAAGCCCAAAGAACGCCCAGGACGACGTAGACCAAAAGCTCCACCCAAATCGGGGGGCGATCCAGCCAGTTCACAACTGTCACCACAGCCACAATGTAGAGTGGCAGACCAATTACAAGGATTACCAACGACCACCGGCGGCGCGCCTTATAACTCAGGCCTGGTTTGTTTTCTTCGGCCATCAGTCTGCAAACGGGTCGGTCACCAGAATGGTGTCGTCCCGCTCCGGGCTGGTGGACAAAAGCGCTACGGGGCATTCTATCAGCTCTTCGACCCGTCGTACGTACTTGATCGCATTGGCGGGCAGATCAGCCCAACTGCGCGCGCCTTCCGTCGACTCGCTCCAGCCCGGCATTTCTTCGTAAATCGGGGTGCAGCGCGCCTGCTGGTCAGCCGCAGTTGGGAGGTAATCCAAACGTTCGCCGTCCAGATCATACCCGGTACAGATTTTCAGTGTTTCAAACCCGTCCAGAACATCCAACTTGGTCAACGAGATGCCGTTTACTCCGCTGGTCGCGCAAGTTTGTTTTACCAAGCAAGCGTCAAACCAGCCACAGCGGCGTTTGCGGCCTGTCGTCGTTCCGAACTCATGGCCGCGCTCACCAAGGCGCTGACCATCCGCATCTTCCAGCTCGGTCGGGAACGGTCCTTCGCCGACCCGTGTGGTGTATGCTTTTACAATACCCAACACGAAATCAATCGAACCCGGCCCAATCCCAACGCCCGTAGCGGCCTGACCCGCGATCACGTTGGACGAGGTCACGAAAGGATAAGTGCCGAAATCGATGTCCAGAAGGGCACCTTGCGCCCCTTCGAATAAGATGCGCTTGCCAGCTTTACGCTTTTCATTCAGCACTTTCCAAACCGGAGCCGCAAAAGGCAAAATCTCCTGCGCGATCTCTTTCAACTGAGTGATCAGTGCATCACGATCAACCGGCTCGATCCCCAGACCTTTGCGCAACGGGTCATGATGCTGCAAGGCACGATCCACGCGGGCTTCAAGGGTTGCTTCGTCCGCCAGATCGGCGACGCGTACGGAACGACGCCCGACCTTGTCTTCGTAGGCGGGCCCAATTCCGCGCCCAGTGGTCCCTATCTTTGTGCCCTTGCTGGCCGCTTCTTCACGCGCACGGTCCAACTCTCCGTGGATCGGCAGAATCAACGGAGTGTTCTCAGCAATCATCAGTGTCTCAGGAGTAATCTCCACACCCTGTGCGCGGATGGTCGCGATTTCCTTGACCAGATGCCAGGGGTCCAACACGACACCATTGCCGATCACGCTCAGCTTGCCGCCGCGCACAACGCCCGAGGGCAGCGCGTGCAGCTTGTAGACTTCGCCATCGATCACCAGCGTATGGCCGGCATTATGCCCGCCCTGAAAACGCGCGATCACGTCCGCCCGTTCGCTGAGCCAGTCGACAATCTTGCCTTTTCCTTCGTCGCCCCATTGAGCGCCGACAACAACCACGTTGGCCATATCCGGTCCTTTTCGTGCTGAGTAATCAAACCCGGCTCGTATAGCGGGGCTCAGACGGCAGGGAAACCGATATTTCGCCGCAGATGATAATCGCGCGGGCGCGCGATGCCTCCGGCGGAGGTATTTTCGGCCAGATGAAGAACGGATCCCCTGCTTCATCTGCTCAAAATACCTCGGGGGAGTCGCCCGGAACGGGCGGCGGGGGCAGAGCCCCCAATTTTTGTCAGCGTAGATGCACAGGTTGCCCATGCGGCGTTGTCAAGTACGCGTCCTCCCAAGCCCGGTGCAGCGCTTTTACATCCTGTGGTGGCGCGGCGCCCTGATCGGCAAGCAAATCCTCAAGGGTTTCCAACCACGCCTGGAAATAATCGTCGCCACCATCCAGGTCCCGGGCTATTCCATTTCGCTTTAATGTGTCCGCGAAACGGGCCGCCCAGTCGGACCACGCGAAACGGCCCGCCTCGTTCAGCGCGACTGTGACGGCAAAGACTTGCGCGTGCCAGGGTTGGTCAAAAACGGGCTCTGGGGCCGTATGGGTGACACAGTTGTTCATGTGGGCTCCAAATAGCTTTGCCAGAGATCCAGCACCACTTCGTCGTCGGGATGCTCCGGACTGACCCAAAGTTCGGATGCCGGGAACGCCACCGCATAGATCGGTTCAGGCGCTTCGCCTAATCCATGCGCATTGGAATCGGGCAGAACATGTGTGCCGTGCAGGCGAAGGATGCGCCCCTTGGCGCCGGACGCATAGATCGGCAACCGTGTGTGGCCACCGTCCACAAGGCGATTTGCTGCGGGCCGAGTCGTGACAACCTCTTGTCCAATTGAATAGCGCACAGCGACATTGGAGGGTCTGTCTGCGGGACCACCTTTGGCCAATGCTGCGGACACGGCCTCTGCTTTCAGCATCTTTTCTGCCAGCGGGTGCGGTTCGTCGTTCCCGCCACCCCGCAGATCTTCATGGGTCAACACTCCGTTCTCTACCAATAGATCGGCCAGGCCCGAGATCCACTTCTCATAATACGAAAACCGCGTGTAATCCTTGGGTGAGAGGCGTTCGCGCGCATGGCGGGACACATCGATGTTCCATTGCCCCAGAAACCCAGAGGCAAGCGTCACCGCCAAGGCTCGCGCGTGCCAGTCCTCGGCAAAGACAGGTGCATCCTCTGCTTCGGGATTTATCGGCCCATCCCCGAAACGGCCACCCATGTCGTGCACGCGGGTCATGAGGCCACCCTGGGAAAGCCGGAACCGATCATGCTGTCACGTGTCACCAGCGAGGCAAGTTCGTCTTCACTCATCCCATCTGTGCCTTCGGGGCGCATGGGCAGGACGAGGTAGCGAATCTCAGCGGTCGAATCCCAGACCCGCACTGATGTACCTTTGGGCAAGGTGACGTCGAATTCGGCCAGCACCTTGCGCGGTTCGCGCACGGCGCGGGCGCGGTAGGCATCCGACTTGTACCAGCCGGGCGGGATACCCAATAACGGCCATGGGTAACAGCTGCACAAGGTACAGACGACCATGTTGTGTTGGGCTGGCGTGTTCTCGACAACAACCATGTGTTCGCCCTGTCGACCGTAATAGCCAAGATCCGCCACAACAGGTGTGGCATCTTCCAGCAGGGCCGCCTTGAAAGCCGGGTCGCTCCACGCTTTGGCAACAACCCGCGCGCCGTTCTGCGGGCCGATCTTGTTTTGATAGGTGTCGATAATCTCATCCAGAGCCGCCGGATCAATCAGCCCTTTACGGGTCAGAATCGTTTCAAGCGCTTTGACGCGCAGTGCGGGTTCCGGCGGTAACAGGGCGTGCGGGTGGTCGTGATCGTCATGTGGCATGGGCCGCAGCCTGCGTCACTCATCAGCGTTCTGTCCAGTCCCTTTGCCGTGATATGGTATATCACACGTCGTGATGCCAACTCCTGACTTGCCCCCGCGGACAAACTTGCATAAGTACCACGCGATACACGCCACGCTGTACAGGACCACCATGGAAAACGTCGTTCTCATCATCCACCTTCTGTTGGCCTTGGGCCTGATTGCCGTTGTTCTGATGCAGCGGTCCGAAGGCGGTGGCCTTGGTATGGGTGGCGGTGGTGGTGGCGCCATGACGGGCCGCGCAGCGGCAACCGCGCTGGGCAAGCTGACCTGGATTCTGGCCGCTTGCTTTATCGTGACCTCGATCACACTGACCATTCTGGCTGCACAGAAATCCTCGGGCAGCTCAGTGATTGATCGTCTGGGCGTTCCGGCCCCGGCTTCCACCGAAGAAAGCACTCCGGCGATTCCGTCGGCAGATGATCTTCTGCCACCGGCACAGGGCGACAACGCGCCACTGATCCCGCAAGCGGACTGATCCACAAAACCTAGAAACCTAAAAGAGGACTGCAACAGCATCTTGCGGTTCTCTTGCGCTTTTGACGCGAATCCTTTATACGTGAAGTCCCGTGATGCAGCGGTTTTTCGGAACCGTCGGGCAGCTGATTTTGACGTCTCACGGGAGCAGCCGAAAAACTATGGCGCGTTTTATTTTCATCACTGGTGGTGTGGTTTCGTCCTTGGGCAAAGGACTGGCTTCGGCGGCTTTGGGATCGCTGTTGCAGGCGCGAGGGTACTCCGTTCGCCTGCGCAAGCTTGACCCCTATCTGAACGTCGACCCAGGCACGATGTCCCCGTTTGAGCATGGCGAGGTTTTTGTCACCGACGATGGTGCCGAAACCGATCTGGACCTTGGACATTATGAACGTTTCACCGGCGTAGCAGCGCGGAAAACCGACTCGGTAAGCTCGGGGCGCATTTATTCGAATGTGCTCGAGAAAGAGCGCCGTGGCGATTACCTGGGCAAAACAATTCAGGTGATCCCGCACGTCACCAATGAGATCAAAGATTTCATCGCAATTGGCGAAGATGAAGTCGATTTCATGCTGTGTGAGATCGGCGGCACCGTCGGCGACATCGAGGGCCTGCCCTTTTTTGAAGCCATCCGTCAGTTCAGCCAGGACAAGCCGCGCGGCCAGTGTATCTTTATGCACCTCACACTGCTTCCCTACATCAAAGCGTCTGGTGAGTTGAAAACCAAGCCGACTCAGCACTCGGTGAAAGAGCTGCGCTCGATTGGTCTGGCACCCGATATTCTGGTCTGCCGCTCTGAAGGCCCGATCCCGACCAAGGAACGCGAGAAACTGGCGCTGTTCTGTAACGTCCGCCCTGACAGCGTGATTGCGGCGCAAGACCTGAGCACCATCTATGATGCACCGCTGGCCTATCACCGGGAAGGTCTGGATCAGGCGGTTCTGGACGCGTTCCAGATCAGCCCTGCCCCGAAACCCGATCTGGCTAAATGGGAAGACGTTAGTGACCGCATCCACAATGCCGAAGGCGAAGTCAAAGTTGCCATCGTCGGCAAATACACTCAGCTCGAGGATGCCTATAAGTCGATTGCTGAGGCTCTGACCCATGGTGGCATGGCCAACCGGGTCAAGGTGAAAATCGAGTGGGTCGATGCCGAGGTATTCGACACAGAAGACGCAGCACCGCATCTGGAAGGCTTCCACGCGATCCTCGTACCCGGCGGATTTGGCGAACGCGGCACCGAAGGCAAGATCAAGGCTGCTCAGTATGCGCGCGAACACAAGGTCCCCTATCTGGGCATTTGTTTGGGCATGCAGATGGCGGTGATCGAAGCGGCACGGAATGCTGCTGGCATCACCGAGGCGGGTTCAGAGGAGTTCGACCACGAGGCCGGAAAAAAACGTTTCGAGCCAGTTGTTTACCACCTGAAAGAATGGGTGCAGGGCAACCACAAGGTTGAACGCAAGGTCGGCGACGACAAAGGCGGCACCATGCGCTTGGGCGCTTATAACGCGGTTCTCGCCGAAGGATCCAAGGTTGCCGGTATCTATGGCAGCACCCAGATCGAGGAACGCCACCGTCACCGCTATGAGGTCGACATCAAGTATCGCGAACAACTTGAGAAAGCCGGTTTGAACTTTTCAGGCATGTCGCCGGACGGTCGTTTGCCCGAAATCGTGGAATGGTCGGACCACCCTTGGTTCATCGGCGTTCAGTACCACCCGGAACTGAAGTCCAAGCCTTTTGACCCGCACCCGCTGTTCCGCGATTTTGTGCGCGCTGCAAAAGACACCTCGCGTCTGGTGTAATCCCCCGCTGTGTCGGTCTGTCACCCCCACGTTGTTTTGTGGGGGCTGACCTCTTAACTGTATGAGGATGCGAAGTTTCTGCTTCGTGCCTTGGATACAGTTCAGAGATTCAGGAGATTTCCGATGAGCAACGCAACAACCATCACCAACCTCCAACAAGCACTGCATATGGAACTGACAGCGGCGCATCAGTATCAGCTGCACGCCCATGTGCTAGAAGATTGGGGCCTCGACATTCTCGCCGAAAAGATGCGCGGTGAGATGCAAGAGGAGATTGGGCATTCTGACGCCTTCATCGAGCGAATTCTGTTCCTTGGTGGCGTTCCTGAACTTGAGTTTCAGAAAACTCCGGCGGCCGCGGGTTCTTTGGAAGAGATGTTCGCTGCGGATCTGAAGGATGAAACCGAGGCCGTTGATTTCTACACCAAAGCCGCGCTGCAGGCTGCCGAGGTCGGGGATGTCGGCTCGCGTACTCTGTTCGAACGTATCCTTCTGGAAGAAGAAGGTCACAAAGACTGGTTGGACACTCAATTGAACCTGCTGAAGCGTTTGGGTGAGGCGAATTTCAGCGCGAAATTCGTATCTGGCGCGTCAGAGCAAGCCTAACGGTTTTGACCAACCTATCAGACGGCACAGGTATTTGACGGATCTGCACAGCGCCTGTGTCGTCACTTCAAAGTGACGTGTGGGATGGAAAAAACTCTATTCCAGTCCTCTTCAACTGACTAACTGTTGCACAGACCACAACAGGAGAGTTCCAATGACCGATCAGATCCAGGACGCTAAAACCTTCACCAGCCTTCACAAAAAAGGCGATCCGGTCATCCTTTTCAACATCTGGGACGCAGGCAGCGCAGGCTCAGTTCGGGATGCGGGCGCACAGGCCATTGCGACCGGAAGCGCACCGGTTGCCATGGCTCAAGGGTTCAGTGACGGGCAGAACATCCCCCTTGAGGCTGCTTTGGATAATGCCCGCCGCATTGTCTCAGCCGTCGATCTGCCGGTGACGCTGGACTTTGAAGGAGCCTATGCGGAAACTTTGCAGGGGGTCGCGGAAAACGTGAAACGTGCGCTGGAATGCGGCGTAGTCGGGTTCAACTTCGAAGATCAGGTCATCGGTGGCGAGGGCCTTTATGACATGGCGGTTCAGGCCAAGCGTGTTGAAGCCATGCGCAAAGCCTGTGAAAGTGCAGGCATCCCCGCGTATGTCAACGCGCGCACCGATCTCTTCCTCAAGACACCGGCTGACACGCATGACCAGGCTATGCTGCAGGATGCCATTGCGCGGGCCGCGGCCTATGAAACGGCGGGCGCCAGTGGATTTTTCGCGCCGGGCCTGAAAGACGAAACAATGATTGGCCAGCTTTGCGAGGCGACCAACCTGCCCGTCAATATCATTGCCCTGCCCGGCACACCTGAAACGTCCAAACTGGCCGAATTGGGCGTGGCGCGTGTCAGCTATGGGCCGGTGCCCTACCGTCAGATGATCACGTGGCTGACCGAGCAGGCGCAGGCCGCTTTGAACTATCAGGGCTAACCGCGCCCAATTCGGTAGTATTGCCTTCCGAAGTAGTTTTCTTCACCTTACGGTTGAACACTGCAAGCTGTGGATACCGGCTCTGAGGGACACGCGATCAATCGGCAATCTTGTGACCATTCTGACCTATGGCAGGTAGTCTTCGCTTGGCGGACCACAAAATATGGAATAACCTGACTTTATGTTGAAAAAATTCTTTCAGGCGCTCAGGCCGCCTCAACATGAACACCTGCCCGACCCGGATGCCGAGCTTGCCCTGGGCGCGCTCATGGTGCGTGTGGCGCAGGCGGATCGGGATTACAAACTGGAAGAGATCAGCCTGATCGACAAGATTTTAGCCCGTCTTTACCAGCATAATGCGATCGAGGCGGCAAAAGTTCGGGCAACTTGCGAAAAGCTTCATGCCGCTGCGCCCGAAACCGACACTTTTGGTAAGCTGATCCGGGAGACGACGGACCTGAAAGAGCGTCTGGCCGCGCTCGATGCTTTGTGGGAAGTTGTTTTGGCCGATGGCAGCACAGATGAAGGCGAGATGAAGATCGTCGAAGAAGCCCGTGTCGCCATGGGTTTGAGCTTTAATGACAGCAAGGCCGCACGCGAACGCGTACAAAGCCGCTTGGATGTGAGTTAGGCGCTCGCTATATCTAGCCCATGTTCAGCGACTTTCTTTCCAGGATCACGCAGCCTCAACCCGACCCGCTTGTTGACGACGACGCCCGCCTTGCATTGACCGCCTTGCTGGTGCGTCTGGCCCGTACCGACAACGACTATTCCGATTCCGAGATGGCGCGCATCGACCGTATTTCTGCGGAACGCTATGGCTTGTCTCCGTTCGAAAGCGCCGCACTGCGCGCGCAGGCCGAGGATTTGGAGGCCGAAGCCCCCGACACGGTCCGCTTTACCCGTGCCATCAAAGAGGCTGTCGCCTATGAGGACCGGCTGGCCGTGGTCCAGGCCCTGTGGTCCGTAGCGCTTGCTGACGGTCATCGCACTGGCGAAGAAGACTCTCTGCTGCGTCTCGTGGTCAGCCTGTTGGGTGTAAGCGACGTGGATTCGGCCTTGGCGCGCCAAAGGGCTGCAAAATCGTGATCGCAATGCTTGGCATGTATGACATGCCTGCGCTTCAAGCTGCCAATGACCGGTTCTGGACCTTGATCCGCAATCATCTGGGTTATGGCCCAGATCACCTGACCAGAGATCAGGACATGTGGGGGGTCTGGCAAGATCCGAATCTGATTCTGGCTCAGACATGCGGAATGCCGTACCGGACCCGACTGCATGGTCATGTGCAATTGGTTGGAACGCCAGATTATGGCCTGCCAGATTGCCCGGCTGGCCATTACAACTCGGTTTTTGTCAAACGTCGGGATGATACCCGCGACCTCACAGATCTGACACAAGGTACCTTTGCCTATAACGAGGCTGTGTCTCAGTCCGGTTGGGCGGCCCCAATCACGCATTTGGCACAGTTGAACCTGCGCCCCGCCGCAGTTTTGGAGACGGGCGGGCACGCGCTTTCTGCGCAAGCCGTGGCCGAGGGGAAAGCAGACTTTGCAGCTTTGGATGCGCTGACATGGCATCTGCTGCAGGAATACACCGACCAGAATGACCGCCTGCAAGAGGTGACGAGGACCGTGCCAACCCCAACTTTGCCCTACATTACCGCACAAGGGCAAAACGCTGCGCAAATCGCGCTTGCCGTGCGCGCAGCCATTGAAGGTCTAGAGGACACGGATCGGCAACAACTGTCCCTGAGGGGCCTAGTGGACATTCAGGCTTCGGATTACCTGGCTGTTCCCAACCCTCCGACCCCAAACGCCTTACTTTCGAACAGCTGACCAAATTGTCGAACGCATTTAGTCATTTTGGGCGTTTGAGGTCTTGATTCTGTCATTTGCGCATTGCATTGACCTATTTTTTCGGTCCTAGTACCGCACCAACACCACCAACCACTGGACTGCCCGTGACAGAAACCGCTCCCGTCATCGAAATCAAAAACCTTCACAAAAGCTTCGGTAATCTCGAGGTGTTGAAGGGGGTGGATATTACAGCTCATCGTGGCGACGTAGTTTCGCTGATCGGCTCATCGGGATCGGGAAAATCAACGCTCCTGCGCTGCTGCAACCTTTTGGAAGACAGCCAGCAGGGAGAGATTCTGTTCAAGGGCGAACCTGTCAAATGGTCCGGTGAAGGCCATGCGCGTCGCCCTGCCGACCCCAAACAAGTCATGCGCATTCGCACAAACCTGTCGATGGTTTTTCAGCAGTTTAATCTGTGGGCGCATATGACCATCCTGCAAAACGTGATGGAGGCCCCCGTGACCGTTCTGGGCCGTGACCGGGCCGAAGTGGAAGACAGTGCGCGCAAATATCTGGAAAAGGTCGGCATCGGAGATAAATGCGACGTCTACCCCGCCCAGTTGTCCGGCGGTCAGCAACAGCGTGCCGCCATTGCGCGTGGTCTGTGTATGGAACCCGAAGCGCTGCTGTTTGACGAACCGACCTCGGCACTGGACCCCGAGCTTGAACAAGAGGTCATCAAGGTGATCAAGGATCTGGCCGCCGAAGGGCGTACCATGATCATCGTGACCCATGACATGAAAATGGCTGCCGACATCTCAAGCCACGTGGTGTTTCTGCACCAAGGTCTGATCGAGGAAGAAGGCACGCCCGAAGATATCTTTACGTCACCCGAATCCGAACGGCTTCGGGGCTTTCTCTCCGCCACTCAGGCGGCTTAACTTCAAATACAGAACCAAACTGGGGAGTAACCAATGAAAAAACTGATTCTGTCCACCGCAGCACTGGCGCTGACTGCCGGTATCGCCATGGCCGACACCGTCCGCATGGGCACCGAGGGCGCCTACCCTCCGTATAACTTCATCAACGACGCCGGTGAGATCGACGGTTTCGAGCGTGAGGTTGGCGACGAGCTGTGCAAACGCGCAAACCTGGAGTGTGAGTGGGTTAAGAACGATTGGGATTCGATCATTCCAAACCTGGTGTCGGGCAACTACGACACTATCATCGCCGGCATGTCGATCACCGACGAACGTGACGAGGTCATCGATTTCACCCAGAACTACTTCCCGCCTGCGGCTTCGGCCTATGTCGGTGCAGCGGAAGGCGTTGATGTTGCCGGCGGTATCGTCGCCGCGCAAACCGCAACTATTCAGGCCGGTCACGTAGCCGAATCCGGCGCGACGTTGGTTGAATTCGCAACCCCGGAAGAAACGATCGCAGCCGTGCGTAACGGTGAAGCCGATGCGGTCTTTGCTGACAAGGACTTTCTGGTGCCGATCGTCGAAGAATCGGGCGGTGAGCTGGTTTTCGTAGGCGATGATGTCCCGCTGGGCGGCGGTATTGGCCTAGGCATCCGTGAATCGGATGGCGAACTGCGTGGCAAGTTCGACGAAGCGATCACGTCGATGAAAGCAGACGGTTCGCTGAACGAACTGATCGTCAAGTGGTTCGGCGAAGGCGTTCCAACTTACAACGCTGACGGTTCGGTCGTTACAAACTAATCCGTATCAAGCGGTTCGGCGTGCCAGTCGCGCCGAACCTCGCCCGACAGCAACGCGGGCACGACGTTCGAAAGACGCTACATGTTTTCCTACTGCGCTGATCCAGACACGCTCGGAACATTCCGTTGGTTTTCTTGTTACCTGACCAACGGTGTCCACTGGTCCTTCTACCTGTCTTTCCTGAAGGTATTGGGATTGCTGGCCGTGACCGCGCCTGTTGCGTTGGCGTTTGGCTTTATGGGCGCAATGGCAGCCCGTTCTCATTTCCCACCACTAAGCTGGCTGGGAAAAGGGTACATCGCCATTGTGCGCGGCGTCCCCGACATCGCATTCTTCCTGTTTTTTGTTATTGCCCTGGATCAGGCGTTCGAATGGACGCGGCATAAAATCCTGTGCCCCGAATGGACCGACCCGATCCGTCAGGGAAATGATTTCATCGTGTGTCAGGCGGCCAAGCTGCCATTGGGGACTGCGCCGGAATGGGTGCACGAAACCTATGGGTTCTTTCTGGCCATCATCACTTTCTCAATCGTTTTCGGAGCCTTCGCCGCAAACGTTCTGTTCGGCGGCATGCGGGCGGTACCGCACGCACAGCTGGAAACAGCCGAAGCTTATGGCATGACCCGTCGCCAGACCTTCTGGCGCATCCTGGTACCACAAATGTGGGTCTACGCCCTGCCCGGCCTGTCGAACCTATGGATGGTTCTGATCAAGGCGACGCCGCTTCTGTTCCTGCTGGGGATCGAGGATATCGTCTATTGGGCGCGCGAGCTTGGTGGCACCAAAACCTCCAGATTCACCCAGTACCCGCACGGAGACTGGCGGATGTGGTACTTCCTGTTCCTGCTCATCTTCTATCTGGGTATGACCCGCGTATCCGAGATTGGATTGGAAAAACTGATGCGCAAGCTGTCGCACGGACAGGCCACCTCGGGCGGTGAACTGCTACGCAAGGAGACCACGGCATGAGCTGCTTGCAGACCATTCAGGACTATGGCCTCCGTTCTCTTGGCATTGGCGAGCGTCTGCTGCCCAAGAACGATTTCACCCTGTGCGAGCAGTTTACACTGATCGGGTCAGGTATGATCTGGAATGTGTATTTCGGGATCATGGCACTGGCCACCGGGTTCTTTCTGGCCACCGCCCTGGCAGTCGGCAAAGCCTCAACAAACAAGTGGCTACGCAAACCTTCGGAATGGTTCATCTTCCTGTTCCGCGGTTCGCCCTTGTTTATCCAGTTCTTCTTTGCCTATTTCTTCTTACTATCGCTGAAGAAATCCTACCCGATGTTTGATGCCTTCACCTCAGCCTGGTTGGGGGCGCTGATCGTGCTGTTCCTGAACACCGCTGCCTATTCGGGCGAGATTTTCTATGGTGCGCTCAGATCCATTCCCAAAGGCGATATCGAGGCTGCTGATGCTTATGGCATGACAGGTTGGGCTCGCTTCCGCCGGATCGTCTGGCCCACCATGCTGCGCCTGGCATGGCCGGCTTACACGAACGAGGCGATCTTTCTGTTCCACGCAACGACCCTTGTTTTCTTCTCGGCCTTCCCAGCCTGGCAACAACGCGGAGACGCGCTGTATTACGCCAGCTACTTTGCCGACAAGACGTTTAATCCATTCGTTCCCTATCCGATCCTGGCCTTCTATTTCATCTTGCTGACACTGGTAATCGTCTGGGGGTTTGGCGTGATCAACAAGCGCTTGAACCGACATCTTCCAGCTGCCAGGCAAACCAAGATGCGTTTCAAACTGAACCTCGCGCGCTGATCTTCAGCGCGCGCATCGCATCAACTTTCAAAGCCATTCGAATGGCGCAACGCGTGCAGTCGCGTGAAAAACAAACCTGTTTTGAGAGAAGTGGTACCGCCTCCCTGGCTTGAACAGGGGACCTCTGGATCCACAATCAAGTGCACTACCTTTTCCCCTATTACCCACACATTGCGATAAGGCTATAAAAATATAGACTATAGCCTCGCTCCGAGTGCTCTGATTTCACCCCATTTACCCCTCATTTGTCATTCTTTTGGTTGCCTCAAAGTTGCCTTGAGAGTAATTCTGAGGTCGACAGTCAAGTGTTCTGACGACGAACCCCGCCCCGGCTGCAAACGGAACGGGCTTCTTCACCGAGACGATGAAAGGACCATTGCCCATGTCTGTAAATGTTGTACCCCTGCCCCGATCGAAAGCCCGGCCCGAGGAGCCGCGCCGCTTCCGGTTCGGCAAGCAGACCCTCGCCAGAGCGACCACGAGATTCGCCGACACCACTGGCGTGACGCTACGTGACACCGACTTGCGCGGGTTCGTGTGCCGCAAACAGACCTCGGCGTGGATGCTAGGTGTCGAGCGGAAGGTGCGGGGCAAGCTGCACCGCATCAGTATTGCGGAGTTCACCCCGGCGACCAAACCCGGTACCATCGAAGCGGCCCGCGATAAAGCGCAAGCAATTATGGCTGAGTTGGCCGCAGGTACCTATCTCAGCCCAACCGACAGAGCGGCGATGGAGGCGCGTGAACGCGTCCTCGTGGACTTGACCATCTACAGTGCGCCTTCATTTCACGGGCAGGAAAACCCACACGTCCGGGCCTCCACCATCGAAAGCTACGGGTACGCCGTGAAACGGATGTTTCTCGCCGATGTAAGGATGAGCGACATTACTCCCGAGATGGTGCGGGACGAATACCGCCGCATGTTGGGCGTGACTTCCCCGGCCTCGGCGTCCAACGCCCTGCGTTCGGTGCGGGCGCTGTGGCAGTCATGGGCCGACGCCCATCCCGCAGGACAGGAGCCATCTCCCAACCCGGTGAGCAAGCTGACAGGCAAGCGTAAGGCGGTTAAGCCCACACCTCCTCGCGAGGGTGCGCTTACACCGACTGAGCGCCCGCTGTGGTGGACAGAGGCCGAGCGTCTGGCGGTTCACCTCGGGCCGACTGGCACTCTGTATCGTGCCTTGCAGATGCTGTTCCTGACGGGGTGTCGCCGCGATGAAATCCTGCATCTGCGCTGGATGGAAGTCGGGGCCGATGTCATCACCATTCCCGCCGAGCGGATGAAGGCGGGCGTGGAACTCAAACGCCCGATAA